>NZ_JBEZCZ010000069.1:0-25305 GCF_040647875.1 Micromonospora sp. NPDC049230
CGGGCGGGTGACCTCGACCAGGTTGCCGTCGTCATCGTAGGACCAACGAGTCGTCCGCCCGAGAGCATCGGTCTCGGACAGCTTCCGATCAAACCGGTCCCAGGTGAACAAGGTGACATGACCCAGCGGGTCCGTGACCTGATGCGTTTGACCGCGCTCGGTCAGCTCGTAGACCGTGGTGTGGCCGAGCGAGTCGTCCACCGCGGTCTTCCGCTCAACCGGGTCGTAACGCAACCGCGCGGACAGGTATCCGCCCGAGCCGGTCGCGGCGACGCAGCGGCCCTGCTCGTCGTAGGTGTAGCGGTACTCCTGCTCGTTACGGTCCTGCCAGCGGACCAACCGGCCATCGTCGTCATAGGAGAACCGCAACGGCAACCCCGACCCGTTGACCGCCTCCGCGAGGTGACCGCCCTCGTCGTAGCCGAACCGCACCAGGGTCCGGGCATCACCCGAAGGCTCCGCGTCGAGCAGACTCAGCGCCGCCACCTGCCCGTGCAGGGTGTCCACACCGATCCGGTACCCACCACTGTGCCGAACCTCGGTGACCACACCGTCGCGCCAGTCCACGTCGATCCGATGACCATTGCGGTCCGTCACGGCAACCAGCGGCAGCACCCGAACAGGGTCACCGTCACCCTCCGGCTCAGGCCCGGGACGACCGCCCTCTGGCTCGGGCTGGTCAGAAACCGTCTGGAAGTCCGCTAACGTCTGGAAGTGCAGGGCCCGACCGGTCTCGGGCTGGTCAACGCGGTAGCCGTCGGCAGTCGCGGTGAGCGGCCAGCGAGGCCCGGTCTCCGGCATCGTCTGCGCCTCGACACCAGCGGGCATCGGGTAGGACAGGACCATGCCGTCCTCGGCGACGAAGCACACCCCCTGCTCGTCGACCTCCACCCGCTGATCAAGCGTTGACGCCCACGACGACCCAAACCACCGACCCACCCGATACGACGACAGATGACTACGCCTCAAGACAAGCGGAAGCAGACCCGGTCGGGGCAGCTGTCCGCCCGGCACCGCGTAGCACGACGACGCATCCGGACATCGATCGATGCCCGGACGCGGACGCACGAATGGATCAGCCCTGCAAAGTCCCCCGCACCTGACCGCGCATCTCCTGCACGGACGTCGTGGTCTGACCCAGGGCACCCTTCACCGAGTCGAGGATCTGCTTGACGGTGTCCGCCGCAGTGTTCCACTGCATCTGGATGCCGTTGTAGATCTCCATCTCGTCGCCCTCCCAGTTGGCCTTCACCCGGGTGACGAAGTTGGTCAGATCATCGAGACTTGCCTGGACCCCGTTGGCGACCGACGCGATGTCGCCCTGCGCCGACCCAGCGGTCGACTCGTCGTAACTGAAGACGTCACCCATGATCCCCGTAACCTTCCCGTCAGCCCCGGAACTTCGCGCTGTCCCAGTTGGCCGACCCCATGGTCGACTGCAACTGGCTGGTCTGCTCCGAGTGGTAGGTGTCGTAGAGTTGCCCCGCCGAACCGACCCGGCTCGTGATGTCGGTCAACGCCTTGTTGAGATCGGCCATCGCCGTGTTCCACCGCTGGGTCAGCTGGTCCCAACTCTGGAACGCGGAGCCCTTCCAGACCGCCGGCAGCGGCTCGATCGCGCTGATGAACGATCGCGCCTGGCTGTTGAGCGCGGCGACCGAAGTGTCTAGGTTTGACGAGTGTTGGTTGACCGCATTGTCGGTGATCGAAAACTTCGCGCCCATCCGGAGCCCCTCCCGTGAACTCGACCCACAGTTATTCGAACATAGACACGCAACGACCTTTGTGTGCTACCCGAGTCGCATATCTCGCACAATCTGCGCGGCAAGGTCGAGAATGATCTCCTGCGTGCCGCTCGCGAGATCGGCCCAGCGCAGCGCGTCGGCGGTCCGCAGCGCCGGGTCGTACGGCAGGACGAAGGTCGGCAGGTCACCGGGCGACTGCCCGGCCGTGGCATCGACCGGCTGTGTGCCCTGGCCGACCAGTACCTGCACGCCGACCTGGTCGAACGGCTCGCGCAGCAGGGGGGCGACCCAGGACCGGCAGTCGGCGAGCCACCGGGGGCCGCGCTCGTCGTTCGGGGCCACGAGCACCACCCGGTCGGCCCGGGTCAGCACGGCCGGCACGACCGGGTCGTCGGTCAGCGGCGGGGTGTCGACGACCCGTACGGGAAACCAGCGGCTCAGGGTGGCCGAGACCGTGCCGTACTCGGCTGCCGTCACCGGTGGCTCGGCGGCGCCCGGGGGGCCGGCCAGCAGCATCGCCCGCTCGGCCAGCGCGAGGCGTTCCCGCAGCCACCGATGACCCACCGCGGGCCGCCGACCGTCGGTGGCACCGCGCAGGCCGAGGCCGGCGAGCACCACCTCGGTGGATCCACCGGCCCGGATCGCCAGCCGGCTGTGCAGGCCGCCGCCGTGGCCGGTGTCCACGGCGAGCACCCTGCCGCCCTGGTGGCGGGCCAGCGCCCAGGTCAGCAGGGCGGCCACTGTCGAGCGGCCGGTGCCCGAGCCCGGGCCGACCACGGCGATCACCCCCGGCCGGAGCCGGGCGGAGAGAATCTCGTCGCGCTCCCGCTCGGCCCGCACCCGGGCGGTGATGCGGGGGTCGAGGGCTCGCACCATCGTCCGGCCGATCTGTCGGTACTCGGTCATCGGGGTCCCCCCGTATAGACGTGAGTTGTTAGCCTTGGCGAGCGATGACGGGGAGGCGGGATGACGTACGTTCAGTATCCTTATGCGACGCTGGTCAGCCTAGGTGGAAACTTGACCACCCTCGCTGACCAGTTGAAGACGGACCATCGCGGGGTGGTCGACTGCGCCGGCCTGACCGATGATCATTCCGATATTCAGGGCGCGATCTCCGATTTCCGCGACGAGTGGAAGACCAGCCTGCTCGAGTTGATGAACAACATCGGCGAGTGGGGCGGGCTCTCCAGCGCGATCGGCAAGATGGTCTCCGACTTCGACACCCAGACCGCCGCCGCGCTGCGCCCGACCGAATCGTAGGGGTGCCGCGTGAGCGACGTCTCCATGCTCGACCCGCTGCCCTCGCACGACCTGAAGCTCAACCCCCATGCTCCGCACCCGGATTTCCCGTGGTTCATCGGGGTTCCCTCGGACTGGGCGCTGCTCGACACCAATCCGGAGTCCTGGCAGCACAGCGCCGCACGGATGGTCGACGACCGGTTCTTCGGGCAGCGCCTACGCGCCGCCGAGCGTCGGGGAGTTCTCCAGTTCCTCGAACAGCTCGTCGCGGACTGTCAACGGGCCGGCGCGTCGCTGAGTCTTGTGCAGTTGGGTCGGATGTCCACAGGTGCGGTCGGCAGCGCCGGGCTGCACCTGGGCTGGTTCAACTCGGCGCCGCAACCGGCCGGTCTCGCGTTGGTCCGGCAGACGCTGCCACGGACCGGCACGACGGAGGAGGTCGAGACGCCGGTCGGGCCGGGGGTGTTGCACCGCGACGTCGCGTCCACGGTGCCGCCGGGCGGCCTGACCCGGGTGCGTTCGACGGTGCTACAGCTGTTCCTGCCGTTGCCCGCCACCACCTGGACGGCCCTGCTCAGTGCCGCGACACCGCACCCCGAGATGGAGCAGGTGCTCGCCGACGTGATCGTGGCGGTGGCTCAGAGCATCAAACCGGCCGATGCGGACGACGTGGCCGCCGCCACCGAGGCCAACCGGGACGACGAGGCCAACCGGGACGACGACCATGGCTGACCACCGAGGTGGGCGCGACAATGACTGACGACGGGGCCGGGCGCGGCCGTGGCTGACGGCCGGGACCGGGTGGTGGTCGAGGCGCACGCACTGCGCACCGCCACCGCCAAGGCCGCGCTCCTGCACGGGTCCCGGCGCGGCCCACGCGATCTGCGCCGCCCCTACGCGACGGTGATCGCGAGCCTGGTCGTCGGTGCCCTGTTGCTTGTCGCGGTCTGGGCGATCACCAGTATCGGCGGCCTGCTCGCCCAGCAACGCCAGAAACGAGGCTTGGCCCCACCCGTCGCCACGCAGCAGGCGTCGGACGCGGCGGGGGCCTTCCTCGTGCGGTCGGCCGGGCCGGCGGAGGCGTCCGGGCCAACCACGGCGATCGTGCTCCGCGGCACACGGATCGGCTGATCAGCGGATGCGCTCGGCCCTCGGCTCAGCGGGCCGCCCAGTCGAAGCCACCGAAGACAGCGATCACCAGCGGCGCGAGGCTGACCACCGCGAGCACCTCGGCCAGGTCGAAGAGCTGCCGCAGCCGGGCGGCACCGACGTCGTCCAGCCGGGGACGGCCGGCCCAGAGCACCGCACCCGCCACCACCAGGACACCGACCACGGCCAGCCAGGCCCGCACCGCCTCGTCGGCGTCGCTGAGGCGGACGGCATCGAGCACCGCCACGGTGGCCGCCGTCACCGGCGGGACGAGCATGGGCAACACCTGACCGAAGCGGGTAAAGACCCGCGACCGCAGCGCGAACACCAGCCCCAGCACCGCGCCGAGCAGCACGCCGATGCCGGCCGGGCCGGTCAGCAGCACGACACAGGCGGCGCTGGCGGCCAGCGCGACGCCGACGACGGCACCGGACAGCACCGTCTGACCCCGGCGGACCGCCGCCGCGACCAGGTGTCGGCCGACCCACTGGCTCTCCTCCTGCCGGCGCAGCAGATCGACGAGGCGGGCCGAGCTGAGCGCGAGTTGGGGGGCGAGCCCCACCGCGAAGACGACAACGACCGAGCCCACGGCCGCCGTCTGCCGCGGATCGAGACCGGCGGCGAGCAGCGCGGTGCCGAGCCCGCCGAGCACCGTCACCGCGAGCCCACCAGCGGCAACGCCATACCACCGCTCGCCCGCCAGCACGAACAGGGCGGCGCCGAGACCGGCGCCCAGGGCGCCGGCGGTGAGAAGGGCCGGCTCGGGCCAACCGGCCGCTCGGGCGACCGCGACGCCGGCGACCAACCAGGCCGGCACGGCGGCGGCGATCAGCAGCGTGCCACCTGGTGCGCCGAGCACACGGCCGGCCAACACCGCCAGCGCGGCCACCGTGAACAGCATGGCCGGGGCCGCGGCCACCGGCACCGGCATGGTGGTGAGCGCGTACGTGAGGGTCAGCACCACGACACCGGCCAGTGCCGCACTGCCCGTCATCCGGGCGGCGTCACGCCATTCGCTGCCGTCGTCGTCCAGAGTGGCCTGCACCTCGTCCACCACGTCGTCGACGAACGGTGGCAGGGGTGCCTGCTCGGGCGGGGTCAGATAGAGCGTCTCGGCGTCGATGATGCCGGCCTCGTCCAGGGAGCGGCGTGGGTCCAATCCACCGGCGGCCACAGTGGACAGCCTCCAGCGGCCGGCGGCCTCGGGCGTGAGCGAGAGCAGCTCGCAGACCTGCGGCACGAACTCCAGCACCGGCCGGGCCGCCGGCAGGCTGATATCGAGGCTTCGCCCGCCGGCCACCACTGTCACTCGGGTGAATCGGGTTGCCATGACCCTCCGTCCCCGCACGGTCGGTTCGGTGTGTCGACCGGTACTACTGTAGGCAGTCGGAGCACTACCGGTAACCCGGCCGAGGCACTGATCGGTTCGGCCCGGAGGGGGTCGCGATGACGCAGCGGGTGATTCACCGACCGGCCCGGGTTCCACCACCGGAGCCGGAGCCGACCGCGCTCGACGTGGTCTCACCACCGGCGGTGCCCGACGGCGGCGGTGGGTTCGCGGGCGTCATGCAGGTCTTCCTCCCGATCATGGGCGGGGCCGGCATGTTGCTCATGATGATGGCCAACCAAAACCCGATCATGATGATCGCCGGGCTCGGCATGCTTGTCGCCACGGTGTTCGGGGGCATCGCCGCGTACGTCACCCAGCGCACCGGCGCGGCTCGTCGCTTCTCCCGACAACGGCAACGCTATCTGGAGTACATCGACCGGATCCGCGACCAGATCCGGGCGGACGCGGTCACCCAGCGGGCCGCGGCCCAGCACCGGCACCCGGCCCCGGAGGTGCTGCCGGACCTGCTCCGTGACCCGCACCGGCGGTGGGAGCGGCGGCTGGCCGACCCGGATTTCCTGGTGCTGCGGGTCGGGCACGGGCAGGATCGCCTGTGGCGGCGGGTCACCCTCCAGGCCGACGAGAACAACCCGATGATCGACCTGGACCCGGTCACCCTGGCCGCCGCCCGGTTGGTGGTCGACCGGGACCGCCTGCTCGACGGCATGCCGGTCGCGGTGCCGGTCACCGGTGTGGTCTCGGTGGTGGGCAGCCCGGGCGCCACCCGCAACCTGGTGCGGGTGCTGGTCGCGCAGCTCGCCACCCTGCACGCCCCGGACGACGTACGTCTCGCGTGGCTGCTCGGCGGCACCGCCGGGCCGGAGTTCGACTGGTTGAAGTGGCTTCCGCACTGCCTGCACCCGAGCGAGTTCGACGGGCCGGCCCCGCAGCGGCTGGTGGCGGCCGAGCCGATGGCACTGGCGGCGCTGCTCACCGCCGAGCTGTCCCGGCGCGTCGGTGAGGTCAACCGGGCCCGGCGACTTGGCGATCCCCAGCACCGGTTCCGGGGCAGTCGGCTGGTCGTCGTGGTCGACCAGATCTCCGCCGGGCGGGCCGACCCGCTCGGTCATCTCGAAGCCGGTCTCGCCCCCGAGGACCTGGGCATGGCGGTGGTGGTGCTCGTCGACGACCAGCAGCACGAGCCGTCCCATGTGGATGTGCGGGTGCTCTGCGAGGACGACCGGGTCACAGTTCAGGATCTGCGCAAGGTCACCGACACTCGGGCGCAGGTGATCCTGGCCGAGCGCGAGCGGTTGCGCGGCGCGTCCACCGGCACCGTCGACAAGCTCGACCTGTCGGAGATGGCGTCGCTGGCCCGGCGGGTCTCGCCGCTGCGGCTGGTCGCCGACACCGTGGACGACGCGCCGTTGGAGGCGACAGTCGACCTGCGTGGTCTGCTCGGCATCGTCGACGAGGCGAGCTACGACGTGCGTTCCCTGTGGGCGCCCCGGATGCTTTCCGACTTCCTCACCGTGCCGTTCGGGGTGGGGACGGACGGCAACCCGGTGCACCTGGACATCAAGGAGGCCGCGTTGGGCGGCATGGGCCCGCACGGGCTCTGCGTCGGCGCGACCGGCTCCGGCAAGTCCGAGGTTCTGCGGACGCTGGTGCTCACCCTGGCGATGACCCACCCGCCCGAGCGGCTGAGCCTGGTGCTCGTCGACTACAAGGGCGGCGCGACCTTCGCCGGGTTGGAACACCTGCCGCACACCTCGGCGATGATCTCGAACCTGTCCGACGACGCCGGCCTTGTGGACCGGCTGCACGACGCGATCCAGGGGGAGATGAAGCGCCGCCAACAGATCCTGCTCGACGCCGGACAGCTGGCCAACATCACCGAGTACAACAAGCGGCGTGACGCCGGCCGGCCGTTGCCGCCACTGCCCAACCTGATGGTGATCATCGACGAGTTCAGTGAGCTGCTGACCGCCAAACCGGAATTCATCGAGCTGTTCATCGCCATCGGCCGGATCGGCCGGTCGATCGGGATCCACCAGATGCTCGCCTCGCAGCGGTTGGAGGAGGGTCGACTGCGCGGGCTGGAGTCGTTCCTGTCGTACCGGCTGGGGTTGCGCACCTTCAACGAGCAGGAGAGCCGCACCGTGCTGGGGGTGCCCGACGCGTACCGGCTGCCACCGCTGCCCGGGTCGGGTTACCTGAAGGTCGACACCACTGTCTTCGAGCGGTTCAAGGCGGCGTACGTGTCCGGCACGTATCACCCGCCGGCCGGCGAGGAGGTGGTGGACGCCGCACCCGACCCGACGGTCTTCCTGATGTACAACGTGGCCCGGCACCTGCCGAAGCCGTTGACGACCGAGGAGTCGGCCGAGGCCGACGAGAGCGTCTCGGCGCCGAGCACCCTGGACGTGGTGGTCGACCGGCTGCGCGAGCACGGACGGCAGGCGCACCGGATCTGGCTGCCGCCGCTACCGGCCTCGCTGCCACTGGACTCCGTCATCGGCCCGCTGGAGACCGATCCGGCGTACGGCCTGGTGGCTCCGGTGGAGCGGCGCGGCCGGCTGCGGATCCCGCTCGGTCTGCTCGATCGGCCCACCGAGCAGAAACAGGAACCGTTCGTGCTGGACATCTCCGGCGCCGGCGGGCACGTCTGCGTGCTCGGCGCGCCACAGACCGGTAAGTCGACACTGCTGCGCAGCCTGGTGGCCGGGGCCGCGCTGACCCACACCCCACAGGACATCGCGTTCTACTGCGTCGACGTCGGTGGCGGTGCGCTCAACGCGCTGGCCGGGCTCCCGCACGTCGGCGGGGTGGCCGGTCGACTGGACCCGGACCGGATCCGCCGGACGGTGACCGAGGTCAGCATGCTGATGACCGAACGGGAGGAGCTGTTCGCCGCGCACGGCATCGACTCGATCGACACGATGCGGCAGATGCACAGGGAGGGGCGGCTGCCCGAGTTGGCCGCCGCCGACGTCGTGCTGGTGATCGACAACTATCCGGTGTTGAAGTCGGAGTTCGAGGATCTCGCCGATCTCGTCCAGGACATCGGTGCCCGGGGGCTCGGGTACGCCGTACACCTGGTGTTGACCGCCGGCCGTTGGTCGGACCTGCGGATGCAGCTCCAGGCGGTGATCGGCTCGAAGATCGAGTTCCGGTTGAACGACCCGCTGGACTCGTCCATCAAGCGGCAGGCCGCGGAGAACCTGCGCGCCGACACGCCGGGCCGTTGCCTGACCCAGGACGCCCTGACCGCGCACATCGCACTGCCCCGCATCGACGGCAGCGACGACGTTCGCACCCTGCCGAAGGGCCTGGACGACCTGGTGTCCCGGGTGGCGACGGCCTGGACCGGCCCGTCGGCCCCGGCCATCCGGATGCTGCCCACCATGATCGGGTACGGCGAGGTGGCCACCGGGCTCCCCGCCGACGGACGGGTCCGGCTCGGGCTCGACGAGGCGGAGTTGCGGCCCACAATGCTCGACCTGTTCGGCACCGACCCGCACCTGCTCGTCTTCGGTGACTCGGCAAGCGGCAAGACCTCGCTGCTTCGCCTGCTGGTCCGGGACCTGACCGCCCAGTTCACCGACGACCAGTTGGTCTTCGCGGTCATCGACCTGCGACGCACCATGTTGGACGCGGTACCCGACGCCTATCTCGCCGCGTACGCGGGCACCGCCACCGCCGCCCAGGGGCTGGTGGCGGGCGTCGCCGGCGAGATCCGCAACCGGCTACCTCCGGACACCCTGACCGTCGACCAGCTCCGCAGCCGGTCGTGGTGGAAGGGGCCGGAGGTCGTGGTGCTCTGCGACGACTACGACCTGCTGTCCGGTGGCGGCGCCGGGCCGTTGGCGCCGTTCCTGGAGTTCCTGCCGCAGTCGAAGGACCTCGGCTTCCATCTGGTGCTGGCGCGACGCAGTGGCGGTGCCGGCCGGGCGGTCCACGAGCCGGTGCCGCAGCGGATGAAGGAGGTCGGCTGTGCCGGGCTGCTGCTGTCCGGCGAGCGGCAGGAGGGCCAGCTCTGGCCGCAGGCCCACCTCTCCGTCCAACCACCCGGTCGGGGGCGGCTGGTGCGTCGTGGCCGTCGCACCACCCTCGTGCAGTTGGCGTACGTCGAGTAGGGCGGGCGTCCCCGCCCGGGCCGGAACCCGGGCGGGGACGGGTCACCGCAGGTGGAACCGTTCGTCGACGGCGAGGGCCGCCAACTGCCGCACCGAGAACGGCAACTTCCGCAACGACGGCCGGGTCTCGTCGAGCTTCGCGCCCTGCGCCACGTAGACCACCACGCCATCCGGGTGCCGGTACGCCGACCACTGGTCGAGCCGGTCGTCGCTGCCCGGTCGGACCACCACGCCGACCTGCGCCGCCCCGACGGTCTCGACCTGGCATTCGCCCCGCATGCCCCAGAAGGTGCGGGCCAGGGCGCACGGCTCGGCCGGCAACTGGTTGCCGGCGTCGTGCACCTCGACGATCACCCGGCCGGTGCCGATGCCCTGGGCCACGGCGACCGAGGTCAGGTAACTCCACCTGTCGACGCCGTTCACCTTCTCCTCGAACTGCGCCTGCTGGGTCCGCAACATCCGCTGGTCGGCGGGCTGGCCCGCCGGATCCTCCGGAGCGGTGTAGCCGGCGGGCACGGCGGACACCACCGCGTTGAGCAGTCCGATCGCCCGGTCGTGCTGGGACCCGGCCCGCGCCGTCCGGTCCTCCTGTGGTCGACCGTCGGGGCCGGTTGGCCACGGCTCCTTGGTGTCCGTCGACGAGCCCGCAGCCGGAAACCCCCCACCCGCCGGCTGATAGACAGGGTCGTTCGGGCGGCCGACGGCGGCGAAGCCGGTGACCGCCAACACCACCGCCGCCGATCCGAGGGACGCCCACAGCGCACGGCGGCGGAAGTGTGCCCGCCGCGCCGCACCGAGTGCGGCTTCCGTACTCAGTGGTGGTGGTGGGGTGGTGCTCGCCATCTCGGTGCGCAACGTCTCGCGCAGCTCTTCCTCGTTCATCGCTCCCCCATCTCGATCCCGGTGTAGGTGGGTGCCAGGAGGCCGCGCAGGGTGTCGAGCCCGCGTGCCGCCTGGCTCTTCACCGTCCCTGGAGAGCAGTCCAGCAGCGCGGCGACGTCCTCGATCGACTGGTCCTCCCAGTAGCGGAGGACCAGCACGGCCCGTTGGCGCGGTGCGACGCGGGCCAGGGCCTGGAGCAGCACCAGCCTGTTCTCCGGCGAGTCGGGAACAGCCGTCTGCTCGGCGTCCTCGCCCCCGACCCGTTCGCGCCGCCACCAGCCGCGACGTCGCTCGTCGAAGAAGGTGCGGATCAGGATCTGGCGGACGTAGCTGTCGAGCACCTCGTGCCGCGAGATCCGGTGCCAGACCCGGTAGAGCTTGACGAAAGTGGTCTGCACCAGGTCTTCCGCCCGATGCCAGTCGCCGCACAGCAGGTACGCGGTGGCGCGCATGGCAGCGGACCGTGCCGCGAAGTACTCGGCGAACGCCTCGTCGCGATCGCTCATCCAGGCCTCCGATCCCCGTTTCGAGATAGTCACGCGGGGTCCGACCCGGAGGGTTGCTCCGAAACTCGCGTACGTCCCGGGGGAATCAACGCCGTACGGCGTCCGGAGGCGACGAACCACTCACGCCGTCGGCGTGGCGGCGTCCAGTGCGAGAAGCGAGCCCTTGCCGGCCACCAGCAGGACACCCGGCGTCGACACGCGCAGCCCGCTGATCTGCTGGTCGACCAGGCGACGCTCGCGGGGCCGACCGGTGTCGTCGACGAGCAGCAGCAGGCCGGGTCGCCCGGTGGCCAGCACGTGCCCGGTGGCGGCCGGTCCACCGATCGAACGCTCGCAACCCCGTGTAGCCGCGCCAGCCGCCGACCAGCACCCGTTCGCCGGCCACCACGATGTGCGCCGTGAGGTGGGGCAGGTCGACGCTCCAGCGGACCTCGCCGCCGCGCACGTCGAGGCAGCGCAGCTCGTTGCGGTCCTGGCTGATCACCCAGCACTGCGACCCGTCGGCCACGACCGCGCGGGGCCAGGTGCCGATGGGTACGTCCCACCGGGCCACGCCGTCGGCCGGGTCGAGACAGACCAGACGGGTCGAGCGCTCGTGCACCAGGACACCGTCGGGTGTGCTCGCCATCGCGGTCGGGTCGGCTCGCTGGTGCAGCGGGCGACGCCAGAGGATTCCGAAGATCGCCCGTCCTAGCCCGCGCCGGCCCCGCCACGGGGTCCCGAGGCGCGCGCCGCCCGCCTTGACAGGTATCGATCTGTGCGCTGGTGTAAGGACCAGAGACATCGATGCGCGCCAGGAGGGCACATGATCGTCCGACGCCGGCCGTCGATCGGCGAGTCCCGGGAGTACGCCGGCGGCCTTGTGGAGATGGTCCGGGTGGCGCGCGACTACGCGGCGGCCCAGCCCGCACCCTGACCTCTCGGCGGTGCCGTGCCCGCGCCGAACACGGCACCGCCGGGAGCCATCGAAGAGCCCGGCGACATTTCATCCGTTTCCGCCCGGCGACCCGCGGGTAGGGCCTAGTCATGGACACGAAAACGACGGCCCACCTGATTGGCGGCCCCCGCGACGGCAGCACCCACGACACCGGCGGCGACGCTCTCGTCGAGGTGGAGATCGACGGCATGATGCACCGCTACATCAAGACCACCAAGCAGCACGACGACGGTCGGCCGCTGTACAACTACGACGGGATGGTGGCCCCCGACGGCGGCGAGCCCGGCGTCGAGGACCCGGCCGCCCGGGTCGTTTCGCCCCGTGCCGACGCCGAGGGGCACGGCGGCAGCCACTGACGCCACCGCCGCCTTCCCACGGCCCCGAACGGGGTGACAGTCGGATCGGCCGGCCGCGGATGAACCGTGGCCGGCCGGGTAAGCAGCAGCCTGGCCTGGTGGGGAGACGACCGGCGTCGCGGCGTGCCGCGACCGGGCGTACGGGCGGGCGGCGAGGAGCCGACCCGCCCGTACGCGGTAACGATCAGTTCGAGGAGATCCAGTTCCAGGCCGAGACGACCCACTCGGTCTGCTGGAGCCACGCCACGCCGAGGCCGACGAGGAACACCGCGGTCGCCAGGTGGGCACCCCGGGCGCTGCGCCGCACCCGTCCGAGCTGCCGCTCCCACACCATCCGGCCGACCAGCCGGGACAGGGCGAACAGGCCGACCGCCACCAGCAGGCTGAGCACCAGCACCAGCAGCGGGCCGCTCAGGTCACCCTGACCGGAGAGCGCCCAGATCCCCCAGCACACGAACGCGAAGAGCCCGGCCGCCGCACTCCACTCACCGCCGCGACGGAGCTGCGCCATCCGCCAGCTCAACGGCCGGCGCGGGGCCGGCTCACCGGGCCAGCCGGTGCCGGTCGGCTCCTGCTCGACCACTCCGAACGGCTCGGTCCGCGGAGTGCGCGGCTGACCCACCGGCGCCACGCCCCGGCGGAACCCGTCACGCTGCGGCGGCACCCCGACGCCGGCCTGCGGTGGCACCTCCACGGTCCGCTCCGCCCACGGCTGCGGCTGGTCTGCCATCTCGTCCTCCCCCTGACCGACGGCACCACCACCGCCTGAATTCGAGGGTAACCAGCCGGCAAACCCGTCGCCGACCCCGCCCGCGACACGGACCGGCACGACAGTGCCGAATCCCACGCCGGGCAGGGTACGGTCGGCTGATGGGTGACCCCGACCGACGACGGCGACGGCTGCGCCACCACCACCCCGACCCCGAGACGGCCGGTCGGAGCACCGACAGCCCGACGACCAGCACCACTGGTGTGCACAACGGTGACGACCCGCCCCCGCGCCGCCGGAACTCCGGCGGCGACGAGCGCGACGGCGAGCGGGGGCTGCGCGGGTTGGTCGGTTCCGGGTCGTCCCAGGTGGGGCTCAGCGCCGCGCTACGGGCCCGGGACGCGGCCCGACCCACCGACGACGACCTGGCCGAGGCCGAGGCCCGGGTGGTGGTCGTCCGACGCAACTGGGTGCCCCGCGAGGAGCTGCCCCGCTCGCCGCGCTGACCCCACGGTCAGGGCAGCTCGGGCAACTGCTGGGTCTTCTCGTACTCGGCCACCTGGGCGATCCGTCGGGCATGCCGCTCGTTGCCGGAGAACGGCGTGTTCAGGAACGCCTCGACGATGCCTGTGGCGTCGTCCAGGGTGTGCTGACGGGCACCGATCGCGACCACGTTCGCGTCGTTGTGCTGGCGGGCCAGCTGGGCGGTCTCCACGCTCCAGGCCAGCGCCGCGCGGACCCCGGCGACCTTGTTCGCGGCGATCTGCTCACCGTTGCCGGACCCACCGATGACCACTCCGAGGCCCGTCTCGTCGGCCACCACCTGGTCGCCGGTGTGCAGGCAGAACGTCGGGTAGTCGTCGTCCGGGTCGTAACCGTGCGGGCCGACGTCGACCACGTCGTACCCCTGCTTGGCCAGGTGGTTGGCCAGGTGCACCTTCAACTCGAAACCGGCATGATCGGATCCCAGGTAGACGCGCATACCGCGCAGTCTCTCAGGCCGCGCTCTCCGACGTCGCGCGGGCGGCGTCGGAGAGCCGGGTTCGTCACACGGTCGGGTGCGCGACCGGTCAGCGCGGCAGCTCCGCGACGACCAGACCGCCGCGCGCCTTCGGGGTGAACCAGGTGCTCTTGCGGGGCATCTTCTCCCGGGCCAGGTTCACCGCGACGAAATCCGCCACTGTCACCGGGGCGATCAGGATCGCCAGCTCGGCCCGCCCGGCGTCGACCTCACCGGTGAGCCAGCCCGCCGGGTAGTCGCCGCCGACGTAGGTGATCCGCTTGTCGCCCGGGTCCAGACCGAGCGCGTCGCGCAGCAGCAGCCGCTCGACAAGCGCGTGGTCCAGGTTTTCCAGGTCGCCGCCGCCCGTGGCGGGCAGGCGTACCGCGTACCCCTGGTCGCCGAGGCGGAGGTGCACGGTGCCGCCGGCCGCCGGGACCTCGACCGGGCCGTCGATCGGCGCGACCTCGGCGCCCGCCGCCCGCAGCCGGTCGAGCAGCTCGGCCGGCGTGGTGGTCAGCTCGCTGACCAGCCGGTTGTAGGGCTGGATGGCCACCGACGCGGGCGTGGTGACCACGGCCAGGAACCGCGGCAGCCCGCCGGTCTGGGCGGCCAGGCTGCGGTGGTTACCGTCGGCGACGACCAGCTCCCCGCCACCGGCGAGGTCGGTCAGCGTGGTCTGCTCCGGGCCGGGGCCGAGCAGCCAGATGGCGTGCGTGCGGCCCGCCTGGTCGGTGTCCGTCGCGGCGGGCACGCCGGCCGACTCGGTCGCCGCCGCGAGGGCGGCGTGCAGCTCGTCGCCCCGGCCGGTCTGGAGCAGGAGTACGGGGGAGAGCAGGTGACCCAGCGTCTCGGCCAGCGCCACCCGCTCGCGCACCTTGGCGATGAAGACGTCCTCGTTGCGGATGACCAGGCCCGGCTCGTCGGCCCGGGTGGAGATCTGGTCGGTGTCCACCATCGCGAACAGCCCGTACGCCGACTCCTCGCCGGGCGCGCTGATCCGGTAGAGCACCACCACCTGCTCGGCGGGGGTGTAACTGCCGTCGGCCTTCGCCTCGGCGAGGCGGGCCGCCGCGGCCGGCAGCGCGTCGAGGAACGACGTGCCCAGGCTCTGCGGGGCGCGATGCGGCATCTCGATGCCGAGAGCACTGTGCGGGTTCGCCTCGATGATCGCGGTGATCTCCGCGTCGTCGGCGAACTCGTCGTAGTTTTGCGCGCCGGTGCCACCAGTGGTGACCCACGCCCGGGAGATCGGATGCACGACCGTCATGCCCACTGACGCTACCGGCGGCGGTGTCGGCACCGACGGGGACCCACGCCGGGTCCACCAGATGAAAGTGCCGAGCCGGTCAGCTGGCGCGGTCGGATGCGCCCCGCCGGTGCCTGCCCGCCACCGCCGGTCCGGCGTTGCCCCGTCGACCGGCCGCGGCCGGCCCGGTGTTCACGGCGCGACGAGGTGACGCGGGCGGCCCCGGCACCGGGCGCTCGGGCGGCGGCGCCGGGACGGGACGCGGGCTCAGCGGCGGCGTCGGCACCGGACGCGGGGTGGCCGGGGCCGGCGGGGGCGGCGCGGGCTCGGCCGGCGCGGCCGCCGACGGCAGGACCGGGACCGACGCCACGGCGGCTGCCGGTACGGGCTTGAGCACCGCGACGACCGGCGACGCGGGATCGGCGAGCGGCGGTGTCACGGGCACGACCGGGGTCAGTCGGGAGGTCACCGGCACCCGGGCCACGCCGACCACGATGGGCGGGGCGAGCAGGTCCGCCACGTGGGCGGGAAGGTCGGGACGGACCGCCGGCCAGCGGGAGTCGTCGACGGACCAGTAGTCCGCGCCGGGAGTCTCGATCACCCCCGGCCGGGTCAATTGATCGTCACCGGACGCGCGGTGCTTGGCCATCGGGATTGCCTCCACGAACTGCGGGGTGCGGCCCTCCTGCGGGTCGCTGCGGCGGACATGCAGGCCAACGAGCCCGGCGGTCTCCCGGTGACGGGGCAGGCGCCGCCGACCCACGACACGCCGAGCGGGCCCGTACGCCGTCGCGCAGCGCTCCCCTGCCGACGCCGGCCGTGGACAGGGGAGCCCGCGCGCGTCTTCAGTCGAAGATCGGGTCCTGCTCGCGGCTGCGCTTGAGTTCGTAGAAGCCCGGAGTGCCGGCGACCAGCAGCACCCCGTCCCAGAGTCGACCGGCGGCCTCCCCCTTCGGGGCCGGGGTGATCACCGGCCCGAAGAACGCGACAGGGCTGCCGTCCGGGCCGGGCGCGTGCACGACCGGCGTGCCGACGTCCTGCCCGACCGGGCGCATGCCGGCCTCGTGGCTGGCCCGCAGCGCCTCGTCGTGGTCGGTGCTCTCGGCGGCCGCCGCCAGCGCCGGGTCCAGGCCGGCTTCGGTCAACGCGGCGACGTAGAGCTCGTGGTTCAGCTCCTCCTTGCCGAGGTGGATCCGGGTGCCGAGCGCGGTGTAGAGGGGGCGCAGGACATCGTTGCCGTACCGCTGCTCGGCGGCGACGCAGACCCGCACCGGGCCCCAGGCGGTACGGAGGAATGCCTTGTAGTCCTCGGTCAGCTCGTCCCGGCCGTCGTTGAGCACGGACAGGCTCATCACGTGGAAGCGGATGTCCACGTCCCGGATCCGCTCGACCTCAAGCAGCCAACGGGAGGTGATCCACGCCCACGGGCAGGCCGGATCGAACCATATGTCGGCGGTGACACGTTCGGTCACTGTGAGATCCCTTCGTGACGGGGTGGCGCCGGCGGCGGTCGGCGTCCGAGAAGAATCTTCACCCCGCAGCGCATCGACCGGCACCCGGATGAGAGCGTGACCTCGGCCACCGCGGGCTGCCCGTACATGGAAGACTCGAATCGGGCCAGCCGTCACGAGCGGTAGGCGAACGGGCGCCGCCGGGCGTACGGCGACATGTGGGATGGAGACAAACAGTGCCGGGAGTGCGCAACCTGACGCAGGTCGAGGCGACCGAGCGGGCCCGCCTGCTCAACGTGACGGGGTACGACATCAGTCTGGACCTGTCCACCGCCGTGCTGGCGGCCGACGGCCGTACGTTCCGGTCGACGACCGAGGTCCGGTTCCGCTGCTCCGAACCGGGTGCGAGCACCTTCATCGAGTTGGCCGCCGAGTCGGTGCGGTCCGCGACGCTGAACGGCTCGCCTGTCGACCTGTCCGACTGGTCCGCCGAGAAGGGCCTGGTCCTGTCCGGCCTGGCCAGCGACAACACCCTGGTGGTCGACGCCGACTTCGCCTACTCCAACAGCGGGCAGGGTCTACACCGCACTGTCGACCCGGTGGACGGCGAGACCTACCTCTACAGCCAGTTCGAGACGGCCGACGCGCAGCGGGTGTTCGCCTGCTTCGACCAGCCCGACCTGAAGAGCGTCTACACCTGGCACGCCACGGTGCCGGCGCACTGGCGGGCCGTGTCCAACATGCCGGTGCAGCGCGAGGAGCCCGCGGGTGAGGCCCTCAAGACGCTGCACTTCACCGAGTCGCCCCGGATGAGCACCTACATCACGGCGATGTGCGCCGGGCCGTACCACGAGGTGCGCGACAGCCACGACGGCATCGACCTGGGGGCGTTCTGCCGGGCGTCGATGGCACCGTACCTGGACTCCGACGACCTGTTCCTCATCACCAAGCAGGGCTTCGACTTCTTCCACGAAAAGTTCGGCGTGCGCTACCCGCTGCCGAAGTACGACCAGCTCTGGGTGCCCGACTTCAACGCCGGCGCGATGGAGAATTTCGGCTGCGTGACGCACGCCGAGTCGCACTACCTGTTCCGCTCGCAGGTCACCGACTTCGAGTACGAGCAGCGGGCCAACACGATCCTGCACGAGCTGGCCCACATGTGGTTCGGTGACCTGGTCACCATGCGCTGGTGGAACGACCTGTGGCTGAACGAGTCGTTCGCCGAGTGGGCCAGCCACTGGTGCAACACCAACGCCACCCGGTTCACCGAGGCGTGGACGACGTTCCTGTCCATCCGCAAGAACTGGGGCTACCGGCAGGACCAGCTCTCCTCCACCCACCCGGTCTACACCGAGATGCCGGACATGGAGGCCGTCGAGGTCAACTTCGACGGCATCACCTACGCCAAGGGCGCGAGCGTGCTCAAGCAGCTCGTCGCGTACGTGGGTGAGGAGCCGTTCGTGGCCGGTCTGCGGGCCTACTTCGGCAAGCACGCCTGGGGCAACGCGACCTTCGACGACCTGCTCACCGAGTTGGAGGCGGCGTCCGGCCGGGAGCTGCGCAAGTTCGCCGCGCAGTGGTTGGAGACCGCCCAGGTCAACACGCTGCGGCCGGAGGTGACGATCGGCGCGGACGGCACCTACGAGCAGGTGGTGGTGCGGCAGGAGGCGCCGACGGCGTACCCGACGCTGCGCACGCACCGGATCGGCGTGGGCCTGTACGACCTGACCGACGGGCGGCTGGTGCGCCGCGAGCGGCACGAGGTGGACGTGACAGGCGAGCGGACCGACCTCGCCGAGCTGCGCGGTGTCCGGGCGGCCGACGTGCTGCTGCTCAACGACGACGACCTGAGCTACACCAAGCTGCGCCTCGACGACAGTTCGATGGCGACGGTGGTGCAGCACATCGGTGGCTTCGAGTCGTCGCTGGCGCGGGCACTGTGCTGGACCGCCGCCTGGGACATGATCCGCGACGCGGAGCTGTCCGCCCGCGACTACGTGGCGCTCACGCTCAGCGGGCTGCCCGCCGAGACCGACATCAACCTGGTCACCGCCACCCTGCGGCAGGCGACCACCGCGCTCACCCTCTACGCCGACCCGGCCTGGGCGCCGACCGGCTGGGCCGACCTGGCCCGTACCGCCCGCGACGCGCTCGCCAGCGCGGAGCCCGGCAGCGGGTTCCAGCTCGCCTGGGCCCGCGCGTTCACCTCGGCGGCCCGCTCCGAGGAGGACCTGGCCACGCTGCGCGGCTGGCTGGACGGCACCGGTGCGCCGGCCGGGCTGACAGTGGACACCGAGCTGCGCTGGTCGGTGCTCGCCGCGCTGGTGGCCAACGGCGCGGCCGGTGCCGCCGAGATCGAGGCGGAACTGGCCGGTGACCGCACCGCCAGCGGCGAGCGGGAGGCGGCGTACGCGCACGCGCTGGTGCCGACGGCGGACAACAAGGCGGCCGTCTGGGCGTTGCTGACCGGTCCGGACGCCCTGCCCAACTGGCGGCACCGGGCGCTGTTGCAGGGCCTCGCCCACCCGGCGCAGGTGGACCTGGTCGCGCCCTACCGGGAGCGGTACTTCGCGGCGGTCAGCCAGGTGTGGGCCACCCGGGACAGCGAGCCCGCGCAGGAGTTCGCGCAACTGGCGTACCCGACCTACCTGGTGGAGGACGACACGGTGGCGGCCACTGACGCGTGGCTGGCCGGTGACGGGCACCCCGGCCCGCTGCGGCGGCTGGTCGCCGAGGGCCGCGACGGCGTCGTGCGGGCGCTCAAGGCCCGCGCGAAGGACGCCCAGCAGAGCTGACCAGCAGGGGGTACGCGGCCCGGTGCCGGCGTGGACGCGAGTCCTCGCCGGCACCGGGCCAGAGATTCGAATGGCGATTCGCCAGCCGGCCCCCGCCGGTTGGCGGGTGATTCGGGAGATCGGGGTGCAGGTCCCGCGGCGGTAATCTCATCCCCGATCTGACGGTGTTGCTACCAAGCGCACCGCGCGGGCGAATGTGGGCCGAACCCAAGAACATCGCGCTCGTCCTGGAAGTCGAGTCGACGGGGAGCCGCCGCCACTATCGCTTCACCAAACCCGCCCTCTACGCCGAGGCGGGTATCCCGCACTACTGGCCGGTGGAGCGAGGCGACTTCGGCCCGGTGCTCTACCGCTATCGGCTCGGCGAGGGCGACCATCACGAGCTGCTGGGCACTGTCGGCCCGGACGACGCGGTGACAGTGGACGAGCCGTGGACGATGAGGTTGGTTCCGAGCGCCTGGCCGCGCTGACCAGCTCAAACCCGACACCACCGGGCCACCACCTCGGTCAACCCGGGACAGGAGTGCCCGATCGGGGAGCGGGTGGGGCCCAGCTTGGCGATCATGGAGTTGTGGTGCCGACTTTGGGGGTTTACGGGCGTTCTGTCACCCACCACAACTCCATGATCGGCGAGGCGGTGCTGGGCCGTTTTACCTAACGCAACGGCGTTGACGTGGAAATGGGGGCCTCAGCCGTAGCCGGGGCCCCTATTTCCTGGATCGAGGGTGATCTTGCGAGTCGTACGGGAAGGGGCTCAGCCCTTGCCGGCGTGGCTGGCGAGCTGGTCGAGGCCGTTGATGATGCCGCCGGCCAGGTCGCCGCCGCTGAACGCGCCGGCCATGGAGAGCGCGGCCAGCTTGGCGTACGTGTCGGGGATGCGCTTGCGCGCGTACCGACCGGTGATGATCTCCAGCTGGCGCTGGTTGGGCGACACGGCGATCAGCACCGACTTGTCGGGGTCGGCGAGCTGACGGTGCAGCCGCTGGGCGTGCTCACGGACCGGCTCGTCGAGACCGCCGACGAAGACCGAGAAGACCAGCCCGGTGCCCTTGTCGGCCAGGCGCAGCGCCTCGTCGATGCGCAGCAGCTGGCGGGTCGAGAAGGGCCCGTCCAGCACCTCGGGCGGATTTCCCGACCCGGCCTGCTTCTCACCAACGGTCACTTGCGCCTCCGGTTCCACCGGCCGGCGCCTCGACGCTGGCCTGCTCGAGCTTGTGGCTGGTCAGCGCGGGCGCCTGCGCCCCTGCTTCCAGCGCGGTGCCGGCCGAGTCGGCCAGCTGCTCCGGACGGCCCAGGAACCAGACCGGAGTGAAGTCGAAGGGCCGGCCCGGCCGGTAGCGCTTGGCGCCACCGCCACCGCCGGTGGCACCACCGTGGCTACCGGCGTACGACAGGCCGGCGATGACCAGCACCGCGGCCAACGGGATGCCGACGAAGACCAGCAACGTCTCGGTAACAGACAATCCCAACGCCCCCAGGCGGAAGAAGGACGACCTCGAACAACCGGGTCGGATGGACGATCATGATGTCGACCGCCCGACGCCGTCACCATTCACGTTAGCGGAGTCGACGGCCCGCCAGATTGCGGGGTGCCGATCCCATCCGTCACTGGAGTGTTCCAGTTGCGCAGCGGTCGCGATGAGCCGCGTGTCGTCGCCGTACCGGCCGGTGAGCAGCACCCCGACGGGCAGGCCGTCGGTCGTGGTGCCCAGCGGCAGGGAGACGCTGGGATCGCCGGTGACGTTGAAGATGGCGCAGTAGGGCGAGAAGCGGCGTTGCCTGTCGAAGTCGGCCGCCGGGTCACCATCGGCGGTGAACCAGCCGACGGGTGCCTGCGGGGCGGCCAGGGTGGGACAGAGCAGCAGGTCGCATCCGGCGGTGCGCCGGGCACCGAGACGGACCTGTGCCTGCAACTCCCCGAGGGTGGCGGCCAGGGTGCCGGCGGAGATCTCGGCGCCCCGGGCCCGCAGCAACCGGGTCAGCGGCAGCAGCTCCGCCTCCCGCTGCGGCGGCACCGGGGTGAGCGCCAGCACGTACCAGAGGATCTCGAACAGCGGCCACGCCGCCGGCCCGAGCGGCGGGGCCACCTCGACCACCTCGTGCCCGGCCGCGGTGAGCAGCGCGGCGGCCCGGTCCACGGCGGCCACGCAGTCGGGGTGCACCGGCTCGTCGGCGAGCATCGGCGTGGTGAACCGGCCGATCCGCAGCCGGCCGGGCTCGGCACGGCGTGCGGTGGCCAGGTAGCCGCCCGGCGGCGCGCTCGGCGGAAGGTAGGGCTCGCCGGGCACCGGCACGGCCATGACGTCGAGCAGCGCGGCGACGTCGGTGACGGTCCGCCCGAGCGGGCCGCTGGTGGGCAGGCCGAACGCGCCGGAGCCGACCGGCCCACCGGAGACCAGGCCCCGGCTGGGCTTGTAGCCGACGAGGCCGCAGAGCGACGCCGGGATGCGCAGGGAGCCGCCGCCGTCGGAGCCCTGGGCGACCGGGACCAGGCCGGCCGCGACCGCCGCCGCCGCGCCACCGCTGGACCCACCGGCGGTGTACGCCAGTTGCCACGGGTTGCGGGCCGGGGGCGCGACCCGGCCCTCGGAGTAGAGCGAGCAGCCCAACTCGGAGGTGGTCGTCTTGCCGAGGCTGACCAGGCCGGCGGCCTTGATGAACCGGACCACGTCGGCGTCGACCGGCGGGACGAAGTCGACGAACGCGGCCGAGCCGAAGGTGGTGCGGACCTCGGCGGTGAGCGTCAGGTCCTTGATCGCGGTCGGCACACCGTGCAGCGGGCCGCGTGCCTCGGCCGGCACGGCGTCGGCGGCACGCGCGGCCTGCCGGGCGAGGTCCTCGGTGACGGTGACGAACGCGCCAACGGTGTCGCCGAGCGCCGCCACCCGGCGCAGAGCGTGCTCGACCAGGTCGACGCTTGACAACTCGCCGCAGGCGATCGCGGCGGCCTGCTCCAACGCGGTCAGGTCGTGCGGCTCGGCCATGTCCTCATCCTGCCCGCTTTTGACCGGCCGTCGGCCTCCGACACGACGTCCTCGGATCAGCTGAGCGAGCCCACAGGCGCCACCCACTCACTGCGCGGCCCACCGACGTCACTGATCAGATCGAAGTCCCGGTCGTAGTGCAGGACGATCGCGGAGTATTCGGCAGCGGCGGCAGCAACCAGGACGTCAACGGGGCCGGCCGCCCGATGATGGCCACGACCTGTCAGCGCCAGTTGCAGGTCACGTGCCCGGGTCGCGACGGCCGGGGTGATCGGAAGGTCGATCATCAGCTCCGCTCGGCGTGCGCGCATCGTCATGGCGTCCCGGAAGTTGCGGGCACTGCGCCCGTTCTCGAGATCGAGCGGAACGCAGGTCGCGGCGAGGCCTTCCTCGAGGATGGTCGTGATTCGCTTGCCGACGGTCGGCTGACGCCGGCGACTCCACGCCGACGTGTCGATGAGGTAGAGCCCGGCCGGTAGGATCATGCGGCGTCCCGCTCGCCGCGCGGCGTCTTGTCGTCCTCGATCAGGCCGGTCCAGTCCTGGTCGACCGAGAGCAGCTCCCGGATGGCCTGCGCACGCTGACTCCGCTCGGCGACCAAGCGTAACGCGGCATGGATAGTGTCCTTCTTGCTCTTGGTGCCGAGCTCAAGGCGGGCCCGGTCGAGCAGTTCATCGTCAAGATCGATAACAGTCTTCATGCGGCGAGTATATCCGCGAAGGGTTTCCTTATATACCCGACTCGCCGAGGAAGCGCAGGGCGTTGGCCGAGAGCAGCTTGTCGCGCTGGGTGTCGCTGAGGAAGTCGGCGTCGCGGACCACCGCGCCGGCCGGGCGTTCGCCCAACGGGTACGGGTAGTCGCTGCCGACCAGCACCCGGTCCTCCCCCAGCGTGTCGACGAGCAGCCGCAGCGCGGGCGGCGTGAAGACCACCGAGTCGACGCTGAACCTGTCGACGTAGCTGCTGGGCGGGGCGACGGACGCGCCCCGGACCAGGTCGCCACGGCGGTGCCAGGCGTTGTCGGCGCGACCCAGCCAGAAGGGGAAGCTGCCGCCACCGTGCGCGAAGCAGATCCGCAGCGTCTCCGGCACCCGGTCGAAGACGCCACCCAGGATCATCGCCAGCACCGACAGGTGCGTCTCGGCGGGCATCCCGGCGAGCCACCGGGCCATCCACCGGTCCAGGCGCGGACCGCCCGGCATGTCCCACGGGTGGACGAACACGGGTGCGCCCACCTCGGCGCAGTGTTGCAGGAAGGTGACCACCCCGGCGTCGTCCAGGTCCCGGTCGCCCACGTGGTTGCCGATCTCCACGCCCACGTGCCCGGCGGCCAGGCTGCGATCCAGCTCGGCGCAGGCGGCGTCCGGGTCCTGAAGCGGCACCTGGCAGAACGGCACCAGTCGGTCGCCACCGGCCGCGGTGACCTCCAGGGTCAGGTCGTTGAAGATGCGGGCGACCTTCACCGCCTGGTCGGCCGGGCGGTCGTAGCTGAAGAAGACAGGCGTCGGCGAGACCACCTGCACGTCCACGCCGTCGGCGTCCATGTCGGCCAGCCGGCGCGACGCGTCCCAACACTCGGCGCCGACCGGGCGGAACTCCGTCTCCCCCACCATGATCATGGCGGCGCGCTCGGAGTCGACCCGCAACCAGGGCCAACCGGACCCGCCGCACGCCGCGCCGAGGTCCGGCCACCCCTTCGGTACGACGTGCGTGTGCACGTCGACCACACGTGCGGGCATCAGCCCTTACCCGGGTGCAGGGTGCCGCAGTCGGCGCAGGTGCGGGCCGCCTCGTCGGCGTAGAACGCCTGGAACACCGGCGGCAGGTCGGCCGCGATGTCGCGGACCTGCAACTCCACCTCGTGCACCTTGTTTCCGCACTCGGGGCAGTACCACTGGAACTTCTCCAGGGTGCCCTCCGCACGGACCCGTTCCACGACCATGCCGATCGAGCCGGCCTCCGGGCGCTGCGGCGAGTGCGGGGTGTTGCGCGGCAACATCCACATCTGGCCCTCGCGCACGTGCACCGTACGCGGCCCCTCCGGGGTCATCAGGTTGATGTGCATGTTGCCCTTGACCTGGTAGAAGAACTCCTCGTACGGGTCCACGTGGAAGTCGGTGCGCTGGTTGGGCCCGCCCACCACCATCACGATGAAGTCGTCGCCGCCGGGGAACATCTCCTTGTTGCCCACCGGTGGCTTCAACAGGTGCTGGTTGTCCGCGATCCAGCCCGGAAAGCTGAACGGCTCGGCGATCTCACTCACGACTGACCTCCGGAGGGGAGAAGGGCCACGGCCTGGATTTCGATGAGCAGGTGCGGGTGCGGCAACTGGTGCACCGCCACCGTCGTGCGGGTCGGCCCGGACGCGTCGAAGAACTCCGCCCACACCTCGTTGTAACCACCGAAGTCGTTCATGTTGACCAGGTACGTGCTCACCTGCACGAGGTCGCCGAGGTCCGCGCCGACCGACCGCAGCAGGTCCCGCACGTTCTCGATGACCGCCCGCGTCTGCACCCGGATGTCGAGGTTCGTCGTACCGAACTCGTCGACCGACACACCGGCGAAGCTGTTGTCCGGCCGCCGCGACGACGTACCGGAGACGAAGACGAACCCACCCGCCACCTTGACGTGCGGAAAAGCCCCCCGAGGCACAGCCTTGCCCGGGACAACCCGAGCACCAGAGTCACTCATGACCCACCCCACCCGAGACCGACGCGACCACAGGGACCAGGTCAGGGGTTCCGGGCAGCCCGACCGGCGCAGGGATCAAGCCTGACCGCCCGGAGCCGGGGGGGGGGGGCCGGGCGGGGCGGGTTAGGACAACGCGGTAAGAC
>NZ_JBEZCZ010000070.1:0-23259 GCF_040647875.1 Micromonospora sp. NPDC049230
CCTCCTGGTCGCGTTGGCGGTGCTGCTGGTGGCCAAGTTGGCGTGGCGTCGGCTCCGGTCGCCGCACACGGGGACGGACGAGGCTCATGACGACGACGTTTCCTGACCTCGAGCCGGGCGAGACTCTCCGGCTGCTGGATGGCCCGCCCGGGCCGGGCGTGGTCGAGGTCATCGACGCCGATGGGCGCCGGTGGTACCGCGACGAGGAGTCCCTGACCGAGATTTGGCGCAACCCCGACGTCGCCGAGGCGCTTCCCCCAGAGGTGCTCGCTGAGGTGTTCGGGGAGCTGTACGAGGTTCTGGATGGTGACGAGTGATGGGCTTGGGGGTGGCGGGGGCGATGGCTGAGATGGTGCGGACGGCGGATCTGTTGCGCAGCGCGGGCCGGGTGGACTCCGGGCCCGGTGTCTCGGCCGTGCACCTGGTCGTCCTGCTGGGTGGCACCCGTTGGGCGACAGCCTGTCCGGCGGACTACGCGGGGCTGGATGGCGCCGGCGAGACCCGGCAGGTCCGGCTCGTGTCCGAGCTGGTCGACTGCCCCGCCTGCCTGACCGAAGCCCGCGATCAGGTCCGGGAGGTCAACCAGCAGATCACCGAGTTGCTGGACCGTGACGCGCTGGCTCGGGGGCTGCTGACGGCGTTCCTGCGCTGGGCGGCCGAGTCGTACCCCGACGGTGGTGCGGTGCTCGCGACGTACGCCGGTGACACCCGCTTGCACGCGATGCGCGACGACGAACGGGCGCGGGCCGTCGAGCTGTGGATCGAGTCGACGAGGGAGCGTCCGACCGACGTCTGACCTGCAAAGGCAGGGGGTGAATCCGACCGGTAAATCTTTACTGGTCGGATTCACCCCCTGCTTGTAGTAGTCCCGCTACGGCAGGTGTGACACGACGCGAAAATAGTCGATGCATCACGTTGCGTGGTTCCTCCAGAGCCAGATAGGGTGAGGTGTAGTCCTACCCACCACGCTTCGAGGAGAACCCGACATGGCTGCCGAATCGGCCACCAACCCGCCCACGGGCCCCCCCCGTGCGCGCGGTCAGAAGCTGCAGGTCGAGCAGCCGCCGCGCACGATCCTCCGCGGTGGCGAACGCGTCGACATCTCCCACCTGACCGGTGAGGAGCTGTACCAGGCCCTCATCAGCGACGAGGAGCTGTGGGGGTACAAGAGGCTTTCCGCCGAGACCGGCCGCACGGTGGTCCGGATCCGCAAGTGGGTGCACAACATCGGAAAAGCCGAGCGGACCGGCCGCGCTCCGGACGACAAGACGTTCATTGCGCCCGACGAGTACGTCGAGGACTACTCGCCGCGGTGGAAGGCCGGACGCGCCCGCAAGGCCCTGATGGGGGCGATGGGCGTGATGACCCGCGAGGGCGTGATGATCCCGCACAAGCCGACCGGCCGGGCCCCGGGTGCCCAGGACAACGGGCCGCGCCGGCGTTGGGAGAACGCCCCGCTGCGTGACACCGCGGTGTCCATCTACCGGGAGTACCTCAAGCTCACCCAGCGCAAGAGCAACCCGCTCAACGACCGGGACGCCCGCTCCGAGCTGTCGAAGAGGCACGACATCTCCCGCACGCAGCTCGCCCGGCGGATCGCCACGGGCAGGGACATGGTCGCGGCGCAGACCGGGAAGGGCGCCGCGGCGCCGGCCGAGGTCGACGGCGTGGCGCTGCGCGACCGCCTGGCCGAGCTGGTCGCCGAGCAGCGTGCCGCCGGGTACAGCGAGCGCGGCGCCTCCGACCGGGCACGTACGGCGCTGGCCGCGGAGACCGGGCTGACCAGGCGTCAGCTCGCCGGGTACATCGCGGCCGCCGAGGCAGCGACCGAGACCGCGGGAAAGTCCGGGTAGACGACGACCGGCCCCCACGCTCCGACTTGGGTCTGGACGAACCCGTAGTGCGTCGGTGCAGGGGCCGGTCGTTTGGCGTCGGGCTTGTCCCCCGTCGCCTTTTCCGAGACGTAGAGCCCACCCTCCCCGGACCGTGAAGTCGAGAGAAAGCGAACACGACGTGAGCCAAGAGCCTACCAACCCATCCCCCGAACGGACCAGCGACGGCGTGCCAGCGCCGAGCCTCGAGCAGGCCGTGATGGCTCGGCCGCAGTTCGACCCGGCCACCAAGAAGATCGAAATCCCGACGCCGATCGCCGGCAGCGCGCTGACTTTCAAGCTGGGGCAGAAAACCCTCAACGACGAGCAGATGACCTACCTGGCGCCGCTGGGCATCCGCGCGGACTGGTCCCCCGCGTACGTGATCGCGTTCCTCAACGAGTGCCACTCGCGCCGTTTCGACCCGTGGTCCGGAGAGGCGTTCCTGCTGCGCTACCCGGACGGGTACGTGCGGCACATCGGCATCGCCGGGTGGCTGCGCTCCGCCGAGGAGACTCAGGGTTTCGCGGGCATCGACCGGGTGGTGTTCTTCGACGAGAACGACAAGGGGTGGCTGCGGTGGCCGCACCGCGACCAGGTGCCGTACGCGGCTGAGGCCACCGTGCACCGGCGCGACCGCGTACCGCAGACCGCCCCAGTGCTCTACCACGAGTACGTGCCGATGGTCGAGGACACCCAGGTCGTCAAGATGCCCGACGGCACCCGCTTCAAGATCCCGACCGGGAAGGGGAAGGTGCCGAAGCTGTCCTGGCGCGCCGGCGTCGAGGGCGGCAAGGCCACGATGCTGATGAGCAAGGTGGCCCGGGCGGCGTCCCTGCGGCTGCAGTTCCCGCGGTTCGGCGGCTGGTACGAGGCCGCCGAGCTGGCGCGCGCAGCCGTCGAGGTCCGCAACCACGACCTCGGTGAGGTCGCCGAGCAGCGCCGCACCGCGTACCAGGCCGCCCAGGTCGAGCAGGCTGGCCGCACGGTCGACGGTGCCGACGTCGGTGCGACGGTCCGCGAGACCGGTGCCGCTGTCCGCGAGAGCATCACGGTCACCCGCGCGGCCACCACCGGCCCGGTCGGGAAGAAGTGGACCGAGTCGGAGGTCCGGGCCCGGTTGCTCGCCGAGCTGCGAGCCCAGGCGGAGCTGCTCGGCATGAGCGCGGACGCGATGACCCGCCGGTGGTCGGCCGCCCGCGGCGGGCAGGCGTTCGAGAACGCGTCCGTCCGGGACATGACCGAGTACGTGCAGCGGTTCCGGTCGTACGTGATCGACCGGCTGCGCGCCACCGGACGGCACCAGCTCGCCACCGCGTACGCGGCCGCGCCGGTGATCGGGTCGGTGCAGGACTTGTTCGGTGTGGCCGAGCCCTGGACGGTCGCCGGCGACCAGGTCGCCGTCGAGCGCGAGAGTGTTGGGGTGGCGGCGTGAGCGCCCCCGTGTTCGCCCTGCCCGACGGGATGACCGGCGAGATGATGCTCGCCGCGGCGCTGCTCGAGGACGGCCCGGTCGATCCGGAGCTGGTGCCGTGCGCGGTGTGCGGCGAGCCGCCGCTGGTGCACGGCGACGACCACGACCACCAGGTGCCGCCGGCGTACGCGCTCGCCCTGGCGGCCACGGACGCCGAGGCCCGCCCGGTGATGGACGACATCGTTGAGCACCTGGACGGCGAGCACGTCTCGTCCGGGCGGAAGGGCCCGAGCGCCAGCGACGCCGGGAAATGCCGCCGCCAGTTGTGGTACCGGGACCGGCCGCCCGCGGACTACGTGCCGCGGGTGATCGACTCCCGGCGCGCGGCGCTGGGCACGATCATCCACAAGGCCGGAGCGGACGCCAGGTCACTGAAGTACCCGTGGCGCCGCTACGAGCTGACCTGCTCGGTGCCCGGCCTGGACCGCGACTGTCGGACCGACGAGTACGACGGGGTCCTCGGCCGGGTCGGTGACTGGAAATCCGCCGGACAGGCCAAGTGGGGCGTCGTCGGCGCGGGTGGGCCAACCGTCGACAACTGGGCGCAGGTCCGGATCAACGCGTACGCGCTCGACATGGCCGGCTACCCGGTGCGCGAGGTGGAGATCATCACGATCAACCGGGACACCGGCGACGAGGAGCCCTTCCGAGAGAAGTACGACCCGGCGCTGTCGTTGGCCGCCCTGGACGCGCTGCTCGAGGCCGCCACGATGATCGAGGCCGGTATCGTGCCGCCGCGTGACGGGCTGGGCCCGTCGGACTGGCGGTGCCAGTGGTGCCCGGCCCTGGAGCACTGCTGGCAGACCGCACGCGCGGCGAAGCTGGGCCGCTCCCCCGAATCGCTGGTCGCGCTCGGCGAGGTCCCCGACGATCCGTCGATCGCGTGGGCCGCCCGGGAGGTGCTGCGGCTGTCCGCCAAGCGCCTCGAGTTGGAGAAGCTGGAGAAGCTGGCCAAGTCGCTGCTGCAGGGGATCCCGCCGAAGGAGTACGACCAGGGCGCCCCCGACGGTGGGGTTGAGCTGTACGACGACTGGTCGACCTCCTACGCCTATAAGGCGGCGTACGAGCGGTTGCGTGACCTGTTCGAGCTGCCCGACGACGTCCGCCCTCCGATCGAGGAAGTCGGACAGGTCGAGAAGAAGGTCACCAAGAACACCGCGGTACGCCGACCGCGCGTCGCCGACCGGGAAGCCGACCGCCGGCGACCGAAGAAGACACTGCCGGCCGCCGCGGCCGCCGCCGCGGCTGTCGCCGAGTCCATCACTGCCTGACCACCGATCATGACGCCGGGCCGGGAACAACATTCCGGGCCCGGCGTCACCTTTTCGAGGGGTGTTCCGATGCTGTGCGGTAACGACCCGGCCGCTCACGGCCGGCTGACAGCGGGGGATGAACAGACGTTGGAGTGGTTCCGCGAGTATCTGCGATGGTGCGCCCTGCCTGACGATGAGCGCGCCCGGACTCCCGAGCCGCAGCTACCCGAGGCAGGGCAGCAGTGACCGGGCACCCGTTCGCGGACGCGCTCGAGGCGGACGAGATCAGCAGGTTGACCCGGATAGCGGCCGAGATGGACCAGGTGGTCGACCGGGTGGTCGCGGGCGCCAGGCTGCACACCGAGGCTGCCGCCGACCAGGCAGACGGCCGCCCGTCGGTGACCGCCATGCTGTCCCGGGATCTCCGGCGGGTGATCGACGCGTCGCCGGAGTTCTGGGCGCTGCTGGTGGCCGACCTGGCGCTGCAGGTGGTCGAGGGTCACGCCCAGGACGTGAGGGAGCTGGAGCCGTGATCCGGCGCGCGGCGCCGGCGTCGGTCGACGCTTCGGCTGGTGCGTGGACGCGTAACTGCCTGGACTGCGTGCCGCCGATTCATATCCAGGCCGGCGACTGGGGCTGGAAGGCGCACCGATTTGCGGTGCACAAAGAGGGTGAGGACCCCGGGGCGCACCCGCCGCCGGCGAAGGCGCTGACGCGGACGTGGACACCGTGGACCGACGCGCAGCGCGCCGACTTCTATCGCCGCAACCGGGCAGCTCGCCGGCGTCGTCGGTACGGGCCGCCGGCTGGCGTGGGTCCGCGGCCGCCGAGGATCACGGGATGACGTCGGCGAGCGGGGTGGGTGACCTGTCCAGCCGGCCGCCGGAGGCGTTGGCGGCCGATCTGCGTGCGGCGACGGCGAACCTGACGGGGTGGATCGAGGCCCGGGCGGCCGAGCTGGCTGCGCTCGAAGTTCAGCGGGTTCAGGCGATCGCTGATGCGCGGTGCGAGGCGTACGAGCAGGCGTTCGCCGTCGAGCGTGCCCGGCACACCGGTCTCGAGGTCGAGTTGCGTCGGCAGCTCGAGTTCAAGATTCGGTGGCAGGAGGAGCACGTCCGGGGTCGGTGCGTGCCAGCCGACCTATCCGACGACCCATAATGACGCACCAGGTTGTTGCGCTCTTTTTTTTCCGTCGCGTACTGTGGCCGATCAAGGGACCGACCAGGAAGGACACCCCGCACCGATGACGATCACAGCGGACGGATGGCGCGGGGACACGCGCAGTCCATACCTGCTGTGCGCAGCGGTGGCTGTCCTAGGCTCTGACCCATCGACCGCAGGCTGGGCCCGGAAAGACGAACGGCCCGCCGAAGCGGGCCGTTCGCTAACGCTCAACCAGGGCGATGCCCCTGATGGTGTGGGGGATAGGAGGTGGCAGGGCACTTGGGATGCCCCCCCGGTTTAAGAGGTTTGCAGCGCTCCCAACCGTTTTCCTCTACCACGCCACACCGGTTGCGCGCGGCACGAGACAGCATAGCGGACGCGGTACCGGCCCGCGACGTGATCCTTTGCTGCCTCTGAACGTGTCGCACGCCCATCGGGGTTGGCAGATAAGGCGCAGAACATGGCACCACCCGATCTCCCCAAGCCGCCACCTGGTTTCGGCCTGGACTCCGACGACGAGTTCGTCAACGTCACCCCGGAGGGGTACACCCGCGTCCCGAGGTCCTCGCACCGAACGGGCCCGCACCGGCTCCGGCAGATGCTCGCTCTCGGCCTGCTGACGATCTACCTGTCCAACAAGACCGGCTGGAAGATCCCCAACGCGACCGAGCTGGCCAAAGAGTGGGACGAGGGAGAGGACCGCATCCGCAAGGCCGTCTCAGACCTCGAGCGGGCCGGCTTCCTCGTGCGGTTCCGCGCCCAGAACAGCCGCGGTCGGTGGAAGACCCGCACGTTCGTCTCCGCTGACCCCGCCTCCCTGGAGCCGGTCCGGCAGTACGCCGTCGACCTTGCCGCTGCCTATGCCGAAGCGAAGGCCGCGAAGGGGCGCGAGACCAGCGGCGATGACCTGTTTTCGCAGGTCGGACCGGATGGCGGTTTCCGGGACTCGGTGGACCGGGACTCGGTGGACCGGGGTTCGGCAGACCGGGGCTCGGCTGGCCGACAGTCGGTAAGTGGCCATCTAAAGAACCAGAAGAGCAACCAAGGAGAGCAAGAGGAACCCAAGAGGAGAAAGAAGGCAGGAAACCAGGAGCGTGGGGGACTCCCCCGCCCCCCACACCCCCCGCGACCCCAGGCCCCTCCTTCGTCGGGTCCTGGGACCGAATCCCGTGAGTCAAGCTCAGACCAGGACCGGCAACCACCTCAAGCTGTAGACCGCAACTCACGACCGCGCGCACGCGATAACGACCAGCGTGCGACCAGCGTCGATGAAGGTTCCGAGGTGTCGGCTGCGGGTGATCAAGGGCAGGCTGACGAGGCCGCTGAGATCACCGCAGACGCCTCCGGTGGCCTGGACCCCCAGGACGGATCGCTCGAGCCCCAGGAAGCCGCTCAGGCCGCCGCAGAGGGTGATCTCGGGGACGCCCCGCCCACCGACGGACGCACCGCCGCCCGCGCTGCGGCGGCCCGGGCCGCCCGTAGCCGCCGGCACGTCGTGCCCCGCCAGTCGGTACGTCGGCCGACCCCGACCAAGACGACCACCACGTAACCGCCCGCCCGCCGGCGTGGCCTGGACACCCACACCGGCGTTCGCACTCACCGAGACGAGAGGCACCACGATGGACCAGACCAACCCGGGTCGCCCCGTGGCCACCGGCGTGATCACCCTCGACGGGGCGTTCCGCCGCATCCCGATCGACCTGATCGCGCTCGCTGTCGGCTATCGCGCCGACCGGACGGCGAGCCGGTGAACAGGCCCGCCCGCGCTGTGCCGTGGGATGAAATCAACGAACGTCGGCGCGACAAGGCCGCGAAGGCGCCCGGCCTACCCCGGGACACCGACGCGTGCAGAAGCGACAAGTGCCGGGCGAAGATCCGGTGGGCCATGACCCTGGACGGTCGGCGCATGCCCGTGGACTACGCCCCCGACCCCGGCGGGAATCTGGTGCGCAAGATGGTCGCGCAGGGCGACTGGCGGATCCGGGTACTCGACCCTGGAGAGGTGCCGCCCCCGGACGTGCTCCGGTGGACGAGCCACTACGTCACCTGCCCCGACGCGGACAGGTTCCGGGCCCGACGCGGCAAGAACACCCCGCCGCAGCCGACCACTCCCCCGCCGGCGCCGCTGCAGGTGGTCCCCACCACGGGCACCCTCCTCGCCGTGGACGGCAACTCCCTGGCCCACCGCGCGTACTACGGCTACCAGCCGTCGCGGATGGCGACCCCCGACGGGCGCCCGATCTGGGCCGTGCACGGCTTCCTGACGCTGCTGGCCCTCATCATCGACAAGACCGAACCCGACGCCTTGGTCATCGGGTTCGATGATCCGAGCGGCAGCTCCGTACGCCGCGACATCTACCCGGACTACAAGGCCGGGCGGGCCGAGAAAGCGCCGGACCTGTACTCGCAGATGGACGAGATCACCGAGGTACTGCGGCAGCTCGGTGTCCAGGTTGTCACCCCGGAAGGGCTCGAGGCCGACGACGTGCTCGCGTCCGCTTCCGCGGCGGCCGAGGCCGCCGGCTGGCAGTGCGTCATCGCCACCAGTGATCGGGACAGCTTCGGGTTGATCAGCGGCCAGACGACCGTGCTGCGGCTGATGGACAGCCTCGACAACGCCGTCCGGATGACGCCCGCCGCGCTGCTCGAGCAGAAGGGTGTTCGCCCCGACCAATACCTCGACTACGCGGCACTGGTCGGCGACAAGTCCGACAACCTGCCCGGCGTCCAGGGATACGGGGAGAAATTCGCAGCCAAGCTGCTCGGTGCGCTCGGCAGCGTCGCCGCAGCGCGCGAGAACCGGGCCGCCCTGGTCGCCGCGGTCGGCCCGGCCCTGGCGGCGAAGTTGACCACCGAGGCCGCCGCGGCCGCGCTCGAGCGCAACTGGTCGCTGATGACGATGCGCCGCGACATCCCGATCGACGTGCACGCCTGCCGACCCGCGACCACCACGGACACGGTCGCCACCGTGCTCCGCGAACGGCACCTGCCGAAGCTGGTCGACCGACTCACCCTGGCGCTGTGCCCGCCCCCGCCGGCGCCGGCCCGGCGTGACCACCTGGGCACCATCCCCGACGTGCTCGCCGAGCTGGGCGCCACCGCCATCCCCACCCCGACGATCGAGGAAGACCCGACGCACGACCAGCCGGCGCCGCCCCTGGTGCGCGCCGACCCGCCGCCGGTCTGCCCCGGGTGTGGCAAGGAATGCGCTGCGGCGCTGCCCCTCGCCCAGGTCGACGGTGAACGCCGTCCGTCGCTCACCGGTGAAACCATCCTGGTCGAGCATGATCACCCACTCGGCGACCTGGTGGCCGTCCTCGTCGACGACGTGTGGGCGGTCCGACGGATCCCGGTCCGGGAGACACCCCGGCGGCCGGAGAACCGCCGCCGCTCCCACGCCTGCGTCGTCTACCCGTACACCTGCATGGTCCCCGAGTGCGGGAAGCCGGCCCGGCTGTACGCGACCGGCACCTGGTGCGACGAGGACGTCCCGCCGACCCCGGCGCCGTATCACTCGGGCGAACCGGCCCGCCCTTTGTAGATCCATGTCCGGCGCCCGGCCTACGATGCGGCCGGGCGCCGGACCGGCGTCTATAGACCGACGTCGAGGAGTCGTGCGGTGGACCTGCCTGTCGACCCGTCCAGCCGTGCCCAGAGCAAACGCCGGACCCTGCTACGGCTGGGCGAGCAGCTCGGCTGGTGGACATACGAGAGCGAGAACCTGCCCGGCCACGTCGACCGGCTCGGCTACGAGTACCCCGGCGTCACGTACACGATCGTGCGCCCTGGCGACGGTTCCACCGCCGAGCGGGAGCGGGTGCTGCTGGACGAGGAGGTCATCGGCTACGTCCTGGGCGTCGCCGACACCCGCGGGCTGGTCACCAGGATCGCATTCCGGGAGGGCCTGCTCCGTTAACCCCTGTGCGACACGACGGTAAAAAATCAAGCCGCGCGTCGTTGCGTGATTACGCGGTAAAGGAGTAGCGTCTGTGGTGTGGGTGGTGCTGTCGCAGCAGCCCACGACACCACAAGAAGCGCGCCGGGTGCCTGCCAAATGAGGCGGCATCCGGCGTTGCTACGCCCACCCGTCGACATCGCTCAGGGGAGCCCCATGACCAGCCGCACACCCGACCACATCTACCGCCGCGAGGCGTACCCCACCGACCGGCCCCCGTCGATCGACATGACCCACGACGAGCAGAAGTGGCTGAGGTGGTCCAACGGCCGCGACTTCGTCGTGGACCAGGGCGGAGAGGTCCGCCTGTTCGCCGGCGACATCACCTGGCGCAGGGTCGCGTTCGACCCGACCGACCGCAGGCCCACCGCACCGACCAACATCCCCCGCCTGCCCGGCGCCGTCGCCGAGGACATCCGCCGCATCGCCGCCGAGTACACCGCCAAGGGCGACCAGATCATGGATGGCGACGGCGCGTACGGTGGCCGCCTGGTCGAAGAGCTGACCGAGCACCTCGTCCGGTTCGCGTCCGAGCTGGACCGAATCCAGGCCGTCTCGATCAACCGCCTACTCGCCGACGCCGACCGGGCGCAGACCATCGCCCGCGCCGCGGCCGAGGGCGCCGTGCACCGCAACGAGCACGACGGCTGGCACGCCAACGACCTCGGAGACGAGGTACCGGACGCCGTAGCCGACGCCGTGGTCGCCGCGCTCGCCGCGTGCGGCCTGCTGAACACCAGAAAGGGCTGACGGTGCCGGTACGCAGGAACGTCGTTCGCCACCTGGTCCAGAGCGTCGTCGGCATCCACGTCTGGGACGGGCTGGCCGGTGAGCCCGTGACCATCCCCCGCACCGAGTGGGACCGCGCCGTCGACTCCGCTGACCAGCTCTACGACGAGCTGATCCGCGAGGTCGACTGGAACCGGATCCTGATCGAGGCGCGTAGCCGCCACGTCCAGATGCACATCAACACCGACCCCAACCCGTGCGGCGAGTGCATCCAGCAGGTGCTGCTCTACAACGAGCACGGACTCGGTTTCAGCGCGCTGCACAAGTGGAAGGAAACGCCCACCGTCGCGCCGCGGGAGACCAGCCCGGACTGGGCCCAGGTGTTCGCCGAGCTGCTGCGCTGGCGCCAGACCGACGAGGCCGCCGCAGCCGTCGCCCGCCGGTGGCCACGATGACCGCCCCCGCCGGCGACCCGGCCGAGCTGCTCACCCTGATCCACCGGTACGCCGACCTGCTCGCGGCCGCCCCCGGCGAGGGCGAGTGCGGCAGCCCCATGACCGCAGGACGGCTCCGCGCACACGCCGTCACGGTCGAGGCCGAGATCCGGCTACGGCTCGGACTGACCGCGCCCGGCCCGGCCGACCCGCCGCGCAACCTGATCGACCTGTCCGCCCTGGTCGACCGCACCGACGGGTGCCCGACCGGCGAGCAGTGCACCGGCTGCGGCGCCTCCGAACGCACACCGGACGTGATTCTGCAGAAGGAGGTGGTCACCACCGCGGCGGGGATCCACTGCACCACCCTGTGCTGGGACTGCTATCGCGACGGCAACGCGCCCGCCGTCGACTCCCTCGACGCCGCGTACGCCCTGGCACTCTGGCATGCCGGACACCTGGGCATCGAACTGCCCAACCTGAACGGCCGCTACCCCTGCTGCCCGAAGTGCACCCGCATCCACTTCCCGTTCTGCCAGCCGTACGGCGGACCCGGGTACCTGCAGGCCGCGCTCACGGCCGCCGACAACGAGCCGGACGCGGCCAGCAGGGACGAGTGCCCCGTCTGCGGCGCCCCCACCGGCGGCGCCCCGTGCGCCAACCCACCCGCCGGGTCTCCGCCCGGCACCGCGTCGTGCGCCGACCTGGCCGCCGTAGCGGAGACCGACCACCGGGAGACACCGTGACCACGATGAACCACGACGCAGAGGCGCTCGCCCGGGGTGCTCGCCGCCTCGGCCAGGCACTACTGGCCGAGGCCCGCGACATCACCCGGGCGTACGAGCAACTCGCCATGACCCTGGTGCAGGAACAGTCGCCCGCCCAGCTCGCCGGCGCCCTCGCAGTGACCACTCTGGACGCCGTTATGGGCGCCGCCGCCAGCGCCGACGGTGAGCGGAACGCCGCCGCCCGCAGGCTCTGTGGCTCGTACCAGAACGAGCCACCGCCCCTCTACCGCGGGCCAGGGCTGTCGGAACACGGGAAGGGCTACAACGCCGGGACGCGGGACATGGCCCGCGCCGTGCTGTCCGTCCTCGTCGGCGAGACCGCCGACGAAGACCTCACCACGGTCGGATCGACACACCTGGTCGCCGCGGCCGCCGGCGACCAGGTCCCCGTTGCTCACATCAAGGGATACGCGGACCAGCTTCGCGCCGACGCGGCTGCGGCCGACGAGGACGCGGTCGCGGTGGGGCTGCTCCGCGCCGCCGACGGTCTGGGCGACCTGGTAGCCGCGACCACCACGACCGGCGAGGACTTCGCCACGGCCGGACAACCGCACCCGGTCGCCGCAGCCCGCGCCCAGTCCGCCGCCGAGCAGCTCCCCACCGTCGGCCGGTGGAACACCAGCCCCGCGGCCGCCGCCGACGACGTCATGCAGCTCGTCATCGAGTACGGGGCGGAGTGCCGGACGAACGGCACCCTGACCGACAAAGCGATCGCCCTGCTCGAGCGGATCCGCCAGGCCGCCGCCAGGCCGCAGCACGAGCAGGGACCGGGCAATCCGGACCGGCACGCCTGAACACCCGGCGCCAGCACCCACCGGCCCCGCACGCCTCGCGCGTGCGGGGCCGTTTCATCGTGTTCCGGCCCTGGTCGGCGTACCCTGACCTGCATGAGTGACCACGCGACCCGCACACCAGCGGCCGCCGCCCGCGCCGAGCTGGCCGCCGCCGGTATCACCGTGACCGCCGCCGGCGCCGCCGGCGCCCGCCGCCGCCGCCTGGACGTGGCCACCGCCCACCCGCGCGAACGCAACCGCGTCGTCCGCCGGCGAGTACGCGCCACGATGCTCAACGAAGTGCCGCCGGGCGACGCCGCGCGTCACCCCGCTGCGTGACCGTCCTGGACGGCCCGCCGGTACGGGTGGTCCTGGACCTGTCCGCCCTCCGCGCGTACGTAGCCGGATCCGTGCACGTCGGCGAGACCATCCACGAGGTTGTCGAGGATGGCCGGTTTGGTGTGCCCGTCCTGGCCGCGTGCGAGGCACTCGTTCTGGTCTCCGGTAAGGACCTGGCGATGCTCCACCGGCTGCTCGCACTCCAGCGGTGCGCCCTGCTCGCCGAGCTGCCCGAAGACCTGGTCGACCTGACGTACTGGCGCCGGGTCACCGGCCGCGCCGACCTGGCCGCCGCCGCGGTAGTCGCCCTGACCTACGACGCCCCCGTGCTCACCAGCGAAGGCGCCCGCTACGGCGACGACGTACCGGTGCTCCACTTCCCCGCCTGACCAATACGAACGGCCCCCCGCACGCGGTCAGCGTGCGGGGGGCCGTTTCGTCGTTGCCGGGTCAGTCGACGTCGGGGATGGTCTCGACCAGCCCCGCGGCCTGCCGCTCGTCCACCGGGCCAACAACCTGGACGTCGGAGACGTCGACCAGCCGGGCCATGATGTCGCGTGCACGTCCGACGGTGGCCATGCTCTCCGGGGTGCCGTCCGCGCCAGTGTTGGTGATCCCGACCGCCAGGTACATCAGGTCAACCACCCGCTCCCCCACCGGCGAGATCCTGTCGAACGTCTCGTCGCTGGTGTCGTGCTCCAGGCCGAGCAGCCGGGCGGCCGCCAGGTGCACCTGCTCGATCAGCGCGAAACGGGCCATGGTCGGCCGTACCCGGTTGGTCGCGTACATGGCCCGGATCACCGCAGCAGCCGTCGGGCGGCCCGCCGACGTCTCCGCGTCGAGGACCGTCTCCGGGGTGATCCCGTCGGCGATCAGCGGCGCGGCTTCCTCGGGCAGGTAGCCCAGGTTCGCCCACGCGGCCGCCGCGGCGGCGTCAACGCGCAGCTTCCACCACCGGCCCCCGATCACGCTGGTGTTGAGCTGACGGGACAGTGCCCGGAACTCGCCGATGTAGCGGCCGAGGGCAGCCAGGGGGGTCGCGTCGATGCTTTCCATGGGGGTGGTCCTCCAGGTCTCGTTGTCGGCGGGGTTGTTGGGTGCGCGGGGTTCAGTGGTTGGTGGGGACCACGCCGACCAGGTGGGCCAGCAGCAGCGTCTCGTCGGCCGCGACGGCCATGATCTCGCAGGCCTGCCCGATGGTGGCCATGCACGCGGGGGTCCGGTCGGTGCCGTCGTCCGCGACCCCGGCGGCGCGCAGCAGCAGCGTCAGCGCGCCCTCAGCGATCGGGGTGGCCGTGTGGATGCCCTCCGGGGTGTTGCGCTGCATGCCGAGCTGGGCGTACGTCGTGCCGTAGACCGCCGGGAACAGATCGAAGCGGACGTTCCCGGGCAGCGCCGAGTAGACCCGGTGCATGGTGCGGATGATGCCGGCTGCGGTGACCTCGCCGGTCGCGGTCGCGGTTTCCATCGTGTTCTCCCTCGTCTCGGTTGGCGGGTGTCCAGCCCGCCAACCCAGACGTTACACGACGAAAAAATAGACCGCAACAACATGTTCCCTCGACGCACCCGGCAGCGCGTCGAGGGAACATCGCCGGTGGTCAGCCGGTAACCGGCTCCCACCACTCCCCGTCCACGTCGCAGTGGTGCTCCCACCGCACCACCCGCACCGCCCGCCGGTCGTAGTCGTCCTCCCCCAACAACCCGGCCGCCCAGGCATGCGCGCCGGCGACGTCGTGCTCGGGAATCTCCGAGGTGGACCCACGCCCGACCAGACGCCACTCCCCGCCGTCGTACGGCTCCCACTCCAGCGACCCGGCCAACGACCGCCGCGGCACCCCGTGCTCGTTGTTGCCCCGCCCGCTGTGCTCGATCGTCGGCGTACGTGTGAACCGGCTGCTGGCGACCATAGGCCCGTGACCGACCGCCGCCTGGTACGCCTCTTCGCCGATGTCGTACCCGCTGCCCTCCGCGTCACCCTGGACGCACCGCCACTGGAATTGCCCGGCCCCGTCGACCTCGATCTCGGTGACGTGTCCCGCCTGGTCCCGCTCGACGTGGTCGGCGATCGCCCGCAGCGTGTCCGCCGCACCCGGCCTGGTCAGCGCGGCTTCCATCTCCTCGAGCGTGGCGTACTGCCGCAGCGGCATCTCCTGCTTGATCACCAGGGCGGCGGACCGGCCCTGCAGTATCAGCCGGTACAGCTCGGCGGCCGCGTCCTGCCGTGGCGTGCCGGCCCCCTCGGCGAGCAGGTGGTCCTCGTAGGCCAGCTCGTACGTCGGCAGCCGCCGCTCGTCGACCGGCGTCATCTCCGCGACGCTTTGCAGATCGACGGCCTGGGCGCCGCCGTGCCCGTCGATCTGCGTGAGAAGCTCGTGCCCAAGCGGGGCGATCTCGGGGATCTCCGTGGGATACGCCCGCCGCGCCATGCCCTCGCGGATCAGGTCGCCGATCAGGCGCGGGTGGCACTCGTCCGGGAACCACCCGCGCGGATCGGCGGCTGCGGCCCGCAGAGCGGCCAGCGCCTTGGAGGACGGCCGGTAGGGGTTCTCCGCAGCGACCTTGAGACCCGCGTCGTTGATGACCCCCGTGGTCGAGTCCGACCAACCCGCATCACGGATACGGTTGCGCACATCCATGGGCCCGTCGATGTACCCCCGCATGTTACCGGCGGCGGCCCGTCGCAGGGCGGAAGCTTCGGCGGGTGTGGGCTTGCGGGTAGTCATCGGCTCCCCCTCACCCTGGGCCGCCGCAGCGGCGTCCTGGTCGTCGTCCTGGTTGCTCGCTGCGGTCCGGACCGCAGCGACCCCGTCGGCGAACGAGGCGAACAGCCCACCCGGGCGGGCCGGCAACACCGCACCATCCTCGAGCTGCGCCCGCCACCCGGCGGCCTGGAATGGCACCCGCACCTCTTCCACCGTGCCGAGCAGCTTGCCGCCGGCGTCATGGATCTGGAGCAGCCGTGCGCCGACCCGGGCCCGGACCATCCGGTACAGGGTGCACCCCGCGACGGCGTCCGGCATCCCCTGCCCCTCGGCGAACATCCGCCCGACGTCGGCCCGCCGCTGCTCGACCTCGTCCAGCTCCAGCGGTGCCTCACCGTTGCCGGGGCCACCCTCGTCGTCCGCCTGGACGTAGGCGACGTCGCCGGCGCCGTCGAACACCGCAGTGGTGCCCGCCGGCGCCGCGGCGACCTGGGCGAGCAGCCGGAGCGCGTCCGAGGTCGGCTCGGCCAGCAGGTACCCCGCCGACCCGTCCGCGGCGGCCGGCACCGCCGCGGCCGGGGTGGGCTCGGCGAGCGCCTCACCCTGGGCGGGCGCGTCGGCCGGCACCGGCGCGCCCTGGTCGTCGTAGTCGTTGATCACGCGGACCCGGTCAGCCGACCGAACCTGGCCGCCCTCCCGGCCAACGAAGTCCAGCTCGACCCACTGCCCGTCGCCCTCTGCGTAGTTGCCGACCGCGACGGCGTGACCGCGCCAACCGGTCAACACCGCGGTGGCCGGGCCGACGCACTCGACCAACGCGCCCGGCCCGAACGTCCGACCGCCGACATCCGTGACCCGGTTCGTGGTCCGAGAGGCGTATACCGCCCGGACCTGGTCGTCACTCAGACCGCGAAGACCGCTCACCTGAACATCAGCGTGCAGCAGCTCGCTGCGCATCTGCTCGACCTCGCGGGCGGCGGCCGCGGCGCGCTCGTCACGCTCGGCCCGGAAGTCAGCGGCCGCGTCGACCAGGCCCTGCTCGATCTCCGGTGTGGTCGCCGGGGGCAGCCCGACCGCCCAGCGGCCACGCGGGGTGCGCGGATCGGTGGATGCCTGCGAGGCCGCGGCGCCGATGCCGTCCGCGAAGTGGTCAGCGGTCCGGGCCCGGTCGGTGGCGACGTCCTCGGCGACCGGGGTGCCCTCCTCGACGGCCGGGGTGACCGGCGCGGTCGGGGTGGTCTTGCGCAGCAGTCGCACCTCGTCGCCCTTCTTCCGGGTGGCGCCGTTGACGCCGCCGGTCGGGGTGCCCGCGAGGCACTCGACCCGGGTCGGGGTGACCTTGGTGGCCACGCCGGTACGGAAGCGCTTGTGGGAGTACACCACGACCAGGTCGCCGGGCTCGATCGCGGCGTTGGCGTCCAGAGTCTCGAACTGCTCGCGGGTGTGGCTGGCGATGTGCTTCGCCGCGATCGGGCTGTACTGGGCGTACAGCCGGTCACGCTCGACGCGGTCCCGGGCCCCCTTGATCGCCGCCTTGACCGTGGCGCACCGGGCGTACTCGGTGCCCCAGTCCGTCGGGCCTGCGATCGCCTGGCCGATGGTCACGTCGCCGGCCTTGTGGTACTTCCCGTTGTTCTTGTAGGCGGCGATCGACAGGGGGCGGAGCTTGGTGCCAGCGGGAATCGCGGCGAACTCGGTGGCCCGACCGAACACCGGCTCGCCGTCGATGGTGGAGGGGCGCTCCGTCAGGGTGGCGTACCGGACGATCTGGACCGGCTTGCCCTCGATCTGGACGGTCTCGACAACCTCGGGGGCACTGTGCTCCGGGTAGGTGACCACCGTGGTCGCGTATTCGCTGTCGTCGCTCATCTGCTGTCTCCTCGGTCTCGGGGGTGGGTGTCCGGCCCGCCCAACACCCATCACGTTACACGCCGCGCAAAAATCAAGCAACATGACGTGGCGTGATATTTCTAGGACGTGTAACCGATCCTGTCTCCCGGTCTGTCTCCATAGGGACCAATCTGAGACAGCTCCCCGAGACAGGCCGGCTGCTGTCTCGGGGAGCTGTCTCCCGGGAGCAGCCGGAGCGTGGCCTGCCCGGGCCGACCGATGCCCGGGCAGCCGCGACCTCCCTGCCGGACGGGGTGCTGCCGGAGCGCCGGGAGACCGATCGCCCCGGGCGGAGACCGCACCGACCCCGCGTCGGTCTCCTGTCTCCCGGTCGGTCTCCAGAGGCGACGGTGCCCGCCGACCCGGGGCGGGTCGACGGGCACCGTGAAGCGGTCCGGAGCTAGATCCATTCAACGTCCGAGTCGGCGAGCAGCTCCTGGTCCGGCACCCTGACCGCGACACGCTCACCGAGCGAGAAGTCGCGGGTGCTGTCGTTCTGGTACGTCCAGCGGACGTACCAGCCGCCGTCGCCCAGGACGCAGGCGACCTGGGTGAGGGTGAAGTTGCGCCCCTGCTGCGGGAGTCCAGTGGGCCAGAGCTGTACGCCGGTCGGGGCGGATTCGGCGGTGAGTAGTCCGTCGTGCATGAGGGTCTCCTCGTCTCGGGGGCGGGTGTCCGGCCCGTCCAACACCAGAGACGTTACACGACGGAAAAAAATCAAACAACACCCCCCCGGCGTGTCCGTGACGTCGCCTACTCTGAGCTGCTGTCTGTCTGTCGGGGTGTCGGACCCGACACCCCGACAACGCGCCCCCGAAACGCGCTCAGAGCCCCCTGGTCACCCTGTTTAGGCACCGACAACGTCCCGACAGACACCGACACTCCGACACTCCGACACCATCGCGAAGTGATCTCGCGGAGGGTGTTGCGGTCTATTTTTGCGTCGTGTAACGTATGGGTTGTTGGGCGGCCCGGACAGCCACCCCCGAGACCAGGGAGCCGACAATGACGCGAGAGATGACCCCCAAGAAGGCCGCCGTCGAGATCCGCCGGGCGTACGGCACCTACACCACCCAGCACGGCCAGGGCGAGTGGATATTCATCTCCGACATCGCGGACCGGGTCGACCTGACCCGGGAGGAGATCCACGCCGGGATCAGGCACCTCAAGGCCACCGACCAGCGCTTCAACCTGATCCCCGAGTCCAACCAGAAGGTGCTGCGGCCCATCGAGCGCGAGTACGCGATCCAGTACGGCAACCAGGCCAAGCACCTGATCTCCTGGGATCCCGAGAGCAGCACCGTTGAGCGGATCCGCGACGCTTACGCCCACCTCGCCGACAGAGTCGACTCGTACGTCAGCCTGGTTGACGTCCGTGCCCGCCTCAGCGACCTGCCCCGCGCGGAGGTAGACGCGGCGCTGCGCGAACTGTTCGCGCAGGACCGCGTGCAGTTGGAGCCCGAGCCGTTCGCGCCCCGTACCGGCCCGGCCGAGCGGGCGGCAGCGATTGAGATCGGTGGCGAGGACCGCCACCACCTGCGGGTCGAGCCCGCGTACCGGTAACGGCCACCAGTGAGTCCGGGCCCCGCCTCCGCCAAGGGAGGGGGCCCGCTGCTGTCTGCGGCGAGGTGAGACAGCAGAGACTTACCTGGTGGCGACGTGGAGACAGATGGGAATCAGTCGCTCCCAGGAGTTGACCAACAGGAGGTGTTGCGGTCTATTTTTGCGTCGTGTAACGTATGGGTTGTAGGGCGGCCCGGACAGCCACCCCCGAGACGAGGAGATCACCGAAATGACCAGCACCCCGCAGATCCAGCCGGCACCCGTGGGCAGCACCGTCGACCCGACCGCCCACCGGTGGCAGGGGTACTCGGTCCTGGCCATCGAGAGCGCCGGCGACGCGACGATCACCGCGGTGCTCCCCGAGACGCTCGAGCGACTCACGGTCTCCACCCTCGACACCGAAGACGCCCCCGGCGAGGAACTGAACACGTACGACCAGCTCCGCCGCCTCATCGACGCCATGGAGGCGGTCGAGTTCTTCGGCTGACCCCGACGCAAACGGACCGGGCCCCGCCCTCCGGGGAGAGCGGGGCCCGCTGCTGTCTCCGGCAGGCGAGACAGCCGAGACATCAACCGGTGGCGGCGCCGGACCCCCCACCCTCGCGCCGCTGCGCCCAGGCCTCCACTGCGTCCCGGTACGGCTTCCGCCAGGTCCCCGGGATCGCCCGCCCGTGTTCGTCGCGCTCCCGTGCGGCCACCGGCTCGCCATCCTTATCGGCCTTGTCGATCCACCGGCGCACTGTCTCAACGCTCACCCCGACCGTGGCAGCCGCCTCTGAGATCGACATGGTCGGCCGTCCCTGGCCCTCACTGCTCACGCCCCGCGCCCCTGTCCCTCGTGGATCTCGCAAACCTCGCGCCGGATCATCCCAGTCGACCACAAGAGAGCCAATCCGACTCGCCCGCGCGTTAAATCTCGCAAATCTCACATCGGTCTGTCACACTGGCCGCCGAGACAGATCAAGGAGACAAGAGACAGACAGCTCCCGGACCTGTCTCACCAGCACCACGCTCCCACTGGAGGCATGAGACAGATGACTACCGCCACCGTCGCAGACGCCGCCGCGGTCGCCCGCCGTGCCGTCGCGGACGTGATCTCCGGCCGAGCGCTGCTCGCGTTCTACGTCGCCGTCCTGGGCGTCGCCCTAGTCGGCTCGGCCCTGGCCGCGCAGCACTGGCTGGGCTGGTGGCTGGTGGCAGCGTTCGGGGCCGTCGCCCTGTACGAGCTGGGTGGCGTGGCGCTGTCCATCTTCGCCGACCGGCGCCGCCAGCTCGGCGAGCGCGCCCTGGCCGCCCGGGCGCTGTCCGCCGCGTTCGCCGCTGGCGGTGTCTGCGTCAACCTGTTCGGCCACGTCAACAAAGCCGGGGAGCTGACCGGCCCGGGCTACTTCTTCGCCGGGTTCTCCGGCGCCGCGTACCTCGTGTACCTGCTCGAATCCGGGGCCAAGCGCCGCGATGCTCTCCGCAAGAAGGGCAAGCTTGCCGACGCCCCGCCCGCGTACGGGCTCTACCAGTGGTTGCGCCACCCCTGGCTGACTCGCCGCGCCCGCGCCCTGGCCGTCATCAACTCCGAGATTCGCCTGGTCGAACGGATCACCAGCAGGGAGCAGGGCGGCCCCGACAAGCCGAAAACCGCCCTGCTCGGCCGGGGCGCATCCCTCGCGGCCGCAGCCGCCGAGGTCAAGGCGGAGAAGAGTACCGCCGCGATCAGCAGCGCCCTCACCCGGCGCATCGCTGTCGGCGTCGACCCGACCATGGCCAAGATCGCCGTCAACACGTTCGACCTGTCTCAGGTCGCCGAGCAGCTCGTCAAGGGCGCCGACTACCCGGCGTTGACCGGTCTCATCGCCGCCGAGCTGACCCCGACGCGCATCGCCGCCGGCATCACCGCCCACCGCTCGCGCGGCTGGTTCCGCCGCAAGCCGGCCGTCCAGACCGCTGACGTTGTCGCCGCGCTGACGGTGTCTCCCAAGCCGGAGACCGTGGAGACAGCACCGGAGACCGATCCCGCCCCGGCGCTCCCGGTCGTGCCCGACGGCGTCCGGCTGCAGCGCATCCGGTGCGCCCGGTCCCTCGCTCCGGAGCGCGCCATCGCCACGGTCTCGCCGGCCCAGGTCGCCCCGGAGACCGCCGAGACAGCCCCGGAGACCGACCCGACCCCGACCCTGACCGAGGTCACCCAGGAACTGCCGGTCGTGTCGACAGCCACCACCCCGCCGCCCGCTCCGGAGCGCATCGTGCCCCCGGCCCCGCCGGCGCCGCGTGTCCCGGAGGCCGCCGAGACAGCACCCGAGACCGACGAGGTGACCACCGACGGCGACCAGGCCGACGAGGTCGACCAGGCCGACGAGGTCGACCAGGCCGACGAGGTCCCGGCCCCGCCGCCGCTGCCCCCGATCGAGCCGTCCTTGGTGCCTCACCTGGCCAAGGTGATGGGCGCGCACAGCGACTGGTACCTCACCATCGCCCTGCCGGGCCGGCACCCCGAGGCGCTCACGTACCGGCGGATCAAGGCCGCCGCAGGCATCACCGGGCAGCAGCTCTGCGCCGACATCCGGACCACGCTGCTCGACCTGCGCACCAACCACGAGGCAGCCGAGGCGTACATCGGAGTCGCCCAGCCCGCCCCCGCGCACGCCTGAGACAGACCACCGAGACACCAGAGACCGACCAGGAGAGGGGAAGAGACCGTGACGCAACCGCCCTACGCCGACGTCCTCGACCCGACCGAGCACGTGCACTCCACCCGCGACCCGGCCTCCCCGAACTACAGCGGCCGGGAGCACATCGGTCTCAACCCGCTCGCGCTGGAGACAGATCCGGAGACCGACCAGGAGACCGACGGAGACAGCACCACCACCCAGGAGACAGCAACAGGCCGCAGCCGAAAACCAACCAAAGCTGAGGTCGACTCGGCAGCCACCATGGCCGTCGACAACACCCGCCGCGCCCGTCGCCGACGTCGCCGAACCGCGTACGCCATGGCCGGTCTCATCGTGATGTCCGCGGCCGCGTCCGTCGTCGGCTGGCCCATCGTGCTCACCGCCGGCGCCGCGGCCGCTGGCGCCACCGGCGTCGGCGTCGGCATCGCCCGCGCCAACCGCGACCCGGCCCGCCGGGCCGAACGCGCGGTCCGCCGCACCGCCCGCCTGGCCCGCCGGGCCGCGCACGGTGGCACCCGCGGCCGGACGAGCCGGTTGCGGACCGCGGGTGGGATGACCGGGGGAGTCCGCCGGACCAGCAAGACCGGCCGCAGCCCGTCCGGGCTGGGCGGCATCTTCGCCGCCGGCCGCCGCCGGGCAGCCGGCGCCGGGGGCGGACGTGGAGCTGCCACCGGCGGCCGCCGGACCGCCGGCGCCCGGTCGGGTGGGCTCGCCGCCCGCCGTGCCGCCGGCGCCGGCGCGGGTGGCGGCCGCGGCCTGTTCCGCAGCCGCCAGGCCCGCGCCGCCGCGGCGGGCCGCACCACCGGCGGCCGCCACGGCGCTGGCACCTACCCGCGCACCGCCCGCCAGGCCAAGCGCCAGGCGATCCGCCAGGGCAAGATGCGCCGGGCTCAGGACCGCGTCGCCCGGCGCGCCGGGGTCCAGGACGCCCGCCGCGGCCGCCGCTGGGCCCGCAGCGACCGTCGCCGCGACGCCCGGTGGGGTCGCCGCCAGCAGCGTCACACCGCCCGGGCCGAGCTGCGCGAGCGTCGCCAGCGTGCCCGCTGGGACCGCCGCGACGCCCGCCGCGCCGACCGGCTGCAGCGCCGAGACACCCGCCGCGCCGACCGCCGCAACGCCCACGAGAAGGCCGTACTGCGTCGCCGCAAGAAGCTGGGCCGGTGGGGTCGCCGCATGGTGAAGCGGTACGTACGGCGCCCAGCTCGGCGCGCGTGGCAGGGGATGCGCTGGACCCGGATGCTCGCCTGGGCGGGGGAGCGGTCTGCCGTCATGGCGTACCTGAACCAGGTCAACCCGGCCCCGGCCCGCCCGGGCATGTGGCAGCGCGCCAAGGCGAAGATGTCCGCGGCGTCGGTGCTGGCCGCGCTCGGCTCACTCCTGAGCCGCGCCCTGGGCCAGCGGTTCGGCCGCTTCAACAAGCCGGCCACCCCGACCACCCCGGGCGCCGCGGACGTCCTGGCCGAGGCGACTGCCGCGACCGCGGCCGCCGCCCCGCCGTCCGCGGACGAGCGGATGGCGGCCGCCGTCGAGGCGGAGGCGTTCGCCGAAGCGGACGAGCACCGCCGCCGCCGACCCAGCCCGCACCCGCGGGCAACCGTGAAGGCGCCCACCCCACCGGGCTATCTCACCCGGCCGTTCCAACCCCCGGCCGCGACCACCGG
>NZ_JBEZCZ010000071.1:0-20663 GCF_040647875.1 Micromonospora sp. NPDC049230
CTCGATGAGGACGCCGAGCGCCAACGTGTCGTTGATGCCCAAGGCCCACTTCGTCACGGTGTTGAACGTGACCGGCGCGTCCCACCCCCACTCCGTCCCACCCCCACCCCGCCCCGCCACTCCGCCCGGCCCTCCCCGCCCCGCCCCGCCCCGCCCCGCCCCCGTCCCCCGTCCCGTCGATCATGGAGTTGTGGTGGCCGGATCAGCCGCATTTACGACTTATGTTCACCACCACAACTGCATGATCGACCCGGACGGGGCGGGGTGGGGTGGGGTTCGTGCGGGGCGGGGTCAGGGGTCGGGGGTGAGGGGGTGGGGAGAAGGGTGGTGGGGGTGGGGGGTGGGGGTGGGGTGGGGTGGGGTGGGGTGGGGGTGGGGCGCTGTTCCGGGGTGGTGGGGGAGTGGGGGCGGGTAGGGTCCGGAGGTGGTGGGACGACGGGGGTTGGGGTGGAAATGCGGGATCTTCGGTTCAAAATGATCATGGCGTTGAACGCCGCCGACCTGGGTGAGCCGATCTGTGCGCAGGTGGCCGACATCTGTGCCGAGATCGCCGAGCAGCACTGCGCCGAGTTCGGTCACACGCCGCAGATACGTACCGGTGAGATCGCCGAGCTGGCCACCGGCGAACCGGCCCTGACCTGGGCGCCGTCGACCCCCGACGCCGGGCCGCGTGCCTGGTGACCGCGCCCGCTCCCGCCGTCGACGTGCGTCGCGCCGATGATCGCTTCGCCACCCGGATCTCCTGGCTGGACTCCAGGCACTCGTTCTCGTTCTCCCGGCACTACGACCCGGCCAACACCCACCACGGTCTGCTGCTTGTCAACAACGACGACGTGGTGCGCCCGGGGGCCGGCTTCGAAACCCACCCGCACCAGGACATGGAGATCATCACCTGGGTGCTGCGCGGCTCCCTGGTGCACCAGGACTCCACGGGGCACTCCGGGGTGATCTACCCGGGCCTGGCCCAGCGGATGAGCGCCGGCACCGGCATCCTGCACTCGGAGAAGAACGACGCCTGGCGGCTCGACAACCAGGAGCCGCACAGCGATCCGGTCCACTTCGTGCAGATGTGGGTGCTCCCCGACGAGCAGGGCATCGACCCCGGCTACGAGCAACTGGAGATCGAGGACGAACTCCTCCGCGGCGGCCTGGTGCCGATCGCCTCCGGCATGGACCGCTACGACGGTGCGTCCGCGATCCGGATCCGCAACAGGTACGCGACCCTGCACGCCGCCCGTCTCGCCCCCGGCGACGAGGTCACCATCCCCGACGCACCCTTCGTGCACCTGTACGTGCCCGACGGCACTGTGACCCTGGAGGGCAGCGGCCCGCTCGGCACCGGCGACGCGGTCCGGCTCACCAGGACCGGAGGCCGGCGGGTCACCGCCGACGAACCGGCCGAGATCCTCGTCTGGGAGATGCACGCCACCGTCGCCTGACCGTTGCCCGGCCGGGAGGCGCGCACCCCCCTGCCCCATGAGCGCGCACCGCCCTGCCCCCACGATCGCGCCCGAACATGGATGTAGTGGCCTCCCCAGCAGGGGAGACCACTACATCATGGATCGAGCACGATCGCGGCGCCGCGCGGCGCCGCGCCGACTACGCCGGGGACTCGGTGCGGTCGGCGGCCCAGGTGGTGTGGAACGAGCCCTCGCGGTCGACCCGCTGGTAGGTGTGCGCACCGAAGTTGTCCCGCAGACCCTGGATCAGCGCGGCGGGCAGGCGCTCGGCGCGCAGCGCGTCGAAGTACGCCAGCGACGACGAGAACGCCGGGGTCGGCACACCTGCCCGGGTCGCGTCGGCCACCACCCGCCGCCAACTCGGCACGCCGGCGGCGACCGCCTCGGCGAAGTACGGCGCCACCAGCAGCGTCGGCAGGTCCGGCTTCTCGTCGTACGCCTCGCGGATGCGGTCGAGGAAGCGGGCCCGGATGATGCAGCCGCCCCGCCAGATCGTCGCCGTGCCGCCGAGGTCGATGTCCCAGTTGTACTCCCGGCTGCCGGCGCGGATGTGGTCGAAGCCCTGTGCGTACGCGACGATCTTTGAAGCGAGCAGCGCCCGGCGGACGTCCTCGACGAACGCGTCCCGGTCGGCGACCTGCCACTTCTCACCCGCGTCCGGGAATGCCCGGCGGGCGGCCTCGCGCTGGTCGACGTGCCCGGAGAGCGAGCGGGCGAAGGTCGCCTCGGCGATTCCGGTGATCGGGATGCCCAGATCCAGGGCACTCTGCACGGTCCACCGGCCGGTGCCCTTCTGTTCGGCCCGGTCCTGCACGATGTCGACGAAGGGTCGGCCCGTCGCCGCGTCGGTGTGCGCGAGCACATCGGCGGTGATCTCGATGAGGAACGACTCCAACTCGCCGCCGTTCCAGTCGCGGAAGATCTCCGCGATCTCCGCCGGCTTCGCGTCCAGGCCGGCCCGAAGCAGATCGTACGCCTCGGCGATGAGCTGCATGTCGGCGTACTCGATGCCGTTGTGCACCATCTTGACGAAGTGCCCGGCACCGTCCGGCCCGACATGGGTGCAGCACGACACGCCGTCCACCTGGGCGGCGATCTTCTCGAACATCGGCCCGAGCTTGGCGTACGACTCGGCGGAACCGCCGGGCATGATGCTCGGCCCGAGCAGCGCGCCCTCCTCGCCACCGGAGACGCCGGTGCCGCTGAAGTGCAGCCCCTGCGCGCGCAGCGCCTCCTCCCGGCGGCGGGTGTCGGCGAAGTGGGCGTTGCCGCAGTCGACGATGATGTCGCCCTCCTCCAGCAGCGGCACCAACTCGTCGATCACCGCGTCGGTGGGCGCACCCGCCTTGACCATCACGATCACCGCCCGGGGGCGTTCCAGTGACGCCACGAAATCGGCCATCGTCTCACCGGGCACGAAGGTGCCCTCGTCGCCATGCTCGGCGACCAGGCTGCGGGTGCGTTCCGGCGAACGGTTGTGCACCGCCACCGTGAAGCCGTTGCGGGCCAGGTTGCGGGCTAGATTCCGGCCCATCACCGCCAACCCGGTCACACCGATCTGCGCCGTCGCCTGCTCAGCCATTCGTGCCGCCACCTCTCGTCACCACTATCAGCGTTTCGAAACTTACCGTGATGTGAGCCGATCTGGACCAGTGATCCACCTCCCGTTTCTGCGAACAACATGCACGTTGCGAATGGTGGCCCGGGCTCTCCGCAGTGCGGCCGGTAGGCCGTACAGGGAAACCTGTCGCCAACCCGTGCCGTGCGCGTCAGCCTTCGGCGAGGCGGGCTTCGATTCGGGCGATCTTCCCGTTGAGCGCATCGGTGACTCCGGGCCGGACGTCGGCCTTGAGCACCACACTCACCCGGGGCGCCTGCGCGGCGACCACGTCGACCGCCCGTTTCACCACCGCCATCACCTCGTCCCACTCGCCCTCGACGGTGGTGAACATGGCATCGGTCCGGTTGGGAAGGCCGGAGGCACGGACCACCCGCACCGCCTCGGCGACCAGGTCGCCCACGGAGTCGTCACCGCCGAGCGGGGTGATCGAGAACGCGATAAGCATGTGCCGATCGTGCCAGTAAACGGATGCGCGTCCGGTCGGGCGGCGGCTAGGGTTACGGACATGCGTAACTGACGCCCCACTTCCGAGCCGGCCCGCCGTCCCGCGTCGCGGTCCGTGCGCTCTCCCGGGCGTCCCGCATCCCCTCCCGCCGTTCGGCGGCGCTGGCCCTGCCTGGCCCCGGTGAGCAGTCCCTTCCCCTTTCGACCGTCGCACAACGACGGTCACCAGCCGATCCGACCGACCGCCGCAGCGCGGGGCCGGCCGTGCCGGTCGGCATTGACGGAGGTCTGGATGCCTGCGAGGCGTAACCCGAAGAAGTCCCGTACCCCGAAAGCGATGCCGCTCGGCATCGATCCGGCGGCCGGCCACGGCCCGCTCCCACCCACCCTCCCCGACCTGGAGCGAGCGCTCGAAGCGCCCCTGCCGGCGGTCGATGTGCCGGCGGTCGTCGACGCGCCCGCGGTGGGAGATCTGCCGAAGCCGACCGGGCGGCCGAAGGCGCCGACGGCAGGCCCGCCGCAGGGTGGCGGCAACCGCTCCGGCGGCGGGCGCAGCCAGCAAGCTGGCCAGACCCGCCGCTACGCCTTCCGCCGCAGCTGATCGAGCCGCCCCCGCCCCGCCTCACCCCGTGATCTCGCATTTTCTGTCCTCACAAAACCGAGATAACGGCATGAAGCAGCGACAGAAACTGCGGATCGGCGGGGCGAGCGGCGGGCCAGCCGGCTGGTGATTCAGCTGATCAAGGGGCGGAAGGTGCCGGCGATGATGCTCGTCGTGAGGGCGGCACCGGCCAGCACCACCGCCCCGGCGATGAGGAGCGCGTCGGCGCGGGTGAAGTGCTGACGGCGGGCGACGGTTCGGGGTGTGCCGGCGTCGAAGCCGCGGGCGTCCATCGCCACGGCGAGCCTGGTGCCCCGGCGGATCGCTCCGACCAGCAGCGCGAACGCGGTGGAGGCGAACAGTCGCAGCTTCGCCACCGGGTTGCGGCCCGCGTCGACGCCGCGAGCCCGTCGGGCCATGCTGATCATCTGCCACTCCTGACCGAGCAGCGGCACCAGACGGAACGCGGCCAGGGCCCCGATGGCGAACCGGGCCGGCGCCCTCACGTTCTGGATCAACGCGTCGGCCAGGTCGGTGGGGTCGGTGGTCGCGAAGACGATCACGCCGGGCAGGGCCACCGCGAAGATCCGCAGCACCAGGCCGAGGGCGGTGAGCAGCACGCCGGTGCTCACCAGGATCGGTCCCGCGTCCAGCAGGACCCGGCCGGACCGGTCGGCGGCGAAGAGCACCAGGGTCACCAGGATGCCGGCAGCACTGAGGAGCAGCGGCCAGGCCCGGCGGGCCAGCACCCGGTAGCCGATGCCGAACAGTGGCAGCACGGCGAGTTCGAGCGCGATGGCGATCGCCGGAGCGAGGGGGTCCAGGGTGGCCAGCAGGGTGAACGAGAAGATCAGCGCGGCGGCGACCTTCGCCACCGGGTTGCGGCGGGCCAACGGCGCACCGGGCGCGGCGATCGGCTCGATGCTGATCATCGGACGTCGTCCCGGTCAGGCCGGCTCGCCTGTCGGCCAGCCCGATCACCTGCCGCCGACTGGCCAGCCCGATCGCCTGCTGGGTCGACAGGCACGACGCCGGTCGCGGCCCGGTGCAGGGTGACGGTGCGGTCGGCGAGCGCCGCCACGAAGTCCGCGTCGTGGGTGACCGCGACCACGCCGTGCCCGGCGTCGCGCAGGTCGGCGAAGAGGTCGACCAGCTCCCGCCAGGTCCGCCGGTCCTGGCCGAAGGTGGGTTCGTCGCAGATCAGCAGACGGGGCGCGGTGGCCAGGGCGGTCGCCACGCTCAGCCGCCGCGCCTCACCACCGGAGAGGGTGTACGGGTTGGCAGCGGCGAGGCGGCCCAGGCGCAGCCGTTCCAGCAGCTCGGACACTGTCTCCTTGACTGCCGACTCGGGTTGACCGGTCCGGCGTGGGCCGAGCGCCAGCTCGTCGAAGACGGTGCTGGTTACGAACTGGTGCTCCGGATCCTGGAAGACCGACCCGATCCGCCGGGCCAGTGCGGGGGCCGACCAGCGGTGCGGGGGAGTGCGGTGGTCGGTGCCGGCCAGCTCGACGGATGCGGTGACCCGTCCGGCGCCCGGCCGGAGCAACCCGCCGAGCAGCAACGCCAGGGTGGACTTGCCGGCGCCGTTGGGTCCGCGTACGGCGAGTGCCTCGCCGGCGCGTACCGCAATGTCGGTGGAGCCCAGCCGGGGCGGCAGGCCGAGCCGGTCGGCGGTGAGCAACAGGTCACCGGGCGCGGCGGTGGCCGGCCGGGGCGCGATGGGGTGACCGGGCACCCAGACCCCCTCGGCGGCGAGCGTGGCACCGTGGGCGGCGAAGACGGCCTCGGGTGTGCCGTCCGCGCGGACCCCGCCGCCGGGTTCCAGGACGACCACCCGGTCGACGAGTGGCAGCGCCTCGGCGATCCGGTGTTCGACCAGGATCAGGGTGGTGTCGGCGTCCAATGCGCCGGCCACCGCCTGGCGGATCAGGTCGGCCCCGGCCGGATCGAGGTTGGCGGTCGGTTCGTCGAGCAGTAGCAACTCCGGACACAGCGCCAGCGCGCCGGCCAGGGCGAGGCGTTGCTGTTCGCCGCCGGAGAGCGCGGCGGTGTGGCGGTCGCGGGGGTACGGGAAGCCGACGCGGCGCAGTGCCTCGTCCACGCGGGGCCAGATCTCGTCGGTTGGTACGCCGCGGTTCTCCAGCCCGAACGCGACGTCGTCGCCGCAGCGCGCCATCACCAGCTGGGTTTCCGGGTCCTGGAAGACGACGCCGACGCGTTCGCGGCCCTTGCGCGGGTCGACTCCGTCGATCTCGACGGTGCCCTCCTGCTCGCCGGAGTCCTCGGGGAGCAGCCCGGCCAGCGCGCTGATCAGGGTGCTCTTACCAGCCCCGGAGGGCCCGAGCAGCAGAACCCGCTCCCCGGCCTCGATCCGCAGGTCAACCCCGCGCACAGCCCAGGCCCGCCGCCCGGCGTGCCGCCACCCGAACCCCCGCAGGAGTACCTCGCCCACAAGCCCACCCCCTCCCAGCCCCGGCTCCACCCTGCACTGTCGATCATGAGGTTGACGGTGGTTCTGAAGATCCAACCGCCGGTCAACCTCATGATCGACGCGGGTGGAGCGGGGTCAGATCAGTGCTCGGTTTCGGCCTACCGGGAAACGGTCCAGAACTCCGGTCCTGGCCAGGGACTCGGTCAGCAGCCAACCGCCGGCACCGGCGATCACTGTGGCGCTGACGATGGTGGCCAGCGCGTACGGGAGGCGGTAGTCGGTGAGCGCGTAGTCGGCGTTCCAGACGAAGAAGTCGAACAGTGCGGCGCTGAGACCGGTCAGCGCGCCGGCAAGCAGCGCGGTCGGCAGCCGGTACGACCGGTAGCGGAAGGCGGCGAACGCCAACTCGGCGCCGATGCCCTGCACGATGCCCTGCGGGATCACAATGCCGGCCCACTGGCTGCCCAGCAGCGCGGAGAGGACCGCGGCCACCGTCTCGCAGTAGAGCGCGGCACCGGGCTTGCGGATGACCAGGCCGCCGATGACGGCCGGCATCAGCCAGACGCCGTAGAGCAGCGCCTGCGCCGGCGGGAAGAAGGTGAACGCACCCTCGGTGGCGCTCCAGACCAGGCCCCAGGCCCAGAAGATGACGCCGAAGGCGACAGCGATCACCGAGGCGACCACGATGTCGATTGTCCGCCAGCGGTCGCTGTCGGTGGTGAGTTTCATGTGTTGCTCCCAGTTCTGACTGCGAACCAGGAGAAGACGCACGCCGCGCGTCCGGTGGCACCGGACGGCGGCGCGGCTGGAGGTCGACCGAACTCCCTGCGCTGGCATTACCCAGATCAGGTTCGAGGGTCTGCGGGCGTGCCCGCACTCTCAGCGCTGTGCGCTCCCCTGTCGGATGTGAAGTTGTCTCGACGACGCTAACACCGACCGGGGGTGCCGGCCCAGCAGGGCTTCCGCCCGTCTTGGTGGTCGGCCAGCCGGACGCCGGCTGGGTAGGCTGGCGATCATGCGGGTCGACGCGCGAGGTCTCACGTTCGAGGTAACCGCCGGCGGTCCGTCGGACGGCGTACCCGTCCTGCTGCTGCACGGGTTTCCCCAACACCGCGGCGAGTGGGACGACGTGGTGCCCGCGCTGCACGCGGCCGGGCTGCGCACGTACGCGCTGGACCAGCGCGGCTACTCGCCCGGCGCGCGGCCGACGGCGGTGGCCGACTACCGGATCCCCGAGCTGGTCGCCGACGTGGTGGCCGTGCTCGACGCCCTGGGGCTGGACGCCGTCCACCTGGTCGGGCACGACTGGGGCGCGGTCGTGGCCTGGGCCGTCGCCGCCGGGCACCCCGACCGGGTCCGCACGCTGACCGCGGTGTCCGTGCCCCATCCGGCCGCCATGGCGTACGCCCTGGCCAGCGACGGCCAGCAGAAGGCCCGCTCGTCGTACATCACGTTGTTCCGCAAGTCGGGCACGGCGGAGAGGGTGCTGCTGGCGTGGAACGCCGCCGCGCTGCGCAAGATGCTCGGCGGGGTGGGCGACGCGCCCCGGGTGGACCGCTACGCCGCGCCGATGCGTGCGCCCGGGGCGCTCACCGCCGCCCTGAACTGGTACCGGGCGATGTCCCGCGCCGACCTGGCCGGCGTCGGCCCGGTCGCGGTGCCCACCACCTACGTGTGGAGTGACCGGGACGTCGCCATCGGCCGGAGCGCCGCCGAGGCGTGCGCCGCGAACGTCACCGGGGCGTACCGCTTCGTGCGGTTGACCGGTGTGAGTCACTGGATTCCGGACACGGCGCCGGGGCCGCTCGCCGAGGCGATCCTGGCCCGCGCCTCCGGAACGGCCTGAGCCGTGCGGGTCGGTCGGGGAGGGGCACCGTGACGACGGGTACCAGCGGGCCGGGCACGCGGCGCTCGATCGCCGCGCAACTGCGCCTGCTGGGCGTACGCCCCGGCGCGACGCTGCTGGTGCACGCCGGGCTGCGTGCGCTGGGGTTCGTCTGCGGCGGACCGCACGCGGTGGTGCTCGCCCTGCGTGACGCGCTCGGCCCGGACGGCACCATCGTGGTGCCCACCCACACACCGGACAACAGCGACCCCGCGCAGTGGCGCAACCCGCCGGTGCCGGCGGACTGGTGGTCGCTGATCCGCGCCGAGATGCCGGGCTTCGACCCGGCGGTGACCCCGAGCCGGTTCATGGGCGCGCTCGCCGAGACGGTCCGTGGCTGGCCCGGGGCGCTGCGCAGCTCGCATCCGCACGTGTCGTTCGCCGCGCTCGGCCCGGCCGCCGAGCAGGTGGTGGCCGGGCACCGCCTGGCCGACATGCTCGGCGAGGGCTCGCCACTGGCCCGGCTCTACGACCTGGACGCCGACGTCCTGCTGCTCGGCGTGGACCACTCCGTGAGCACCTCGCTGCACCTGGCCGAGTACCGCTGCCCGGGTTCGCCCCGCGAGCGGGTCGGCGCCGCGGTGCGGACCGGCGACGGCGGACGGGAATGGGTGTGGTGGCAGGACGTACGGCTCGACGCTGACGACTTCGACGCGTTGGGCGCGGACCTGGAGATCACCGGGGCGGTGCGCAGCGGACCGGTCGGCACCGGGACCGGCAGGTTGATGCGCCAGCGGGCGGCTGTCGACTTCGCGGTGCGCTGGCTGGACCGTAATCGGACGACGGAGGACGCATGACGGTGAGTGCCGAGGCCTACCTGGCCGTGGTGACCGAGACGATCGGTCGGGTGGCCGCCGGCCAGCGGGAGGCGGTGGGGCGGGCCGCCGACCTGATCGCCGACGCGGTACGCGCCGACGGGGTGGTGCACGCGTTCGGCACCGGACACTCCGAGGCCCTCGCCATGGAGATCGCCGGTCGGGCGGGGGGTCTGGTGCCGACGAACCGGATCGCGCTGCGTGACCTGGTGCTGCTCGGCGGCGAGCCGGCCGAGCGGCTCGGCCCGTTGCTGGAGCGGGATCCCGCGGTGGCCCACCGGCTCTACGAGCTGGCTCCGGTGCGGCCCGCCGACGTCTTCGTGCTGGCCTCGAACTCCGGGGTCAACGGCGCGATGGTGGAGTTCGCCACGCTTGTCAAGGAGCGCGGCCACGGCCTGGTGGCGATCACCTCGGCGCAGCACTCGGGCCGGATGACCTCCCGCCACCCGTCCGGGCGCAAGCTGGCCGACCTCGCGGACGTCGTGCTCGACAACGGTGCGCCGTACGGTGACGCGACGCTGCCGCTGCCCGGCGGCGGCGCGGTCGGCGCGGTCTCCTCGATCACCGCCGCGCTGCTGGCCCAGCAGGTCACGGTGGAGGTGGTGGCGCGGCTGCTGGCGGTGGGGGAGCGGCCGCCGGTCTACCTGTCGGCGAACATCCCCGACGGCGACGCGCACAACACGGAGTTGGAGGCCCGGTACGCCGGTCGGATCCGACGCGGTGCCTGACGTGACGCTGATGGCCGAGGTGCGTCCGGAAGGTGAACGACGGATGTCGTGAACCCGTTTCACGCTCGCCCGGGTGGGGCATTGGCGTTGCTGCCGGCGGCCGGGACCGCCGGCAGTAGCGTCGCACCGGAGGTAGCGCGTGTCCAAGGAGACCGAGAAGCAGCGTTGGCAGCGCAATTTCGCCGACCTGTTGCAGGAGTTGCGGGTCGCACAGACGGGCGTGCAGATCCTCTTCGCCTTCCTGCTCACCCTGCCGTTCAGTAACGGGTTCACCGAGACCACGGAGTTCCAGCGGGACGTCTACATCGTCGCGTTGCTCGCCGCGGCCGCCGCGACCGCGATGATCATCTCGCCGGTGGCGTTCCACCGGGCGTTGTTCCGGCAGGGGCGCAAGCCGGAGTTGGTCCGCTTCGCGCACCGGATGGCCACCGGTGGTCTCGCCTTCATGCTGATCGCGATGGTCAGCGCGGTGCTGCTGATCACCGACTTCGTGCTGGACCGGCCGATCGCCTTCGTGCTCAGCGCGCTGACCGGGCTGTGGTTCATCACGTTCTGGGCCGCCCTGCCGTTCGCTCGCCGCAACTGGGGTGAGGATGACATCGACGACGAGGACGACGACCCGGACGAGATCGCCGACCGCTGATCTGGCAGATCTCCACCGATGGCTACCCCTGGGTAACAACCGGGAGTAGCGTGACGACAGGCGCATGTCGACGTAGCCGCACCGAGGTTCGAGGGGGCAGCCGTGACCACGACGCAGGACGGCCGACCAGCACCGGACGGCCCCGACGCCGCACCCCGCACCGCCGGTGCCGCGGCCCCGTTGCCCAAGGAGGCCGGCCAGGTCTCCGAGAAGGAGGCCCGGCAGGTCGCCGAGGCCGCCCGCGAGTCCACCTGGGACCGGCCCAGCTTCGGCAAGGAGCTGTTCCTCGGCCGCTTCCGACTCGACCTGATCGACCCGTGGCCCCGATCCGATCCGGACGACGTGGCGCGCGCCGAGGAGTTCCTTGGTCGGTTCCGCGCCTTCCTGACCTCCGAGGTGGACGGGGCGGCCATCGAGCGCGACGCGTCCATTCCGGACTCGGTGTTCCACGGCCTGGCCGACCTCGGCGCGTTCGGCATGAAGATCGACCGGAAGTACGGCGGGTTGGGGCTGAGCAACCTGCACTACTGCCGGGCCCTGATGCTGGCCGGCTCGGTCAGCCCGGCCATCGGCGCGCTGCTCTCCGCACACCAGTCGATCGGGGTGCCGCAGCCGCTGAAGATGTTCGGCACCGAGGAGCAGAAGCAACGCTTCCTGCCCCGGCTCGCCGCCGGCGAGGTGTCCGCGTTCCTGCTCACCGAGCCGGATGTCGGCTCCGACCCGGCCCGGCTGGCCACCACCGCCGAGCCGACCGAGGACGGCACCGGCTACCGGCTCAACGGGGTGAAGCTCTGGGCCACCAACGGCATCGTGGCCACCCTGCTGGTGGTGATGGCCCGGGTGCCGGCCACCGAGGGGCGGCGGGGCGGAATCACCGCGTTCGTGGTGGACGGCGACAGCGCCGGCATCACCGTCGAGCGGCGCAACGAGTTCGTCGGCCTGCGCGGCCTGGAAAACAGCCTCACCCGGTTCCACGACGTGGTCGTGCCCGCCGAGAACGTCATCGGCGGCGAGGGCAAGGGGCTGAAGATCGCCCTGACCACGCTGAACACGGGCCGCCTGTCACTGCCGGCGATGTGCGTGGGCGCCGGCAAGTGGGCGTTGAACGTGGCCCGGGGCTGGGCCGCCGACCGGGTCCAGTGGGGCCGGCCGGTGGGCGAGCACGAGGCGGTCGCGCAGAAGCTCTCCTTCATCGCCGCCACCACGTACGGCATGGAGACCATGCTCGACCTCTGCTGCCTGCTCGCCGACGACGACCACAACGACATCCGGATCGAGGCCGCGCTGGTCAAGCTGTACGCCAGTGAGATGGCCTGGAAGATCGGCGACGAGCTGGTCCAGATCCGGGGCGGGCGCGGCTACGAGACGGCCGACTCGTTGGCCGCCCGTGGCGAACGCCCGGCCAACGTCGAGCAGGTGCTCCGCGACCTGCGGATCAACCGGATCTTCGAGGGCTCCACCGAGATCATGCACCTGCTGATCGCGAGGGAGGCGGTCGACGCCCACCTGTCGGTGGCCGGCGACATCATCGACCCGGACGCGGGCCTGGGCCGCAAGGCACGCGCCGGCGCCCGAGCCGGCGCCTTCTACGCGAAGTGGCTGCCCACCCTGGCGGTCGGCCGGGGGCAGAGCCCATCGGCGTACGCCGAGTTCGGCCCGCTCGCCGCCCACCTGCGTCAGGTGGAGCGGTCGTCGCGCAAGCTGGCCCGGTCCACGTTCTACGCGATGTCCCGCTGGCAGGGAAAGATGGAGCGTAAGCAGGCGTTCCTCGGCCGCGTGGTGGACATCGGCGCGGAACTGTTCGCGATGTCCGCGGTCTGCGTCCGGGCCAACGCCGAGCGGGGCAGCCGCCCGGAAAATGTCGAGCTGGCCGACCTGTTCTGCCGGCAGGCGCGGGTGCGGGTGGACGCCCTGTTCCACGCCCTGTGGGACAACACCGACTCGGTCGACACCGCCGCCGCGAAGCGCATCCTCGCCGGCCGCTACGCGGGCCTGGAGGAGGGCGTGATCACCCCGTCCGACGAACTGCCCTGGGTGGCCCGCTGGTCGCCCGGCCCGTCCACCGCCGAGGACGTCCGCCGCCGCATCCCGCCGAAGCCCTGACCGCGCCGCCGGCCGCCAACCCGAGCCGGTGCCGGCTCAGCGGGCCGCGACGTGGGTCGGCGGGCCGCGGTGTGGCTCGGCGGCGCCACTGCGGAGGTCAGCGGGCGATCGCCCAGGCCAGCACCGCCGCCAGGATCAGGCCGTTGAGCGCCGCCAGGCCCAGGTAGGCCGCGGACGGGATCTTCTTGCCCCGGCGGACGAAGGACACCAGGACGGCGGCGTAGCCGAGCAGCAGGACGGCGATGACGACCAGGAAGTAGAACACCCGAAGACCTTAACGGTCCCCGCCGCGCAGGCCACCGTGGCGCGGCGGGGAAGGCACGAGTGGTGGGCACGGCACGTGCTGGGGACGTCGTCGTCAGCGGCTTCGGCCGCGCAGTCCGAGGTGGCGCAGTTCCAGCGCGGCCAGCGCGTCGACAGTCGCGTCGTCGCCTCGCCGCCACGCCTCGGCGACGTCCGGACCGATCCGGGTCAGCCGGCCCAGCGGCTGGGTGGCCAGCGCGCGCAGGGCGAGCAGATCCCGACCGGCCGGCCCGGCGGCCAGCTTCGCGGCCGATCCGGCCCGACGTATCCAGCGGACCCGCAGCGGCAGCCAACCGAGCAGCACGATGCCGAGCGGGAAGATCAGCACCGCGATGGTGAGGGCGAGGGCGAGCTGGTCGACGAGGTGCTGCTGGTCGCGGCCCGCGTCGGCGAGCCCCCGGGCGGCGTCGGCGGCCTGCCGGAAGGGCGCTGTCAGTTCGTCGCCGACCAACGGCACCCGGCGCACCTTGCTGCCGGCGTCGGCGAGGTTGTCGGCGAGCCCGCTACCGGCGCCCTCCAGCTTCTGCCCCGGTACGGCGAGCTTCTGCACCAGGTCGTGTAGCCACAGCGCGCCGCGGATTGCCACGTACACCCAGGCGACGACGAGCAGGTCGGTGAGCAACTGACGGGCGGCTGTCGGAAACCGATCGGCATAGATTTTCACGCCGGACAGCGTGCCACGAACCGAGCGCTGACGGCACTGTCGGATCGACGTTCAGCGAACGCAGGCCGGGCAGGTGCCGAAGATTTCCAGGGTGTGGCTGACGTCGGCGTAGCCGTGCTGCGCGGCGACCCGGTCGGCCCAGCTCTCCACAGCGGGCCCGGCCACCTCGACGGTGCGCCCGCAGACCCGGCAGACCAGGTGGTGATGGTGCCCCTCGCTGCACCGGCGGTAGAGGTGCTCGCCGCCCGGCGGCCGCATCACGTCGATCTCGCCCGCGTCGGCCAGCCCCTGGAGGGTGCGGTAGACGGTGGTCAGGCCGACCCGCTCGCCGCGCTGGCGCAGCATCGCGTGCAGGTCCTGGGCGCTGTGGAAGCCCTCCATCTCGGCCAGCAGCGCACTCACCGCCGTACGCTGCCGGGTGTTGCGCACCGCGGCGCCGCTCTCGCTCGGGCTCTCGGTCATGATCCCTCCCCGGCGTGGCTGACCGCGTCCGCCACGATGTGCGCGACGTGCTCGTCGACCAGGCTGTAGGCGATCTCGCGCCCTCGGCGGGAACCCCGCACCACACCCGCGCCGCGTAGCACCCGCAGGTGCTGGGAGACCAGTGGTTGCGCGGCGCCCAGTCTGTCCACCAGCTCGTGCACGCACCGCTCACCGGTGGCCAGCTCACTGACGATGGCCAGCCGGATGGGCGCGGACAGGGCGCGGAGCAGCTCGCTGGCCCCGTCGAACCCCTCGTAGCCCGTTGCGCTGGTCATCCTGCAACGGTAACCAATACCACCGACGGTGCCCCGCTCAGGATCGGCCCAGCATGACCTCGTGGGGTTCCGCCGTTGGCGCGGTGGCCGGCGTCGACCGCCGGCGCAGTGTGCGCCAGACCCCACCGGCGACGGCGACCACCAGGAAGGAGGCGATCGCGACAAGCACCACCGAGGCGCCCGGCGCGGTGTCCGCCGTGGCCGCCACCCAGACACCGGAGCCGGCGGCGAACAGCCCGAGGGCCATCGCCGCGGTCATGGTGCTGCGGAAACCCCGGGTGACCTGCTGGGCGGTGGCGACCGGCACCACCATCAACGCGCTGATCAACAACACTCCGACGGCCCGCATCGCGATGGTCACGGTGATCGCGGTGGCGACCGCGATCAGCAGGTTCAGCGTACGCACCGGCAGGCCGGAGACCCGGGCGTACTCCTCGTCGTGGCTGACCGCGAAGAGCGCCGGGCGCAGCGCGATCATCGTGACCAGGATCGCCGCGCCGAGCACCGCGATGGTGATCACGTCGGCGAGGGAGGTGGTGATCAGCGACCCGAACAGGTAGGCGTTCAGGTTCGCGCTCGTCGCGTCGGAGAGGCCGACCAGCAACACACCGCCCGCGATGCCGCCGTAGAAGAGCAGGGCAAGGGCCAGATCACCGGAGGTACGCCCACGGGCGCGGACCACCTCGATGGCGATCGCGCCGGCGGTGGCGACGAGCACCGCGACGAGCACCGGCGAGCGGTTGAGCAGCAGGCCCGCCCCGACACCGGTCAGCGCCACGTGCCCGACACCGTCGCCGATCAACGCCAACCGGCGTTGCACCAGGTAGATGCCGAGCGCCGGCGCGGCCAGGCCGATCACCAGCGCGCCGATCAGGGCATGCTGCATGTAGGAGTACTGGAAGAGTCCCATGGGTCAGTTGCTCCACAGCCCGGCGGGCTCGTCGTAGCAGTGCGGGTGCACGTGGTCGTGGCCCGGTTCCGCGTGATGGCCGGCCGGGTCCGGCACCGCGCCGTCGTGGGCGATGCGACCCTCGTGGACGACCACCGCCCGACTGATCACCGGTCGCAGTGGGCCCAGCTCGTGGGCGACGAGCAGCACCGTCCCGCCGTCGGCGACGAAGTCGCGCAGCGCGTCGGCGAACGCCTCCTGGCTGGCCGCGTCCACCCCCGCGGTGGGCTCGTCGAGGACCAGCAGCTCCGGTTGCCCGGCCAGGGCGCGGGCGATCAGGGTGCGTTGCTGCTGGCCGCCGGAGAGCGTGGCCACCGGGTCGCCGGCCCGGTCGGCGAGCCCGACCGCGAGCAGCGCGGCATCGACGGCGGCCCGGTCGGCTCGACCCGGCGGCCGGAGCACCCCCCGGCGGGCCAGCCGCCCGGACGCCACCACCTCACGGACGGTCGCGGGCACCCCGCCGCCGGCACCCAGCCGCTGCGGAACGTACCCGATGCGCTCCCACTGCCGGAACCGGCGCAACGGCCGGTCGAAGAGGGTGACCGAGCCGGCGCTGAACGGCACCAGCCCGAGCACGGCGCGGATCAGGGTGGACTTGCCGGAGCCGTTGGCGCCGAGCACCGCGACCACCTCGCCGGCGGTCACGGTGAGCGAGATGTCCCGGAGCACGGGGCGGCCGTCGTAGCCGACCACCCCGTGCTCGACGGTGATGACAGGTGAGGTCACGAGCAGCCCAAGGCCGTCTGCAGGGTCCGCAGGTTGGTACGCATCACCGAAAGGTAGTCCCCGTTACTGCCGGCTGCGAGCCCTTCGATCGGGTCCAGTACGGCGGTCTTCGCGCCGACCTGCCCGGCGATGGTCTCGGCGACCTTCGGGCTGACCAGGGTCTCGAAGAAGATCGTGGTGGCGTGGTGCTCCTTCGCCTCCTCGATCGTGTGTGCGAGCCGCTGCGGCGAGGGCTCGACGTCCGGGCTCAGCCCGGTGATGCCGACCTGTTCGAGTTGGTAGCGGTCGGCGAGGTAGCCGAACGCGGCGTGGCTGGTCACGATCTCCCGCCGCTGGCAGGTCGCCAGACCCCGCTTGAACTCGCCGTCCAGGGCCGTCAGGTCGGCGCGCAGCGTCGCGGCGCGGGCGGTGTAGTCGGCGGCGCGGGCGGGGTCGGCCTTGCCGAGCCGCTGGGCGAGCTGGTCACCGATGCCGGCGAGCCGGGTCGGGTCGAGCCAGACGTGCGGGTCCTTGCCGCCGTTGCCCTCCTCGGCGTGCCCCTCCTCGCCCTCGTGGTCGTGCCCGCCGGCGGACGCGTCCAACAGCGGCTGCACGCTCGTCACGTCGAACGCCCGGTCGCCGCCGTTCTGGGCGACGGCGTCGTCCACCGCCGGCTGGAAACCCCTGAGGTAGACGATCAGCTCGGCCTCGCTGACCTGGCCGACCTGGCTCGGGCTGAGCTCCAGGTCGTGCGGCTCGGCGCCGGGCTTGGCCAGGTTGGTCACCCGGACCGCGTCGCCGCCGATCCGCTCGGCCAGGAACTGGAGGGGATAGAACGCGGCCACCACGTCGACCCGCTGGGAGTCGGCGCCGTCGGCGCTGGTGGAGCAGCCGGCCCCGGCCCCCAGGGTGAGGAGGGCGGTGACGGCGGCCAGGACACGGGACGTGGCGCGGTTGCTCATGTCGCCAACTGTGCGTGGCAACGATAATGATTGTCAAAAACGCATGATTGCATCTCAGAGCAGCTTCGCGAGGCCCACCGTCACCAGCAGCGTGAGCATCACCAGCCGAATCAGCCGGGTCTGGGGCGCCTGAACCGCCCACGTCGTCGCCAACAGGGCGATCAGCACGGCGGCCAGCGCGAGCGTCAGCAGCCCCCCGATCACGCCTGGGGTGAAGAACGCCACCAGCACCACCACCAGGGTGATCAGGAACACCGACGTCGGATTGGCCCCGGCCAATCGGGCCAGCAGAGGGCGCTGCGTACGCTGCATCCCACAGACTCTACGAGGAGGGACACCCGTTGCTGGTGACCAACCGGTTCGTGGTCGACGTCGATGTCGCAGACGACTTCACCGAACGGGCGCACGCCGCCCTCACCGCACTGGCCGCCTGCCCCGGCTACCTGCGCGGCCAACTGGTCCGGGCGCTCGACGACCCCCGGTACTGGTCCCTGGTCACCGAGTGGGAGTCGGTCGGCACCTACCGCCGGGCACTTGGCGCCTTCGAGGTCAAGGTCAGCGCCGTACCGCTGCTCGCCGAGTCGGTCGACGAGCCCTCCGCGTACGAGGCGCTGGCCACCGCCGCCCCCGGCGGGGCCGTGGTCGTCGCCGAGAGTGATCGGGCTGCGGGTCCTTACCGCTGAGCCGCCGGACACTACGCTGCCCCTATGACCGCACCCGCCCCGCCACCCGGTCCCGGCGTGGCTCCGCCGTTCGCCGCGCCGCCCACCGAGGGGCGCCGGACCCGGCTCTGGATCGGCCTCGGCGTCGGCGCGCTCGCCGTGGTGCTCTGCTGTGGCGGGGGCGGCAGCGCCGTCGTCGGCCTGTTCGTCACCGGCGTGCAGGCGGTCCGGGAGCAGGCCCGCACCGTGACCGGCGACTACTACCAGGCGCTTGTCGAGCGGAACTACGGGCGGGCGTACGAGCAGCTCTGTGACGACGCGCAGCGCCGCGAGTCCCGGCCCGAGTTCGAACGGCGTGCCGCCGCCGAACCGCAGGTGGCCGAGTTCCGGCTGGGTGAGGTGGACACCATCAACCTGACCATGCCGGTCGACGTGACGCTCGACGGCGGTGGCCGGGAGCAGCAGCAGGTCATCCTGGGACGCGACGGCCAGACCGGCGGCGTGGAGGTCTGCGGGGTCAACTGACCCGCCCCCGGTATTCTGCTGGGCTCAGGGCGACGGTGGTCGTACCGTTGTCCCGAACCGACCGATCCATCCACATCTCGCCCCCGCCGACCGCCAGCCGGCGTAGGAGGAAACATGCCAGCCGACCGTATCGACGCCGTCGTCAGCCTCGCCAAGCGACGAGGCTTCGTCTTCCCCTCCAGCGAGATCTATGGGGGCACCCGATCGGCGTGGGATTATGGCCCGCTCGGCGTGGAACTCAAGGAGAACGTCCGCCGGCAGTGGTGGAAGACAATGGTCCAGCAGCGCGACGACGTCGTGGGCCTGGACTCAGCGGTGATCCTGGCCCGCAAGGTGTGGGAGGCCTCCGGCCACATCGCCGAGTTCGTCGACCCGCTCACCGAGTGCCAGTTCTGCCACAAGCGGTTCCGGGCGGACCACCTGGAGGAGGCGTACGAGGCCAAGCACGGCAAGCCGCCGGTCTCGCTCGCCGAACTCAACTGCCCCAACTGCGGCAACAAGGGCACCTTCACCGAGCCGAAGATGTTCAACGGCCTGATGAAGACCTACCTGGGCCCGGTGGAGAGCGACGAGGGGCTGCACTACCTGCGCCCGGAGACGGCGCAGGGCATCTTCGTCAACTACAAGAACGTCGAGACTGTCGCCCGCAAGAAGCCGCCGTTCGGCATCGCGCAGACCGGCAAGTCGTTCCGCAACGAGATCACCCCGGGCAACTTCATCTTCCGGACCCGCGAGTTCGAGCAGATGGAGATGGAGTTCTTCGTCGAGCCGGGCACCGACGAGCAGTGGCACGAGTACTGGCTCCAGGAGCGCTGGAACTGGTATCTCGATCTCGGCCTCTCGGCGGACAACCTGCGCCTGTACGAGCACCCCAAGGAGAAGCTCTCCCACTACTCGAAGCGCACCGTCGACATCGAGTACCGCTTCCAGTTCGGCGGCACCGAGTTCGCCGAGTTGGAGGGTGTCGCCAACCGCACCGACTTCGACCTCTCCACGCACAGCAAGCACTCCGGCGTCGACCTGTCGTACTTCGACCAGACCAAGAGTGAGCGCTGGATGCCGTACGTCATCGAGCCGGCCGCGGGCCTGACCCGCGCGGTGCTCGCCTTCCTGCTGGAGGCGTACGACGAGGACGAGGCACCCAACACCAAGGGCGGCGTGGACAAGCGCACCGTGATGCGGTTCGACCCGCGGCTGGCCCCGGTCAAGGTCGCGGTGCTGCCGCTGTCGCGCAACGAGGCGCTGTCGCCGAAGGCCAAGGACCTCGCGACGCTGCTGCGCAAGCGTTGGGTGGTGGAGTTCGACGACTCGCAGGCGATCGGCCGCCGCTACCGTCGGCAGGACGAGATCGGCACCCCGTTCTGTGTGACAGTCGACTTCGACACCCTGGACGACAACGCCGTGACGGTCCGCAACCGGGACACCATGGCTCAGGAGCGAGTCTCCCTGGACCAGGTCGAGCGCTACCTGATCGAGCGCCTTCCCGGCTGCTGACGTACCCCCGACTGGCCCCTTCTCCACGGTGTTGGAGAAGGGGCCAGTCCGTGGTTTACCAGGCAAAACGCGGGTCGATGAAATTAATTCAATGCCATCTTTCGATATCTTGGTCGTGATCGGAAGAAGGTGGGTTGACATGGCGAAGCGATTTCTCGTCCTCCGCGTGACCGCCGCGGCGGCAATCGTCGCGGGATTGCCGGCGCTCTCGGGCTCCACCGCCCACCGCGGTGCCGCCCAGGCGCCCCCCGCCCAGGCTGCCGCCCCCGCCCCGCCGGCGCAGAACGCGTCACGCGGGTCGGCCGCTTCGGTCGACACGGCCGCGCCGTCCGGGTCGTCCGCCGAGGGGATGATCGAGGCCGCCCAGTCGAGGCTCGATCCCAGGGTCGCCTCCCGCCGCGCTCCCGCGCGCAGCGTGCCCCCACGGGCCCCCGTCGCCCCACCGGTCGTCGGTGCGGCCGGTGGTGCGCGCAGCGCGCCCCCGCGGGCCCCCACGACACGTCTCGCCCCCGTCACGGCGATCCACTCGCAGGCCGCGATCGACCGCGGAGCGCTCGTCACCTGGACGACCTCGCCGACGTGTCTCCTGGCGGGGCACGACACCATGGGTTGGGCGTGGCTGGACGACCTCCCGGCGGGACGGGTGGTGCGGGTCGTGTCGGGGCCGTGCGCGGGCACCTACCAGGTGGTCGGGCGCCGGTGGCAGCCGCGCAAGGGCGGCACGATGCCGCACTGGGCGAGCCGATACGATCTCGTGCTCCAGACCTGCACGGGGCCCAGCGGGACGGGCTTCAGCACCGCCCGCCGGCTGTCCCGCTAGGTTCTGTCTCGCGGATCATGAATCTCGCTCGTTAGACCCGTTGTGGCACGAGGCGATCTGACGAATCACGAGTGGGCTGTGCTGGCGCCG
>NZ_JBEZCZ010000072.1:0-19830 GCF_040647875.1 Micromonospora sp. NPDC049230
CCCGGCCTCGTGAGCCGGGGGCGGCGCTGGTGTCGGTGTGCAGGTCGCCTCTCGGCGAGTGGCACTACGCGGCTCCAGCCGGACGGTATTCCGCGAAGGCTATTTAGGTGAGGCCCGGGGACACTGGACACACCGACACCCCAGTCAACGAGCCGACCCCCACTCGTGTTCCGTGCGGGGCGGTGTCCGCGGTCACACCGTCGTCGGCAGGGTGGCCCGACGGGCCCGCACGGCCGAGGCCAGGTGGTCGAGCACCTCGGCGGTGTCGTCCCAACCGAGGCAGGCGTCGGTGACCGACCGGCCGTACTCCAGCTCCCGGGTCGGGTCGAGCTCCTGCCGACCGGGCAGCAGGAACGACTCCAACATCACGCCGGTGATCCCGCGCTGGCCGGCGGCCAACTGGGCGGCCACGTCGGCGGCGACCTTGGGCTGGTTGCGGTGGTCCTTGCCACTGTTGGCGTGACTGGCGTCGATCACCAGGCGCTCCGGCAGGTCGGCAGCGCGGAGCAGGTCGAGCGCCCCGGCCACCGAATCCGCGTCGTAGTTGGGCCGGCCGCCTCCACCGCGCAGCACCAGGTGACCGTCCGTGTTGCCCCGGGTGTGCATGATCGCCGGGGTGCCGGAGAAGTCGATGCCGGGGAAGACGTGCGGCACCCCGGCGGCGCGGATCGCGTCCACCGCCGTGCCGATGCTGCCGTCCGGGCGGTTCTTCATGCCGATCGGCATGGACAGACCGGAGGCGAGCTGGCGGTGCACCTGGCTCTCCACGGTCCGGGCACCGATCGCGCCCCAGGCCACAGTGTCCGCGATGTACTGCGGAGTGATCGGGTCGAGGAACTCGCAGCCCACCGGTAGACCGACCCGCAGCACGTCGAGCAGCAACGCCCGGGCCAGCCGCAGGCCGGTGTTGACGTCACCGCTGCCGTCCAGGCCCGGGTCGTTGATCAAGCCCTTCCAGCCGACCGTGGAGCGTGGCTTCTCGAAGTAGACCCGCATGACGATCAGCAAATCGTCGGCCAGCCGGTCGGCCGTCGTACGAAGACGCTGCGCGTAGTCGAGCGCCGCTGCCGGGTCGTGCACCGAGCAGGGGCCGACCACCACCAGCAGCCGGTCGTCCTGGCGGTCCAGCACACGACCCACCGCGCGGCGGCCGGTCAGCACGGCCGACGCGAGCGAGGCGTCCAGGGGCAACTCGTGGTGCAGCAGGGCGGGCGTAGTCAGCGGCACGACACGGTCGATCCGCTGATCGCTGACCCGATCGGTCTCCGGGGTCGTCACGGTGGGCATCCTTCCGCCGACCGTGCCCGGGGCCGGTGCCCGGGACGAGCCGGCTGCTCGTACGCAAAAGGGCAGGAACGACAGCTCCTGCCCAGCCGGCTCGGTCCGCGGTGACGTCAGTTCATGGTGAAGTCACCGGCGTGCGAGCCGGCTGCCTAAACCATCGATAGGAACGCGTCACGGGGGCCAGCGTACCCGACCCGGCGCGATCGACCGGACCATCGTCCCAAGATGCGGCGCGTGCCCGAGGTGCGGTCGGGGTAACAGGGGTGCCATGACTGACGAGAAGAGCGATCAGGAGCGGGTGGAGTCCCGCGCCCACCACCTCCTGCCCGAGGAGGCCGCCGCGGGCAGCGACGACCCGGAGGCGCAGGCCGCGGCCATCCTCGCCGACTCGGACATCCGGGAGGCAGACCAGAACGCGGCGCCGGACACCGTGCTGGAACGTCGTACCTCGGATCAGACGGTGGTCGCGGTCGAGCCGCCGGACTGAGCGGTGGCCCGGCGGGCCCGGCGGGACCCCCGGTAGGTCTGCTCGCGCAGCCAGGCCAGCGGGCCCGCCGCCCGCAGTTCGGGTGGCAGGTTGCCCACCGGGTCGAACGCCAGCGCGGCGTCCTCCTCGGCGCTGAGCTGCGTACCGATGCTGACCTGCCTCACCGGCCGCCACGGCCCGACGGCGGACGCGACAGCGAGCACCAGGCGCGGCGTGCCCGTCCGGGTCGCGGCGGCCACCGTGTGCAGGCTGTGCCCGAGACCTACGGCCGGTGTCCCGGTGCAGGCGCAGCGCCAGGCCCAGCACGTCCGGCCAACCGCCGGGGGTGGGCGTTCCCTTGGAGAGCCGGACGGTGGCCCGATACCGGCCGGGGGCGTCCAGCAGATCGACCCCGGTGGGTGGTCCGGGCGTACCCCAGATCACCACCTCGCCGGCGAACGAGCGACCGGCCGGATGCAGCAGCCGGCCGCGGCGCAGCCGGCCGAGCGCGGCGCTGGCCCGTTCGACGGCGGTGGCGGCCCGGGACGGGGGTGCGGTGACGGTCATGGCCCTCCGGTACCCCGAGCGGCGGCCTCGATGCCCCGGGGTCGGCTCGTCGACCGACCACACGTCACCTTTCCGTCCGCGAGATCGGATAGCGTCGGGGTATGCCCGACAGCGGTTACCCATGGCCCATCGAGACGTCCCGACTGGACAACGGCCTACGCGTGGTGGTGAGTGAGGACCGCACCGCCCCGGCCGTCGCCGTCAACCTCTGGTACGACGTCGGCTCCCGGCACGAGCCGGCCGGGCAGACCGGCTTCGCCCACCTCTTCGAGCACCTGATGTTCGAGGGCTCGGTGAACGTGGCGAAGACCGAGCACATGAAGCTGATCCAGGGCTCCGGCGGCTCGCTCAACGCCACCACCAATCCGGATCGCACCAACTACTTCGAGACGGTCCCGGCCGAACACCTGGAGTTGGCGCTCTGGTTGGAGGCCGACCGGATGGGCGGCCTGGTCCCCGCGCTCACCCAGGAGACGCTGGACAACCAACGCGACGTGGTCAAGAACGAGCGCCGGCAACGGTACGAGAACGTCCCGTACGGGGACGCCTGGCTGCGCCTGCTGCCGCTGCTCTACCCACCGGGGCATCCCTACCACCACCCGACGATCGGCTCGATGGCCGACCTGAACGCCGCCGACCTCGCCACCTTCCAGGCGTTCCACCGGACCTACTACGCGCCCAACAACGCCGTGCTCACCGTCGTCGGCGACGCCACCGCGTCCGACGTGTTCGCGCTCGCCGACAAGTACTTCGGCGCGCTGCCCGCCCGGGTCGACGTCCCGGCCGCCCCGGACGGGCGCGACGTCCCGGCGACCGGGCAGACGGCCATCGAGTCGGTGAGCGCCGACGTGCCGGCGCCGCGGGTCTACATCGCCCACCGCACCTACCCGTTCGGCACCCCGGGGTACGACGTGGTCACGGTGCTCGCCAGCGTCCTCGGCAGCGGCCGGGGCAGTCGGCTCTACCAGCGGCTGGCCGACGGCGAACGGATCGCCCAGCCGGACCTGGTCGGGGCGTACGGGGTGGACCTCGCGCACGCCCCGGCACCGCTGATCGCCACCGCCACCGCCCGCACCGGAGTGAGCGCCGAGCGCCTCGCCGAGGGGCTGGCCGAGGTCGTCGACGAGTTGGCCACAGTGCCGGTCACCGCCGCCGAGCTGGATCGGGCCAAGGCGTTGCTGAGCACCGGCTGGTGGCGTCAACTGTCCACGGTGGACGGTCGCGCGGACCTGCTCGGCCGGTACGCCACGCAGTTTGGTGACCCGGCCCGCATCGCGGACCAGTTGCCAGGCCTGCTCGCGGTCACGGCCGAGCAGATCGCCGAGGCCGCCGCCGAGGTGCTCGCCACCGACCGGGTGCTGCTGACCTACCTGCCCGAGGAGACCTCATGACGCTGATCGCCGACCGTCCCGGCCCGGGCGCCGCCCGCCCGTACCGGTTCCCGCCGGTGGTTCGCCGCGCCGTTGCCGGCGGCCAGGTCGTCGCCGCACACCTGCCGGGGCAGAACCTCGCCGTTGCTCTGCTGCTGCTCGACGTGGGTGCGAGCCAGGAGCCGATCGGCAAGGAGGGCCTGTCCGGGGTGCTGGCCAAGGCGTTGGAGGAGGGCACCGCACAACGGGACGCCGCCGCGTACGCGCTCGCCGTCGAAGGGCTCGGCACCGCGTTGGCGACCGGACTGGACTGGGACTCGTTCCAGGCCAGCGTGGTGATCCCGGTGGACCGGCTCAGCGCGGCAGTGGAGCTGCTCGCCGAGGCGGTCCGGACGCCGAAACTGGACCCCGCCGACGTACGCCGGGTCCGCGACGACGAGGCGACGGCGCTGCGGATGGACTGGGCCAACCCGGGCCCCCGGGCCGACGCGGCGCTGCGCGCGGACCTGTTCGGCGCCCAGAACCGCTGGGGCCGGCCGATGTACGGCGACCCCGAGTCGGTCGCCGCACTGGACGTGGAGGACGTGACGGTCTTCCACTCCGAGTGGTTCCTGCGCCCCGGCACCCTGATCGTCGCCGGCGACCTGGACCGGATCGACCTGGACGCGTTGGCCGCCGCGGCGTTCGCCGGCACCGGCGGCGGCCCGGCCGAGCGGGGCGGCCCGGTCGAGGTGCCGCTGCGCACCGGACGGCGGGTCATCCTGGTGGACCGCCCCGGTGCGGTGCAGTCCACGCTGCGGCTGGGCCATCCGTCGCCGCACCGGGCGCACCCCGACCACGTGGCGATGACGCTCGCCGGCACGGTGCTCGGCGGGGCGTTCACCTCCCGGCTCAACCACCTGCTGCGCGAGGTGCACGGCTACACCTACGGCGTTCGGGGTGACTTCGCCTCGTCCCGGCGCTTCGGCCGGTTCGGGGTCAGCTCCGGCGTGCAGACCGCGGTCACCGTGCCGGCCCTGGTCGAGGCGGTGGGTGAGATCAGCCGTACCCAGGCCGGTGGGGTGACCGAGGACGAGCTGGAGGTGGCCCGGTCCTGGCGGGCCGGGCAGCTCTCGGTCGAGTTGCAGAGCCCCCGGGCGATCGCGTCCGCGCTGACCACGCTCGTGGTGCACGACCTGCCAGACGACTACCACGCCCGGTTGCGGGAGTCGCTGCTCGCCGCCGACGTGGACCAGGTCTCCGCTGCGGCGGCCACCCACCTGCACCCGGACGCGCTGACCCTGGTCATCGAGGGCGACGCGGCGGTAATCCGCGACGACCTAACAGCAGCCGCCCTAGGCGACCTCCTCCCCTAATCCACCCCCACCCCCACCCCCCTGCCCCCACCCCCTCGGTTGATCATGGAGTTGTTGTCACGCGGCACGGCGTGTCGCGGCTATAACCTCATGATCAACCGAGGGGTGGTGGGCGGGGTCGGGGTGTGATGCCGGTCTGGGGGTGGGAAAGGGGTGCCGGGTTTGGGGGTGGGGTGGGTAGCCTCCGGGGCATGAGGATCGGCATTGTGGGGGCCACCGGCCAGGTCGGTGGCGTGATGCGGCAGGTGTTGGCGGAGCGGGAGTTCCCGGCGGAGCAGGTGCGGTTGTTCGCCTCGGCGCGGTCCGCCGGGCGTGCGGTGTCGTGGCGCGACGGCGAGGTGACAGTCGAGGACGCCGCGACCGCTGACTATTCCGGGCTGGACATCGTGCTCTTCTCGGCAGGCAAGGGCACCGCCCGCGAGTTGGCGCCCCGGGTCGCCGAGGCCGGGGCCGTGGTGATCGACAATTCCTCGGCGTTCCGGATGGACCCGCAGGTGCCGCTGGTGGTCGCCGAGGTCAACCCGCACGCGGCCCTCGACCGCCCGAAGGGCATCATCGCCAACCCCAACTGCACCACGATGGCCGCGATGCCGGTGCTCCGCCCGCTGCACGCCGAGGCGGGGCTGATCGGTCTGGTCGTCTCCACGTACCAGGCGGTCTCCGGTGCCGGGCTGGCCGGCGTCGCCGAGTTGGACGAGCAGGTCCGCAAGGTCGCCGAGCACGCCGCCGGGCTGGCCTTCGACGGGTCGGCCGTGGAGTTCCCCTCGCCGCGCTCGTTCACCCAGCCGATCGCCTTCAACGTCCTCCCGTTGGCCGGTTCGATCGTCGACGACGGCTCGTTCGAGACCGACGAGGAGCAGAAGCTCCGCAACGAGAGCCGCAAGATCCTGGAGATCCCGGACCTCAAGGTCTCCGGCACCTGCGTCCGGGTGCCGGTCTTCACCGGCCACTCGCTCCAGATCAACGCCCGGTTCGCCAGGCCGCTCACGCCGCAGCGCGCCCACGAGCTGCTGGCCGACGCGCCAGGGGTGGCGCTGACCGACGTGCCGACGCCGTTGCAGGCCGCCGGGCAGGACCCGACCTACGTCGGTCGGATCCGCGCCGACGAAACCGTGGAGTACGGGCTGGCCCTGTTCTGCTCCAACGACAACCTGCGCAAGGGCGCCGCACTCAACGCGGTGCAACTCGCCGAGTTGGTCGCCGCCGAGCGACGCTGACCGGCACTGTCACTCCGAGCCCTCGCCGAGACCCGGCGAGGGCTCGGTCGCGTCCGGGCGAGGCTGGGCCGTGTTCGGGCGTCGCGGCGGTCGGGTCTGTCGTGTTCGGGCGAGGCGGCGGCCGGCCGGGCGTGCTTGGATGGGATGAAGCCGACCCCCTGGAGGAAAACGTGCCGGACGACCGCACCCAGCAGGCGCTGACCGACCTGATCTCCGGCCGTCCGATGGGCGTGCTGGCGACGATCAGGCGAGACGGGCGGCCACAACTGTCCACAGTGGTCCACTCCTTCGACCGGGACGCGGGCCTGATCCGGGTCTCGGTCACCGACGGTCGGGCCAAGACCGCCAACCTTCGCCGGGACCCCCGGGCGACCTACCACGTCAGCAGCGAGGACGGCTGGGCGTACGCGGTCGTCGAGGGTCGCGCCGAGCTGAGCGCGCCCGCCGTCGAGCCCGGAGACGCGACTGTCGAGGAGTTGGTGGCGCTCTACCGGTCGCTGAGGGGCGAACACCCGGACTGGGACGAGTACCGCCGGGTCATGGTCGACGAAGGGCGGCTGGTGTTGCGCCTGCACGTGGAGCGGATCTACGGAATACCGCCCCAGGGCTGAGGCCCCGCCCGTCGCCGTGGGCTGACGGCCCCGTCCTGGTGGGCCGCCGCGTCCGTCGCTGTCGGCTGACGCGCCCGCCTCCGCTGGTCAGCCTGGTTCGATCACGGTCACCCCGGGCCAGCGCTGGGCCGGGCGGTGCCGGGCCAACCGCTGTCGAGACCCGGCCACGTCCACCCGGGCCGGGTTGTGCCGCCAGATCCCGCCCAGCAGATCCGCCAGGCCGTACGGGGCGCAGACCTCCAGCCGATCGGCCCGATCCAGGCGGACGGCCACCGCTGTCGCGTACTCCGGCCAGGTGGCGATCGCCTCGGCCACGCCGCGGTACGGGCTGATCGGGTCCCCGCCGAACTTCGCCGCGTACCAGGTGTGCACCGCCGCCTGGTTCCGTGCCTCCCACGGTGGCTGCGGCCACGCCCGTGCGAGGAGGGCGGTGGCCTCGTGGTCGTCGTCGCGGGTCAGCCTCGTCGGGTCGAAGAAGACCACGTCCACGTCCCGGACCGTCGTCGGGTCGAACCCGTCGCCGTAGCGCTCGCCCCAGACCAGGTCGCGCAGAGCGCCCGCGCCGATCCAGGCGTCCGGCAACCCGGAGTCACGCACCACGCCCAGCGCCCGGGTCAGCCAACTGCTGCCGTTGACAAGTTCCCGCAACTCTCCCTCACCCGGCATCATCCGCCCACGGTAGGCAGCGCAGCCGAGGACTGTCGCAAACCGGTGGGTGTGCCGCCCACCGGCGGGTATAACGCGCTGCCGCGTCCGCCGGGAACGCGGCAGCCAGGCGCGCGGGACGGCGGGAACGCGGGGAGGAGCGGGATGGGTGCCGACACGACGAGCGACGAGGCCCGGCCGGGCGGCCCGACCCTGCGCCGGGAAACGTCCCGTCTGCTGTCGTTCAGCGACGGTGTCTTCGCCATCATCATCACGCTGCTGGTGCTCGACCTCCAGCCACCTCGGGTGGGACGCGGTCAGCTGCTGGCCGCGTTGGTCGAGCAGTGGCCGGCGTACCTCGCCTACGTCACGTCGTACGTGTTCGTGGCGGTCAGTTGGATCAACCACCGGGCCGCCTTCAACCGGGTGACCAGCAGCGGCAAGGGCCTCCAGTGGTACAACCTCGGGGTGCTGTTCAGCACCGCGCTGCTGCCGTTCGCCACCTCGGTGCTCTCGCAGGCGCTGCGGGATGGGGACCGGGCGGACCAGCGGGCCGGCGTCGTCCTCTACGGCCTGGCCGGCGGGTTTCTCTCGCTGACCTGGCTGGCGCTGTACCACTACCTGGCCCGACATCGTGATCTGTTGCACGAGGCAGTGCCGGGTTCGTTCTTCCCCAGCGAACGGACGCGGGCCGCGGCCGGTGTCCTGGGGTACGGGCTGGCGGTTCTCGTCGGATACCTGGTCACCCCGCTGCTCGCACTGGTGATCTTTCTGCTGCTGCCGATCTTCTTCTCGCTGACCAGCAGCGGCCTGTACGAGCTGCGGCGTCTGCGGCACCCGCGGCACCCGCACCCGCCCGGATAGCCGCCGGCGGTCGGCGTTACCCCCTCCCGGGTGGCGGGTAGACGGGCCGTGCCGACACCGAGAGGGGAGCACCATGACAACGGTCGGAGAGTTCATGACGACCCGGTTGGTGACGATGGACGGCAACGAGACGCTCATCGCCGCCGCGCAGGAGATGCGCGACAGTGCGATTGGTGACGTGGTGGTGACCGATGGCGACAACGTGGTCGGCATCGTGACGGACCGGGACATCACGGTCCGTGGTGTCGCGGAGAACATGGACCCGGGCTCGACCCGGCTGGGCCAGATCACCACCCGCGACGTGATCACCGTGAGTCAGTACGACGACGTGGTGGCGGCCGCGGACCTGATGCGCACGTACGCCGTGCGCCGGCTTCCGGTGATCGACGACGGGCGCCTTGTCGGCCTGATCTCGATGGGTGACCTCGCGGTCGAGCGTGAACCGCAGTCGGTGCTCGCGGACATCAGCGCCGACGACCCGAACAACTAGTTCTCCGCCGCCCGCGCGCCGGCTCTCCCCTCGGGGGAGGGCCGGCGCTGCCGTGCCGGGACGACGGCGCCGCTCACCCGATCCGGGCGAGGTTGACCAGGGGACCGGCGGGGACCCGTGCGGGGACGTGCCACGCCGGCCGTCCGCGCGACGCGAGCGCGGTGGGGGACCCCGGGCCTGGCAACTGGGAGGAGTGGACCCGATGGTGGACGCGACCACGAGGTTCTTCGAGGACCTGGACCGGCGGGGGTACGAACCCCTGCTGGCGAAGGCCTGCGGGACACTGCGGATAGACCTGCACGAGGGGGCGGAGACCCGGCACTGGCTGTTGCGGATCGACAACGGTCGGCTGAACGTGAGCCAGGAGGACCGGGAGGCCGACACTGTCCTTCGTGCCAGCCCCGTCCTCTTCGACGACATCGCCGCGGGCCGTGAGCACGGCCTGGCCGCGCTGTTGCGCGGGGACATGACGGTGACCGGTGACGCCCGGCTGGTGGTGCAGGTGGAGCGGATCTTTCCGAGTTCGCCGGACGCCCGCGGGCCCCGTCGACGCTTCGCGGGGGAGGGGTACTGATGGGGCAGAGCAACACGATCCGGATCCTGGACGGCAGCACGTTCGTCGTCTGCGAGGACACCGGCGACATCGAGGCGACTCCGAGCGAACCGACCGGGCTCTTCTCCCTGGACACCCGGTTTCTGTCCACCTGGGTGCTGACCGTCAACGGCGAGCGGCTCAACTCGCTCTCCTACGACGACCTGCAGTACTTCGAGTCCCGGTTCTTCCTCGTCCCGGGGGTGGCCACCCACTACGTGGACGCCAAGTTGTCGATTATTCGGGAGCGCACAGTTGGCGGCAGCTTCCGGGAGCAGCTCACCATCCTCAACCACGACGAGAAGCCTGTCGACCTGGAAATCCGGATGGAGGCGGCGTCTGACTTCGCCGACCTGTTCCAGGTCAAGGACGAGGTGGTCAACAAGAAGGGCGAGATCTACACCGAGGTCGAGTCGGACCGACTCCGACTGGGTTATCGGCGGGGCAACTTCCAGCGCGAGACGAGCATCTCCTCGTCGACGTCCGCGCGGTACGACAGCAGGGGTTTCGCGTACACCGTCCACCTGGAACCCAACGAGCAGTGGGAAACCGCGATCGACGTCGAGACGAACGCGGTCGGACCGGGCGGTCGCGATCTGCGTTTCGGACTGCGGATGCACGGCACCGAGCGGCTGGCCCTCCAACATGACCTGGAGCGTTGGATCGCGGACGCGCCGAAGGTCAACAGCCAGCACGGTCGGGTGGCCAGCACCTACCGGCGCAGTCTGATCGACCTGGCCGCGCTGCGGTTCTCACCCCTGTCGCTGGGCGGCGCCACCCTGCCGGCCGCCGGCCTGCCCTGGTTCATGACCATGTTCGGTCGCGACAGCATCCTGACCTGCCTCCAGACGCTGCCGTTCACCCCGCAGCTGTCGAAGACGACGCTGCGCATCCTCGCCTCGCTCCAGGGCAGCCGGTTCGACGACTTCCGGGACGAGGACCCGGGGCGCATCCTGCACGAGATGCGGTACGGCGAGACCGCGGCCTTCGAGGAGCAGCCGCACTCGCCGTACTACGGCTCGGTGGACGCGACGCCGCTGTTCGTCGTGCTGCTCGACGAGTACGAGCGGTGGACCGGGGACGTCGCGCTGGTCAAGGAGCTGGAGCAGGAGGCCCGCGCGGCGCTGCGGTGGATCGACAACTACGCCGACCTGGTCGGCAACGGCTACATCTGGTACGAGCGGCGCAACACCGACACCGGCCTGGAGAACCAGTGCTGGAAGGACTCCTGGGACTCGATCTCCTACTCCGACGGCACGCTGCCGCCGTTCCCGCGGGCCACCTGCGAGGTGCAGGGGTACGCGTACGACGCGAAGGTGCGGGCGGCCCGGATGGCCCGCCTGTTCTGGGGTGACCCGGAGTTCGCCGACCAGTTGGAGCGGGAGGCGGCGGCGCTGAAGGAGCGGTTCAACCGGGACTGGTGGGTGGCCGACGGCGAGTTCTACGCCCTGGCCCTGGACCCGGACGGCCGGCAGTGCGACATCCTCAGCTCCAACATCGGCCATCTGCTGTGGAGCGGGATCGTCGAACCGGAGCGGGCGGAGATGCTCGCCGCGCACCTGGTGGGGCCGAGGCTCTTCTCCGGCTGGGGCGTGCGGACGCTCGCCGAGGGTGAGGCCCGGTACAACCCGATCGGCTACCACAACGGCACGATCTGGCCGTTCGACAACTCGTTCATCGCCTGGGGTCTGCGCCGGTACGGCTTCGCCGAGGAGGCCGCGACCATCGCCAGCGGCATCCTGGACGCGGCCACGTACTTCGACGGCCGGTTGCCGGAGGCGTTCGGCGGCTACCCCCGGGAGCTGACCAAGTTCCCGGTGGAGTATCCGACGGCGTGCAGCCCGCAGGCCTGGTCGACAGGTACGCCGCTGCTGTTGCTGCGTACCATGCTCGGCCTGGAGCCGCACGACGGCCACCTGGCGGTCGAGCCGCGGCTGCCGGTGGGGATGGGCCGCATCGAGGTGCTGGACATACCGGGCCGCTGGGGTCGGGTGGACGCGTTCGCCCGGGGCCGACTGGACCTGGACAAGCCCGGCGACTGACCCGGGCCACCGCGGCGGCGGCGCGCGAGCCGTGCCGCCGCCGGCCCGTGACCCGGCCTGGCAGGGTAGATTCTGCGGATGCCGGAGCTCGTGTACCCGCCAGTCATCGCCGCCGCCAAGACGATGTTTCGTGTCCTCGATCTGAAGATCACCATCGAGGGTGCCCACCACGTCCCTCGGACCGGCGGGGCGGTGTTGGCCGGCAACCACATCAGCTATCTCGATTTCATCTTCGCCGGCCTGGGCGCGAACGCGTCGGGTCGGCTGGTGCGGTTCATGGCCAAGAAGTCGGTCTTCACGCACCGGATCTCGGGCCCGCTGATGCGCGGAATGCGGCACATCTCGGTGGACCGGGACGCCGGCGCGGCCTCGTTCCGCGCCGCCGTCGCCGCCCTCAAGCGCGGCGAGGTCGTCGGCGTCTTTCCCGAGGCGACGATCAGCCGGTCGTTCACCGTCAAGGAGCTGAAGAGCGGCACTGTCCGGATGGCCCGCTCGGCGAAGGTCCCGGTGTTGCCGGTCGCGCTGTGGGGGACCCAGCGGCTCTGGACCAAGGGCCGCCCACGCACGCTCACCCGCCGGCACACGCCGATCACCATCCTGATCGGTGAGCCGATCGACCCGGCGGACTTCCCGGACCCGAACATGCTGGCCACCGAGCTGACCACCAGACTGAGTGCGCTGGTCGAGCGGGCCCAGCGCGAATATCCGGACGCGCCCGCCGGCCCGGACGACACCTGGTGGCTGCCGGCGCACCTGGGCGGCAGCGCCCCCACGCCGGAGGAGGCCGCCGCCCTGGACGCCGCCGACGAGCACCGCGCCCCCAGCGTCTGACGTCGGATTGACCGGGGAGGTCGCGCACCTGACCGGGCACTGTGTGGCGTGGGACGTCGGGCTTACCGATGCCCGGATGCCGCTCCGCCCGCGAGCCCACCCCAGGGGGCCGGTTCCGGCCCCGAGCGGTAGTAGTCGTCCCGGGAGTGGAACTCCACAGGCAGCGAGCCGGGCAGCGTGACCCGGGTTTCCCCGGCGAGCAGGCCGGGGCCGGCCCGCAGCAGCAGCACGTCACGCTCCTGGGCCGAGAGGTCGACAAGCTGGGGGCGGGTGAGCCGGAACATGGCCACCGCCCGGCGGACCTGCCGGGCCAACTCCGCCACCGCGGCGGAGGCGCCGCCCAGGGCCAGTGCCGGCTGCTGGATGGTGCGCAACGCGTCGCAGACGATCAACAACTGCGTCGGCTCGCCCTGCTCGACGGCGGGCAACTCCAACCGGGACGGCCACTGCCAGCGGATCTGCCCGCTCATCAGGCCGTTGAGTCGAGCGGGTGGCCGTGCCCGGGGCGCGTCGTCGACGACGAGCGACAGCTGCGCGCCGCTGCCCACCCAGCAGATCCGTTGGTCGGTGACTGTCACCGAGACCGGCCCGGGCAACTGCCAGCGGTGCCGCGCCTCACTCGGCCCGAGCAGGTAGCCCGCGACGAACAGTTGGTGCCGCCCGAGCACCCGCTCACCGGGCGCGGGGCGCAGGTCGTAGCGGCGATCCAGGGCCGGCCCCACGTCGTCCGGAGCGTCGAACCGGTGGGGGCCGATGAAGAAGGGGGACGTGTCGGCGTGCATCGTCACGACCTTCCGGTCAGCTGGCTTGTGGATGAAGCCTGTCGGATCGGAGGGGCGCTGTCATGACGCCTGTTAGGGGGTCGTCCGGTCGTGTGTCGCCTGTGACCGGTAGATGCCGATCTCCTCCGGGCGAACGAGTCCGTCCTCGATCGCGCGGGCGAGTAATGCCGCCTTTGTGGCGGCTGGCCGCCCCGCCCGGGTGTACTTGATCCGCGCACGGTCGACGTACTGCTTCACCGTGTGCTCGCTGATCTGCATCCGGCGGGCCACCGACGCCTTCGACATCGACTGGAACCAGAGCAACAGCGCCTCACGCTCCTTGTCGGACAACATCGGCCGGTCCGGTCGTGGGTCGCCGACCATCGCCCCGGCCAGCGCGGGCGGGACGTACGGGCGGTCGCTCGCGGCGGCCAGCACTGTCGCCACGCAGTGCTCCCGACCCTCGTGCTTGGCCAGGAACGCCACCGCCCCGGCGTCCAGCGCGGCGAGCATGGTGTGTGGGTCGGTGTGTTCCGAATAGACCACCACCCGCCGCCCGGTGGCGCTCAACTCGGCCAGCTTGTCCAGTGCCATCCGACCGTGCAGCCGCAGGTCGAGCAGGACGACATCGGCGTCCGGTGCCGCCCGCAGCACGTCGTCCGGGTCGTCCCCGGTGGCCAGTACGGTCAGCCGGGGCTCGCTGGCCAGCCAGGCGCGCACACCCTCGACCACCACCGGGTGATCGTCGACGATCGCCACCCCGATCGGTCGGTCACCGGTCACCGCCGCCACTGGGTCTGCGCCCATCTGATGCTTCCGTCCCGTTCGTAGAGGTGCGCTACCTGCCCGTCGTCGTGCTCCCCCGAGGGTGGACCGGTGGCCTCCGGCCCCTCCCGGTCCGGTGTGACCAAGCTGACCACCACCTCCTCCGGACCGGAGACCACTGTCAGCCGGGCCCAGCCCCGGGCGTCGGCGAGGACGCCGGTGAGCGGCTCGGCCAGTCGACGCCGGATCTCCACCGGCAGCGGCGGCGGGGTGCCGATGGTGACCAGGTCGATCGGCAGGCCGTTGCGTTCGGCGAGGTCGGCGGCCGCCCGCAACTCGTGCAGCAGCGGGTCGGGCACATCGTCGGACTCGGCGATCAGTCGACGCAGCCGGGCGGCGGCCAACACGCAGCGACGCTGCACCTCCGGGTCGTCCGGGTCGACCTGGCCGGCGGCCAACTCCCCGAGCACGCGCCCGGCTGCCGAACTGACCAGGGTGAGCCGGTCCCGGCGTTCCCGAAGGCCACGCTCGGCGGCAGCGCGCTCCGCCGCCAACGTATGGGCGGCAGCGGAGACGGCTGCCCGCTCGCGAGCGAGACTCACGATCGTCGCGCTGCCCACGAACACCGCCACCGGCAGTGAGAACGTGCCGTAGACGTACATCACGTACCGGGCCACATCGGCCGGGTCGGGGCCGTGCCCGAGCACCGCGACCAGCGCGATGGCCGCGTGCGTGCTCAGCAGCACGACCAGCCCCACGACCCGGCGACCCCACATCGCCAGCACGAAGAACCAGCCGAGCGTGCCCCACACCCAGTTGGCTGCGGTGAACAGCTGCGCGTCGCCGACCGCGGCGAACACTGCCACGTCGACGGCCAACAGCAGCCCGGCCAGCAGCCACGGCGGCAGCGGCCAACCGCACAACAGTCGCACCCCGGCGACCGCGCCGGCCACTGCTACCAGCGCCCAGCCGCCGAGCACCACCGCCGGCGCGGTGAACTCCGCCCGGGCGGCCAACACCGCCGGCAGCCCGATCGCGACGTGCCAGGCCAATGCGATGGCAACGGCGACGATCCGGGCACCCCGGTCGGACGCGCGCGCCACCGCGGCGGGCGCGGCGAGCGCCGCCGGGGACGCCGGCTCCCGGGGGACTGGCACCTCGATGCGGACCGGTGTCTCCGGCGCGACGGTGTGCGGCGTCGGAGCGCCGAGATCAGCCGACACCGGGCCACTCCAGTCGGATCCGGGTGCCGGCCCCGATCGCCGATCGCACCTCGGCCCGCCCGCCGACAGTTGCCATCCGGCCGTGGATCGACTCGCGCAACCCGTACCGGTGGGGTGGGACGGTGGCCGGGTCGAAGCCGGGGCCGTCGTCGGCGACCTCGACCACGACGCCGACCGCGTGCCTGCTCAGCCGCAGCGTGACCCGCGCGCCCGGCGCGTGCCGGGCCACGTTGGACAGCGCCGCGTAGGCGCTCTCGCCGATCGCGTCGGCCACCCCGGCGGGAACCGTGCACGGCGTCAGGGTCAGCTCCGCCGACAGCTCGGGCAGTCGGCCCGCCACCGCCCGCAACCGACCGTCGAGCGGCACCGGGCCGTCACCGGCCACCGGGCCGACGTCGGTGAGCGCGACGAGGGTACGCAGGTCGCTGCCGCACCTGTCGCGAAACGTGGCCGATGACCCGGCCACCGCACCCAGCCCCACCATCGTGAGGGTGCCGAGCACAGTGTCGTGCAGGTCGCGGTTCTGTTGGCGTTCGGCGTCGCGGGCGGCCCGCGCGACAAGGGCCTGCCGGGTCAGCCGCTGATGCTCGACGAACGAGCGGTCGGCGCGACCGATGCGTCGGCGCATCACCGCCGCCATCATCGCCGTGCAGGCGGTCTGCACCAGCAGGGTGGTCGCGTGTGCCCGCGCCTCGGTGGGGTTGCCGGCCGCCTGCGCGCCCGTCGCGTACGTGACGGTGACGAGCAGCCCGGCCGGAATCGACCAGCGCGCCGGTGCGGTGGCCTGCGCGTTGATCACCGTGGTGCTGGCGAGCACCGCGATCCAACTGCCCTCGCCGGGCAGCACCCCGGGTGCGACGAGCACGGGGATGAGGAGACAGGCCAACGCGGTGACCGTGACGTCGGCGGTGACCAGCCACGGCGTGATCCCGTGGCGCATCGCCCGGTACGCATACCAGATCGACCAGCCGGTGAGCGCTGCCACAGCGGGCAGCAGCACGGCTGGGTCGACCGGCGGTTCCCGCACCGACAGGGCCACCGCCCCACCGATCACACCGCAGGTCAGGCGCAGCAGCGCCGGGATCGTGGTGAAGATGAGGACGAGCGCACCACCGGCGGGATTGTCCAGCGTGGGCGGCGGCGCGGTGGGAGCGGCAACGGCCGGCATCGGAGGTGTCCTTCCGACAACGACCCGGAAGGGGTCCGCGCGGCAGAGATCGACATCGGAGAATAGCATGGGCGACGTCGAGCGTAACCCAATGTACGCGCGGTGTCGCTAATGTGTCACGGCCGGCGGCGCCGACGCCTGGCCGGCGGCGTCCTGCGCGTGATCCACTCGGGTTTACGGAAGTCGGGGTGTCCCGGGTGGTCTGACACCGCGACTGTCATGAACCCGAGTCGATCACCGGGTTCGGTGCCGTGTCCGCGCGGCCGGAACCAGGCGCGCCCGTCGTTCGTCCCATCCTCGGATGGAGAGGTGGTGAGCCGGATGCGCTCGGGTCGAACGGCACTGACGGTGGCACTGCTCGGCGTGGCGCTGAGCGGCTGCGGTGGCACGGGCAGCGGTCCGGGCGGGACGAAGGATCCCGACCCGGCCCAGATCGTCGACGCGTGGACCTCCTGCGCCGAGGCCGCGCCGCAGGCCGGCGCGATCCTGTCGGTGCCGAACACGGGGACACCGACGCCGTCCGGGGTCGAACCGAAGATCGGCCGCATCGGCCCCGACTTCACCCCGGTCGCCGCCGTCGTCTGCGGGCGGACCATCACTCCGGGCCCCAACGGAGGGCGGGACCAGGTCGCCACCGAGCGACGCGCCGAGCAGATCGCGCCGCTGCTCAGCGCACTACGCCTGCCCGACCAGGAGTCGGACGGCGGCGTCGCCTGCACACTCGACCTGGTCGTCCCGCCGTGGTTGGCCCTGCTCGACGACAGGGGGCGCTGGCTGCGGCCGTACCTGCCGACCGACTCCTGCCGCAAGCCACGCGCCGAGGTGCTGACGGCGCTCGCCGAACTGCCGATGACCACTGTGGACAGCCGTACCATCGGGCAGATCGAAGCCCCGGCCGCCGAGGCCGCCGGATGCGCGCAACGGTGGACGGACATGGTGGCGGTGGAGACCACCAACGGCCGCGCCGGGCCGCCCGCGCCGCCCACGTCGGCGGCCGGCGAGCCGCTGCGCCTCTGCGTCTACCAGGTGCCCGCGACACAGCGGGGCAGCGGCAAGCCGGCGGGTGATTTCGTGTACGGCGGACCGCTCCCGGCCGAGCGCCAGGCGGGCGTGCTCCGGGCGTTCGCCAACCGTCGGGCGGTGGCCGACTGTGCCACACCGGCCTCCCGCTTCGCGGTGCTGCGGCCGTTGGACGGCACCGGCGGCCCCGACCGGTACGTGGAACTCGACGGCTGCCGACGCTTCCTGGTCGCGCCACCGAGCGGCGGAGCGCAGCTCGGCCAGGGCGACGACGCGCTGACCGCCCTGCTGGGGCCGGTCTGAGCCGGCGACCGGGACAGCCGAGGCCGGCCCACCACGCGCGAGGTGTGCGGGGCGAGACTTCGGGTGGGGCCGAGGGGACCCGACGGGTGGACTCCCCGATGCCGAGCACCACGATGTCGATGAGCTGACCCGCTGCCCTACTTCGACAGGGCCCGCTCCAACTCCGCCTTCGACATCGACGAGCGCCCCTTGAGGCCGCGCTGCTTCGCCTCGTTGTACAGCTGCTCCTTGGTGCGGCCCTGGGCGCCGCTGTGGGAGCGCTTGCCGCCACGGTGCGCGGACGACACGTCGTTGCGTGACGACCGGCTCGACGTGCGGGCCTCACCCGAGCGGGCCCGTTCCTTGTTCACCGTACGGGCGGCGATCTCCTTGGCCCGCCCGGCGGAGGCGCCGCGCTCCTGCGCGCTCTCCCTGATGTGCTCGTACTGTCGCTCCCTCTTCGGGCTCGATCCTGCTGGCATCGGGTGCCTCCCGCAGTCGCTGTCGACTCGGCTCGTTCTCCCCGCCACGATGCCCCGTCGCCACCGGGGTCAAACAGGTGCCGTCCTTCTCCCGCCCCGGGGGCTGTCAGGGTTCGGTGTCGGGCCGGCTGGTGAACGAATACGTCACGCCGGTCAGCCGCTCGGACTCGGTCCACAGCCGGCGCTGGGTGTCGACGTCGTGTGACGCGGAACTTGAACGAGTCGGCACCGGGTGGCCCGAGGCGTTCAGCAGCCGACCGTCCGGGGCGTAGTAGTCGGCGCCCCTGACAGTGGGGTCGGTGGCGGCGCGCAGGGTCGCTAGCGCGCCGGCCGCGGGAGTGGATTGGCCGATCAGCTTTCCGACGACCGCGATGCCGGCCGCCAGCGCGCCCGTGACGTGGCGTTGGAGGCCGGTCGAGATGACGCCGGGTTCGAGTGCGACAGCGATGGTCTCGGCACCCGCCGCGCTGAGGCGACGCTGGAGTTCGTACGTGAACAGGATGTTGGCGAGTTTCGACAGGGCGTAGGCGGTTGTCGGCCGGTAGGTGCGGCGCTCGAACTGTAGGTCGTCGACGTCGAGCCCGCCCTGGCGGTGCGCCGAGCTGCTGACGGTCACGATGCGGGAGCCGGGGGTGGCGAGCAGTCGGTCGAGGAGGAGCCCGGTCAGGGCGAAGTGGCCCAGGTGGTTGATGCCGATCTGGAGTTCGAAGCCGTCAGCGGTGCGACCCAGCGGGGGCATCATCAGGCCCGCGTTGTTGATGAGCAGGTCCAGCCGAGCGTGGCGCGCTCGCAACTCCTGCGCCGCAGCGCGGATCGAGGCGAGCGAGCCCAGGTCAAGGTCGACAGTGGTGACGCTGCCGCCGGGCAGGGCGGCGGCCGCGGCCGTGGCCTTGTCGCGGTCCCGGCAGGCCAGGACGACCGAGGCTCCCCGGGCCGCGAGCACCCTGGCCGTCTCGAAGCCGATGCCACTGTTGCCGCCGGTGATGACGACGGTGCGGCCGTGCTGGTCACCGACGTCGGCGGCGGTCCACGTAGCCATGGTGTTCCCCCTGATCCCTACAATCGGGACCAGCGTCCCGGATGGAACGAATATACGGGACGGTCATCCCGTTTGAATAGAAGGAGATGACCCGCGATGACGGGAAGGCCCCAGCGGGCGCCACGCGCCGACGCCCGACGCAACCGGGCGGCGGTGCTGCGGGCGGCGGCGGAGACGTTCGCCACCGAAGGGCTTTCCGTGCCCGTACACGAGATCGCGCGACGTGCGGGGGTGGGCACCGGCACCGTCAGTCGCCATTTTCCGACGAAGGAAGCCCTGTTCGCGGCGGTTCTGCTCGATCGCATGGCGTTGCTGACCAGGCGGGCGGACGCCTTGTCGGCCACCGAGGACCCGGGCGCGGCATTCTTCACCTTCTTCGCCGCGCTCATCCACGAGGGCGCCGACCACCGGGGGCTGGCGGAGTCGCTGGCCGGTGGCGGATTCGACATCGAGTCGGCTGCCGTCGAAGCCGGCAGTGATGTGTCAGGTCGGCTGCACACCATGCTGAAGGCCGCCCAGCGGGCGGGAGCGGTTCGGGGCGACATCACCTTCGCCGACGTCAAGGCCCTGATGAGCGGCTGCCTCGCCCGGGGGGCCGACCCGGCCGACGCCGGCGCCCGCGACCGGGTCATCGCCGTCGTCCGCGACGGTCTTCGCGCCAGCTAGGTGTGCTGTCCAGGGAGGTTGGTCGAGGTTGTGTGACGACACGATCTGATGTCGTAGGTAGGTGAAGGCCTCCGGTTGTGGAGTGGAGCT
>NZ_JBEZCZ010000073.1:0-19745 GCF_040647875.1 Micromonospora sp. NPDC049230
TTACGCATGATCGTGTTCATGGGGGTAGCTCCTTCGGGGGTAGAACACCCGGGGCGCACCGATCGGGGCAACGGCGACCGCGGGTGTGAGCACCTAGTCCGGCGCTGCACAGACACAAGGGGGAAAGTCTTGGGGGTTTCGACGCCTGCGGGCCGGGGTGCGCTGCTGGCGTCGAGGTCGGCGGCCTGCGAGCGGGGGGCTCGTGGCGCCAGGGTCCGGGTGTAACGACCCGGGGGCCGGGGTCATTCCCGGGGTGGCCCACCTGCCGGCACCTGCGTGGAGGCGGGGCCTGCTGTCGTTCGTGGGGACTGCAACGACCCGGAGGTCGGGGTCATTCCCGGGGTGGCCCGCCTGCCGGCACCTGCGTGGAGGCGGGCGGGCGGTCGTTCGTGGGGACTGCAACGACCGGGCCCGGGTCGGCATTCCAACCTGCCGGGCCTGCATCCCACACCCTGCGGGTCGGGCGTCGGGCCGGTGGTGCTGCGATCGTCAGGATGTGTAACGACCCCGACCCGGCCACGATTCCGGCCCACGGGTGCGACCGGTCACCGCCCACAGCGACCCCGGACCGGACAAACCACCCACTCCACGCCGCGCCCACGACCCCGATCCACCACCAGCGGGCACGATCCACTCGGGTTCATGAAAGTCGGGGCATCCCGGACGCCCGGACACCCCGACTTCAGCAAACCCCGAGTCGATCAAGGCGGGTCGTCCACGTGCGGGAGCGGCGAGACGGACAACGGGTGCGTACGGCCTCACGTTTCGGCCTGGCTTGGTCGACCGAGCTGATCTGGGCACCTCCGAAGCCGGGTGAACCGCGCGCGCACCCAGGCAGCGCCCAACGCGCCGAGACCGACAGCACCCAAAGCTGGTTCAGCCGTGGCGGGCACGCCCACGTCGGACATCCCGCGCCCGGGCGGGCCCCAAACCGGGACGCAGACGCTGGCGCCCGTCGGAGTGTTCCGACGGGCGCCAGCTTCAGGTGCGATCCGGGCAGGGCCCGGTGGTGTGCGGATCAGTGCGCGGCACCACCGAGGCGCTGGCGGCGACGCCAGGCCAGGGTCAGCAGCAGCATGACCACTCCGGCGCCGACCAGGCCGCCGCCGAGCTTCATGGGCGTGCCGATGCTGTCACCGGTGACCGGCAGCGGCTGCTTCTTGTGCAGCACCCGCAGTTCGGTGCTGGCGGTACGGCCGGACTCCCGGCCCGTGGCGGTGAAGGTCAGCAGACCCGTCACCGAGGGGGTGTAGCTCTTGCTGAAGCTTCCCTGGGCGTTGGTGTACGCCGTGAAGTTCAGCGGCGCGCTCGCCTGGTAGGCCACCGCGGCCATCGCCACGGTGCTGCCGTCGCTGCGGCGAGCCGGAGCCTGACCGCCGGCCGGAGCAGCCAGCGGAGCCACAGTCACCACGATGTCGACGGTCTCGTTCGGGCCGAAGCCGGTGCCGGACAGCACTACCGACTCGCCCAGGAAGATCGTCGGCCGGCTGACGGTCAACGAGGCCGCGGCTGGCGGGTACGGGGGCGGTTGCGGCGGGTCGGTGGTCGCGCTTGGCGTCGGCTGCGGCTGTGCCGCCCCCGCTGCCGTCGGCACGGCCACCACGGCCAGGCCGACCGTGAGCGCCATGATGATGCGGGATAGCCGCATGATTGGTTCCCTCCTACTGGTCACAGCTTGGTGCGGAATGAACTTGGGTGGTCCATGGGCTGGCGGTGGGGGTCAGCCACAGCTCGGCCTGCCCGACGCCGGTCTTGGCCGTCAGCACGCTGACCTCCAGCACCCTCTCGGCGCCGGGGCCGACGTCGACGCTGGCGGTCGCCACCTGACGGCGGCGTTCCGTGCCACTGCCAAGCGCCGTCTCGGCCCCGTCGAGCCGGGCCTCGAGCACCGCCCCGCCAGCCGGGCTGAAGATCGACACCAACGTGCGAGCGGTGTACGGGTCGCCAGCCAGACCAAGCCCGAGGACGGATTCGCTGAGTCCGGACTTCGGCGCGGTCGAGCGCAGGGCCACCCGCAGCCGGAGCTCGCGGCGGCCGTCGGGTCGGCATTCACCGACCGTGAGGTTCGCCGTCGGCCGCAGGTAGTAGCCGAGCTTCGCGCCGCTGCCGTCGTTGAGAAAGACGCCGACGGTCGGCACGGTGTCCTGCTCCGGAAGCGTCCCGGCCATCCGGCTCGCACCGAATGTCCGCTGTTCCTCAGGTCGGGCACTCCAGAACAATATCCGCCGTTCGGTGATAGCACGGTCAAATGCGGACAACAACACACGTGGGTTGACATTCTTCTTGAAGAAGGCGTCGAATACCGACGCCGCCGACGCCGCGAAGAACTCGTCCTGCTGCCGGACGTTCAGCCGCTGGTAGCTGTCGTTGAGTAGGGTCTGCACGACCTTCTCGCTGGCGAGCGGGACCCCACCGGGCACCAGCACCGGGCCTGTCGCCTTGAGCAGGTACGACAGCACCACCGGGTCAACGGCCAGCACACCGTCGACAGTCGTGCCGGTCGAGCGCCGGAACATCTCGCGGTACAGCGTGGCGGCGGTCGGGAAGTGCGGGGACAGATTGACGTCGGCGGGATAGATGCCGGGCAGGTCGGTCCAGATGGCCCGGGTCTCGGCGGGCACCTTCAGCGCCGGGGTGAAGCGGCCGAGCGAGGCACTGCTGCCCTGCTTGCCCATCTTCACCGCGCCGTTCTCCGCCTCGATCATCGCGTACGCGCCGAACATGCCGCCGGTGGCACGCAACTCGGCGAGGTTCTGCGAGACGAGCAGGTAGCGTCGCGGCCCGTTCGCGCCGAGCAACGGCGGCAGCAGGCGGGCGCCCTGATCGGCGGCCGTGGTGAGGCTGGCCAGTCGGTCGATCTCGTCGCGCAGGTCCGTCAGGGCCTGCCGGACCTGGCTGACCAGCCTGTCGGTCGGCACCGCGCCCAGGTCTCGGCGCGTCCGCTGCACCGACTCGTTGACGCCGGTCAGCTCGGTGGAGACAGCGGTGAGCCGGGCGAGATCCAACCGTCCACCGGTCGGCACCAACCTGGTCAGGTCCGTCCGCAGCAGGGTCGGGAAGGCCTCCCGGGCCAACTCGTCGATGGCGATGGCGATCCGCCGGACGGCGTCGAGATCGTCACCCGCGACCGGTGTACGCCGGGCGAGCCGCCAACTCGGATCGCCCGTCGCCGCCCGGGCGGCACCGGACTGCTCCTGAAGGGCGTCGAGCGTCCGCAGGGCACGGTCGGTGTCCCCGCCCACCACCTGGGCGCTCAGCTCCCGGGCCAGGCCGGCGGCGTTGAGCAGGTGCGCTCGCGCCTGCCAGCCACGGAAGCCGATCCACCCGCCGGTCGCCAGTAGCAGCGAGCCGACGACCAGGGCACCGAGGAGCGCCCGTCGCAGTCGGGCACGCCGACGGCGCCGGGACCGGCTCCGCCGCCGGGTCGGCCGTTCGCTTTCCGTCACACCACACTCCCGTTCGCGGAACCGAACAGATGGTCGGTTCCCTGACGTTCTTAGCACGCATCGGGGAACTTCGTACCGTTATTCAGCTCTTCGCCCTTTAAGCGAATTTCCTTCGCAGCTCGCCGGATGGTTCCGTGACCCGTCCCGCGGCCTCGTGCAGCAGCCGCTCGATCCGGTCCACCCCGGCGGGCAGCGACATCTCCCGCAGGTACGCCGTGCGCCCCCGGCGACCCATCTCGGTACGTGTCGGCGGCGGGATGGTGGCGGCCAGCCAGAACCGGTCGGCCAGCGCGGCCCAGTCCTCCGGTGGGCAGGACAGCCCGGCCCGGACGCGCTCGACCAGCTCCGCGGTGTCCCCGCCGGCCGACGCGATCACCGGGGCGGCACAGGAGAGTGCCGCCTGGAGCTTGCCCGGCACCGTGCCGCGCAGTTCCGGAAGGTCGCGCAGCATGACCAGCTGATAGTCGGCGGCGGCGTACAGCTCGGGCATGTCGACAGGAGACCGTCGCTCCACGAAGCGGACGTTGGCCGCGCCCAACTCGGCGGCGAGCCCCCGGACCTTCCGCTCGGCCGAGCCCGAACCGACCAGGACCAGGTCCATCGTCCGGTCCAGCGCCGCGGCCGCCCGGACGGCGGTCTCCAGCCCCTGCCGTGCGCCGATCGTGCCGGCGTGCATCACCACGCACCGACCGTCTCGGCGGACCAGCTGGCGGGCCGCCGCGCCGGGCGTCGCCGGATAGAAGATCCGCTCGTCTGTCCAGTTGAGGACCAGCCGGACCCGGTCCGGTTCGGCGCCGGCCGCGACGACCAGATCCCGCATCGACGGCGCGGCGACCGCGATCCGCGCGGCGGACCGGTAGATCCGGGTCATCGCGCTGCCCATCCGCGCCACCCAGCGCCCCTCGCCCGCCTCGTCGACGCCGTCGCGGGTCCAGACGTCCTGGACGTGCAGCACCGCGGGCACCTGCCGGAGCAGCCGGAGCACCCCCGCGGCGGCGAACGTCGTGGCCGGGAGTTGGAAGACGTACAGCGCGTCCACGTCACTGAGGTAGCGGCGCGCGGCCAGCGTCGCGCTGCCGGCGAAGGAGAGGTAGCTGGCCATCCGGGCGCCGGTGGACGTGGCGCCTCCCGGGTAGCGGGGCACCCGCCGCACTGTCAACCGTTCGCTGTGCGTCTCGTGGTGCCAACGCTGTCGCCAGCCGGGATAGACGTGCCCGCCCGGGTAGTCCGGAAACCCGGTGAGCACCCGGACCTCGTGCCCCCGCGCGGCCAACTCCTCGGCGAGGCTGCCGGGGATGAACGCGGGCTCGGGCGGGAAGTGGTACGACAGGATGCCGATCTTCACCGCTGTGCCCCCGTCCACAGTGAATCGGCGACGGCCGGCGCGGCACCCCGACCGCCGGGTGGACGGCCCGCGTACGATGCCGACAACCCCTCCCTGCGCGGCCGCCGGCACCGACACACCGTCCTCGCGGTGTGGCCGTCCGCGTCCGCACCGACGAGAGGGGCACCGATGACTGATCGCGTGTTGTTCGTCTGCCACGCCAACCTGTGCCGGTCACCGATGGCCGAGCATCTGGCCCGCCGCCTGCTGGCCGACCGGCCCGTCACCGTGGCCAGCGCCGGCACCGACGCGGTCGACGGGCTGGCCATGCATCCGTACGCCCTGGAGGTCGCGACGGAGAGCGGCGCGGACGCCGCGGCGTTCCGGACCCGCGGTCTGCGGCCCGAATACCTGGTGGACGCGACGCTGGTGCTGACCGCCACCCGGCGCCAGCGCTCGATCTGCACCGCGCTGGCGCCGAGCGCCCTGCACCGGACGTTCACCCTGCGCCAGTTCGGCCGGCTGGCGGCGGCGGCCGAGCCGCCTGCCGAGCCGGCCGACGACCCGCTGCGGGCGGCGATCGCCGCCGTCGCCCAGGCCCGGGGACGGCTGCAACCCGCCGCCCCGGACGCGGACGACCTTCGGGACCCGATCGGCGGCACCTCCGCCGACTTCCGACGCTGCGCCGAGGAGATCGAACGGTCGCTGCGACCCCTCGCCGCGCTCATCGGGGCAGCCGGGTGAGCTCCTGGGTGTGGTCGGCGACGCCGTTGACCCCGGTGGTGGCCTCGCTGTGCCGGCCGGACATCACCCGGTCCGCCGGCACCGACACCGGAGGTGTCGAGGTGACCACGCGGTAGGCCTCGTACTGGTACGCCTCGGCCTTTGCCACCTTGGCCATGTTCAGCACGCAGCCGAGCAGCCGGACCGAGACCGAGTGCAGCGCGCGGGCCGCCGCGGCCACCTGGGTCCGCGAGGTACGGCCCTGCTGGCTCACCAGCAGCGCGCCGTCGGCCTGCACGGCCACGACCACGCCGTCGGTCACCGCGAGCAGTGGAGCGGTGTCGATGATCACGATGTCCGCCGACTCCCGCAGCGCCAGCAGCAGATCCGACATCGCCTTGGACCCGAGCAGCTCGCTCGGGTTCGGCGGTGCGGAACCGCTGGGGAGCACCAGCATCGACTTGTCGCCCCAGCGCTGGACGACGTCACCGACCTTCACGTCGCCGACGAGCACGTCGGTGAGGCCGACGCCGGCGTCCAGGCCCAGGTACTCGTCGACCTTCGGGCGGCGCAGGTCCGCGTCGACAAGCAGCACCCGCCACCCCGCCTCGGCCAGCGCGATGGCCAGGTTGCAGGAGAGCGTGGTCTTGCCCTCGCCCTGCAACGCGCTCGTCACGGCGATGACCCGGGCCGGCTCGTGCACGTCCACGAAGCGCAAGTTCGTGCGCAGCTTGCGGACCGCCTCGGCGCGGGCCGAGGTCGCCGCGTCGCCGATGATGAGCGGCTCGGTGCGGGCGCTGCTCTCGTAGGGGATCTCGCCGAGCAGCGGACTGCCGGTGGCGCGTTGCAGGCCGGCGGAGTCGCGCAGTCGGACGTCGGCGACGCCGCGCAGGATCGCCAGGCCGACGCCGAGCATCAGGCCGATCAGCCCGCCGAGGGTGAGGTTGCGGGTCGGCTGCGGCGAGACCGGACTGGCGCTGACCCGCGGCCCGCTGACCACCTCGATCTTGATCGGCGCCTTGCCCTCGGATGTCGTCTCGACCTTCTGCACCAGGTCGACGAACTTCGCGGCCAGCGACTCGGTCACCCGCAACGCCCGGGTCTGGTCGGTGTCGTTGACCGAGGCGCGCAGCAGCACGGTGCCGGTCTCGGTGGAGGTGGTCACCCGGCTGCGCACCTCGTCCGCGGTGAGGCCCACCGGGGTGTCGGCCACCACGCTCTGCGCCAGCCGGTCGCTGGTGAGCAGATCGGCGTACGACTTGACGCGCTGTTGGAGGAAGAGCCCACCCTGGTAGGCGTCGCTGACGCCGGAGTTGGGGGTGGTGACGAAGAAGGTCACCGAGGCGACGTACCGGGGTTGTGCCCGTACGGTCAGGAACGCCGAGGCGCCCAGGGCCACCATGACCGTGACCAGCACGACCCACCAGTGCCGACGCACGTGGCGCAATTGGCGGAGCAGGTCCATCAGGAGCGCCTCCGCGTCGGTCCGGTTACGCCAAAAAACTTCACGAAAACCCCCAAGGTCGTCTGTCAACTCGTGAAACCATTAAAGCGGCTCATACGGCTTATGTCCGGAGTTAGGTGGTTCTGACTCTGACTCATGCGCCCGCATAACCAACCGGACAAAGGTGCATTCGGCTGCGGCGAGACCCGGGGAAAAGTCGGCGGCCGACCGAACGACCCCGGTGGTCGCCGCCGCGCACGAGCCCGGATAAGGTCGACAGCGGTGTGCCGGGAAGTCTGGTCGGCGAGTGGATCTCCGCCGTCCTGATCTCCCGAGGTGACCCCGCAGATGACCGCCCCCTCCCCACCACCGTCGAAGCGGCGCAAGGCCCGGCTGTTCGCCCGATCGTCCTGGCCCGAGGCCCGGCGCCTGGCCGACGTGCTGCGTACCGAGACGGTCGGTGGCGCGTTGCTGCTGCTCGGTGCCGTGACGGCGCTGGTCTGGGCCAACTCGCCCTGGTCCGACGCGTACACCCGGCTCGGCGACTGGGTGCCCTGGCCCGGCGGCGCGCCCTGGCACCTCGACCTGGACGTGGCCACCTGGGCGGCGGACGGCCTGCTGGCCGTCTTCTTCTTCGTGGTGGGCCTGGAACTCAAGCGGGAGTTCGTCGCCGGTGACCTGCGCGACCCGCGCCGGGCCGCGCTGCCCGTGGTGGCCGCGCTCGGCGGCATGCTGGCGCCGGCGCTGATCTACGTGGCGGTCGTCGTGGCCGGAGGTGGGCCGGGCCTGCGCGGCTGGGCCATCCCGACCGCCACCGACATCGCCTTCGCGCTCGCCGTGCTCGCGCTGGTCAGCTCACACCTGCCCCAGGGGCTCCGTGCCTTCCTGCTCACCCTCGCCGTGGTCGACGACCTGTTCGCCATCACGATCATCGCGGTCTTCTACACCGCCGACTTCCACCCCGTCCCGCTGCTCGCGGCGCTGGCGCCGATCGGGCTCTTCGCGGTGCTGGTGCGGCGCGGCCGTACCTGGTGGTGGGCGCTGATCCCGCTCGCGACCGCGGCCTGGGCCTTTGTGCACGCCTCCGGGGTGCACGCCACGGTGGCCGGCGTGCTGCTCGGCTTCACGGTGCCGGTGCTCGCCCGTCGCCGGGCGGCCGGCGGCCAGCCGGGCAGCACCGCTACGGGGGCGGATGAGGGCGGGCTCGCGGCACACCTGGAGCACAGGTGGCGGCCGGTGTCGGCCGGCATCGCGGTGCCGATCTTCGCCCTGTTCGCGGCCGGCGTCACCCTGCGCGGCACCGACCTGGGCGCCCTGCTGACCGACCCGGTGGTGATCGCCGTCGTCGCCGGACTCGTGCTCGGCAAGAGCATCGGCGTCTTCGGCTCGACGTACCTGCTGGCCCGGTTCACCCGTGCCGAACTGGACGAGGACATCACCTGGTCGGACCTGCTCGGGATCGCCCTGCTGGCCGGCGTCGGGTTCACCGTGTCGCTGCTCATCGGCGACCTGGCCTTCGGCGCGGGCAGCCCGGCCGACGACCGGGTCAAGGTGGCAGTGCTGCTCGGATCGGTGCTCTCCGCGGGGCTGGCCGCCACGGTGCTCGTCCGCCGCAACGCCACGTACCGCCGGGTGGCGCGGCGGGAGCGGGTCGACGCCGACGGCGACGGGGTGCCCGACGTCTACCAGCGGCCCTACGACAGGTGAACGGCGGCCGCGGGTCAGCGGCGACGCTCGGCGGGCGGCGGCTCCTCGGTCTCCTCGACCAGCGCCTCCGCCGCCGGTGCGGTGAGGTCGTCGCCCGGCACCGCCACCTCCTCGGCACGATCCTGCTCGTCCGGCTTACCCCCGGACGGCGGCTCGGGAGCGGTGGCGCCGCCGGCGTAGCCGTACTCGTTCGGTTCGTCGTGCCGGCTCATGTGGTCATCCTCCCGCTGTCCCCGGTCTCGCCTCTCACCGCCAACGGTAGGTGCTGATCGTCGCCGGCGCAGCGCGGCGGGGATTGTCGCCCGAACGACGGCGGTGAGCTGCTCTTCGAGCTGCGCAGCGCCGCCCCGAGCAGCTGACGCAGGGCGATGATCGCCACCGCGCCGGCCAGACCGTTCCACCCCGGCTCTCCGACGAGCCGGAGCAGGCCGGCCGCGGTCAGCAGGTCCAGCAACACCCGTACGGCGGTCCGCAGCGCCCCGGTGCTCAGCGCGGTGACCACCCCGACGAGCAGCGCCAGCGCGGTGACCACCATGATCAGGACGCCGGTCACTGCCGACGCTCCCCCTCGACCACCTGCCGCTGCTCCTGACGGATCTCCCGGCCCAGGAAGTAGTTCAGCGCCGTTCGGATCGTCGCGATCGCGGCCAGCTGGCCGATCTGGTCGAACGACGGGGACACCGCCGTGCGCAGCACGTCGGCCGCCAACTGGAATTCGAGGCCGAGGGTCAGGAACCGGCCCAGCGACAGTCGGATCGGCGTGAAGACGGCGGCGGTGCGGTGTCGCAGCCCCTCGACCACGAACCGCACCGCCGCCCAGACCGCCCCGACGAAGATGACGAGCGCGCCGGCCACCTCCACCACGGCGACCAGCACCTGGTCGCCCTGGCGCAACAGCTCGGCCGGCTCCACCGCAGGCCGTTACCCGAACACGGGCCAGCTAGTCGGCACTCAGGTCAGCTCGTTGACCGCCTCCAGGATCAGCCAGAGGCCGGAGATGGCGAACAGGATCGCGGCGCCGTACCTGATGGCCTTCTCCGGCAGCCGGCGGCCGAGCATCCGCCCGACCAGGATGGCCAGCGCGTCCGCGGCGACCATGCCGATGGTGGAGCCGAGCCAGGTGCCGAACCAGCCGTACTTGGTGGCCAACGTGATCGTGGCGAGCATCGTCTTGTCGCCCAGCTCGGCCAGGAAGAACGCCACCGACACCGCCACGATCGCGGTCTTGCTGGTCTTCTCCGCCTTGCGCCGCTCCTCCTCGGTGAGCTTGTCACCGCGCAGCGTCCACGCGCCGAAGCCGAGGAACGCCACACCGGCCACCAGGGAGATCCAGTCGGTCGGCAACACCGCCCCGAGACCCACGCCGATGGCCACCGACGCCAGGTGCACCACCGCCGTGGCGACGGTGATGCCGATCAGCACCGGGATCGGCTTGAACCGCGTGGCGAAGGTCAACGCCATCAACTGGGACTTGTCCCCCAGCTCGGCGACGAAGATGACGCCGAAGCTGATGACCAGCGCGGCGAGAAATCCCTCCATGACATCCTTCCCGTTCACGCCGGGAGGAGGTGACAGGGGCGCCCTCGACCCGGCTGCAACAGCCTGAGTCGAAGGTCTCGCCCGCCCCGAAAGAACCGGGGCCGCGTGGCCGGATGCGGAACGCACCAGTATGTCGACCACGACATTGGGGGCTACTCCCCTTCGCCGGTCCAGCCTATCGGATCACCGCCGGACCGGGCCCGGGTGGGTGCGCCGCTCACCGCGCCCGCGCCAGCGTGACCCCGAAGAGCCCGTCCGGGTCGGTCCAGAACTCCGTCGCGGCGAAGCCCGCCGTGGCCAGCTCCCCGGCGATCCCCTCCGGGCGGAACTTCGCCGAGACCTCGGTGCGCAGCTCCTCTCCCTCGGCGAAGTCCACGGTCAGGTCCAACACCCGGACCCGCATCGGGCGGGTCGCCCGCAACCGCATCTCGATCCACTCGTGGGTCGGGTCCCAGAGGGCCACGTGCGCGAACGCCCCCGGGTCGAAGTCCGCGCCCAACTCCCGGTTGATCACCCGCAACACGTTGCGGTTGAACTCGGCGGTGACCCCGGCGGCGTCGTCGTAGGCGGGCACGATCACCGACGGGTCCTTCACCAGGTCGGTGCCGAGCAACAGCCAGTCGCCGACCTCCAGCGCGCCGCGCATCGCCGTCAGGAACCCGGCCCGCTCGGCGGGCAGCAGGTTGCCGATGGTGCCGCCCAGGAACACCACCAGCCGACGGCCGCCGGTGGGCAGCCGGTCCAGTTGTCGGGTGAAGTCGCCGACGATGCCCCGGACCCGCAGGCCCGGATAGTCGGCGGCGATCTGGGCGGTGGAACCGCGCAGCGCGCTGACCGACACGTCGAGCGGGACGAACGTGCCCAGGCCGCCCCGCCGGGTGAAGGCGTCCAGCAGCAGCCGGGTCTTCTCCGACGAGCCGGAACCCAACTCGATGAGCGTCTTGGCCCCGGTCAGCGCCGCGATGGCGGGAGCGCGTTCGGCCAGCACGGCCCGCTCGGCCCGGGTCGGGTAGTACTCGGGTAACCGGGTGATCTCCTCGAACAACTCGCTGCCCCGAGCGTCGTAGAACCACTTCGGCGGCAGCCACTTCTGCCCGGCGCTCAGCCCCGCCCGGACGTCGTCGCGCAGGCCGCGCTCCAGGTCGTGCTCTTCGAGGTAGATCTCCAACGGTTCCGCGGTCATGATTCGCCTCTCTGTTCGAACAAAAGGTGGTGCCCCGACCGGTGGCGCTCACCGGATCGGCAGCGGACGTACCCGGACCTCCCCCGGCGTGGCCACGACCAGGTGCCCCTCCGGCACCGCCCGCCACCCCGGATCGTCGTCGTGCGGCTCGGAGGCCAGCAGCACCGAACCCGGGCTCTCGCGAACCGACAACGCGTGCCCGGCCACGCTGGCGACCGCGCGTCGCCCGTCGGTGAGCAGCAGGTTGAGCCGCGACCCCGGGGCCGCCGCGGCCACGTCCGCCACCGTCCGCCCGACCGCGTCGGCCGGGTCCTCGCCGGCGCGCAACCGATGCCGCACCAGCGCCCAGAGCAACGCCGAGTCGGTGGCGGCGTCCAGGGTGAGCAGGTCCCGCACCGGCAGCCCGGCGGCGAGCGGCGCCACCGCGTCCGGCCAGCCGCGAACCACACCGTTGTGGCTGAACAGCCACCGCCCCTCGGCGAACGGCGCGGCGGCGCCGTCGAGCACCGCCATCCCGACGGTGGCCGAGCGCACCGCCGCGAGCAACGCACCGGTGCGGGTCACCGCCGCGAGCTGGGCGATGGTCGGGTCGCTCCAGATCGGCTGCGCCCGCCGGTACCGCACCGGCTCGCCGTCGTCCGGATACCAGCCGACCCCGAACCCGTCGGCGTTGACGGTGCCGCCGCCTCGCATGTCGCGCGGCGCCCAGGACTGCCGCACCAGCGAGTACGCGGGGTCGAACAGCACCTCGGACAGGGTGACCGGCGGCCCCAGGTAGGCCAGGTGACGACACATCAGCAGACCGTCCCCGGCGGACCGCCGAGCGCGCTGTGGATCACCGGTACGACTCGTCCGGCCGCACGTCGCGGGCGCAGCGGAAACCGCTGAAGATCTGCCGCCGGATCGGGTAGTCCCAGTTGCGGAAGGTGCCCCGGCAGGCCGAACGGTCGGTGCCGAACGAACCACCACGCAGCACCCGGTAGTCGTCGCCGAAGAACACCTCCGAGTATTCGCGGTAGGGAAACGCCGTGAAACCGGGATGCCCGTTGAACGTGGTCGACGTCCACTCCCAGACGTCACCGATGAGCTGGTGCACACCCAACGGCGAGGCGCCGGCCGGGTACGCGCCCACCGCCGCCGGCCGCAGATGACGTTGGTCGAGGTTGGCGTGCGCCTCGGTCGGGTCGTCATCGCCCCACGGATAACGGCGGGACCGCCCGGTGGCCGGGTCCCACCGGGCCGCCTTCTCCCACTCGGCCTCGGTCGGCAGCCGCTTGCCGGCCCACGCCGCGTACGCCTGCGCCTCGTAGAAGCACACGTGCACCACCGGCTCGTCGGCGCGGACCCGACTCCACCGGCCAAAGCGCTGGTACGACCAGTCGTCGCCGTCCGGACGCCAGTGCATCGGCGCGGTGAGCCGCTCCCGCACCCGGTGGGCCCAGCCGGCCGCGCTCCACCAGCGCTGATCGGTGTAGCCACCGTCGGCGATGAAGGCCGCGTACTGGCCGTTGGTGACCGGAGCCGCGTCGATGACGTACGCCGGCAGGTCGACGCGGTGCGCCGGGCGCTCGTTGTCCAGAGCCCACGGGTCGGTGTCGGTGCCCATGGTGAACTCGCCGGCCGGCACCAGCACCTCCCCGGTGACCCGGGCGGACGGCTCGGGCGGCGGCGGGGCGTGCAGCACCGCCGGCCCCGACCGCAACTGGTGGGTGGCGAGCATGGTCTCGTCGTGCTGCTGCTCGTGCTGCACCATCATGCCGAAGGCGAACCCGTCGGCGACCAACGGCCGATCCGTGAACGCCACCGAGTCGAGCAGGTCGTACACCTTGTCCCGGACGGTGGTCAGGTAGGCGCGCGCCTCGGCGGGCGGCAGCAGCGGCAGCGCCGGGCGGTCCCGGCGGGGCTGTTTGAACGCGTCGTACAGCTCGTCGATGTCGCACCGGACCGGCTCGCGGCCCCCGACGTCGCGGACCAGCCAGAGCTCCTCCTGGTTGCCCACGTGGGCGAGGTCCCAGACCAGTGGCGACATCAGCGGCGAGTGTTGGCGCAGCAGATCTCCGTCGTCGACCACCTCGGTCAGCAGCGTCGTGCGGGCGCGGGCGCGGGCCAGCTCCGCCGCGATCCGGTCGCGCAGCCGCTCCCCGTCGGTGTGCCCCGTCGTGCTCACGCTCATCTGTCTCGTCCTTCCGTCGCGGCGGCGAGCCGCCGCTGTACTCCGCGCTCGATCTCGTCGTGGACACCCGTCGGCAGGTCCAGCCGGGGCAGCGTGCGCAGCGCCAGGTCGAGCAGCGCCGCCGCGGCGGCGGCCAGCGCCGGATCGGCAAGGCCCTGCCGGGCGGCGGCCGACCAGCGGTCCGCCACCGGCGCGGCGATCGTCTGCGCCACGCGCACCGTGCCCGGATCGGTGAAGAGGGCACTCAGCACCGACAGGGGGAGCCGCCAGTCCCGGCCGGGCTGGGTGTCCAGGTAGCGCAGCTCCAGGTAGCCGCGTGGCCGCACCGGCGGGAAGAGGGTGCTGACGTGGTAGTCGAGGTCGTCGGTGGTGGGCGGTCGGGGCAACGCGCCGTCGAGCCAGTCGGCGAAGGTCACACCCGGTGGGGCGGTCCAGTCCGTGCCGTGCCGGCGCAGGCAGAGCAGCGGCGCGGCCAGCACGTACCGGATCCAGGTTGTGGTCGGGTCCTCGTCGACGCGGCCGGCGGTCCAGACCGGGCGGGTGCGGGCCGGGTCGATGGCCAGCCAGGCGGCCATCCGCGCGGAGGCCCATCCGGTGCGCCGCCCGGCGTGCCGGTCGGCGGACGCGAACACCGCGAGCAGCGGCGGCCCGACCGCGTGGGCGGCCGCCCAGCGTGCCGCGACCTGGTCCGGCTCACCGACGTCGAGGCAGACCTGGAGGCCGGCGGTGCTGTACATCATTGTGCGGCCGGCCGGACCATGCCTGTCGAAGGCGTCGCGCATCGCGCGGTAGCGGGGAGTTTCCAACACCGGGCGGGGCCGTCGGTGTGGGTCGATGCCGCTGCGGCCGAGGATCAACCCGGCGGCGGCCAGCAGGTCGGTGACCTGGGCGATGTCGGCCTCGGTGGCCTGGATCAACGCGGTGACCGAGGGACGGGGCGGGGTGGAGATCTCCACCTGGCCACCTGGCTCGACGGTCACCATGCCGCCGTGTCGCAGCGGCTCGGCCGGGCTTGTGGCATCCAGCGTGGTGGGGCTGTGCCGCCCCAGCGCCGCCCGGAGCCGCGTCAGGTCGACGGGTCGGGCGGGATCGGCGGCGTCGTGCACTGTCCATTCCAGTTCGACACCGGTGAGTGTGGGTGGGCCGGTCTTGAAGCAGATCCGGGCGAGGTGCCGGACTGCGGCTGCGGACTCGCGCAGGATGGCCCCGCGGTCCAACTCGGGTGACGTCACCAACGGTCGGGATCCCCTCTCCGTGTGCCGACTCCGGAACACTGTGCCACCGTAAACCCACCCCCCGACACCCGCCGGGGGCGTGCACGGCGCCACCAACCTCTGTCTAACAGACGAATTTCCCGGGCAGGGCGGAACGGAAACGCGTCAGCGGGGGCCCGTCACCGGTGGGTGCGGCGGCCCGTCGGCGGAGCTGGTGGCCCAGGCTTCGCCGGCTCGGACGGCTTGCGCTCGGGCACCAACCGCTGGCAGTACGCCTCGACCTCGGCGGGGCCGCCGGCGGCGGCGACGAGCCTCTCGAAGGCCGGCGTGCGCAACGCCTTCTCCCGCTCCTCGGGCTTCTCGTCCTGCCAGGCGCGGCACAGGCCGTGCAGGTCCCCGGCGGGCGCGCCGGGTGCCGACGGCGTGCCCGGAGACGGTAGGCCCGCAGACGGTGGGCCCGGCAACGGTGCGCCCGACGACGGGTGGCCCGGCGACGGGGGGCCGTGCGGCGCGGATCGACTCGGCTCACCGGACGCGGGTGCGCTCCCCTCGGGGCTCGGCGACGTCCGCGACGGCTGCGGTGCGACAGGTTCCGGAGCCCGGTCCCGGGTGACCGCGGCGAAGGCGGCCCCGGCCGTGGCGGTGACCGCCACCGCGCCGATCCAGGCCACCGCGCCGGTGGTGAGGCGGCGGCGGCGCGGCCGCTGTGGCACGGACGGCGTCGGATCGGCCCGCGCGGCCCGGAACGCGGCAAGCGCGGCCTCCTCGCCGGCCAACTCGCCGGGCCGGGCCGGGCCGGCGGCCGCGGCGAGCAAACCCGCAACCGGGTCCGTCGAGGGCCCGGGCGACGTGGGTACGCGGGCCTGCGGCGACGCCGCGTCCCCTCCCCGACCGGTCCGGTCCGACGTGGCGCCCAGGTCGGCGCGGGCCGCGTCGAGCAGCCGTTCGGTCTCGGCGTGGTCGACCCGCCGGAACGGGTTCATCCAGAATCCCCTCACGTCAGCCGTCCGCCGGCTCGGCGTGCGGCGCCCGCAGGGAGGGGCCGCTGCCCGCCCGGGGCGGCGTCCCACCGTCGACCTGGACCGACGGCTCGACCGCGTTCTGCCGCTCCAACAGGGCGGCGAGGCGGCGCAGACCGCGGTGGGCGGCGGTCCGAACGGCACCGGCCCGGCGGCCCAGCACCCGGCCCGCGGATCCCGCGTCGAGCCCGATCACGGCCCTGAGCAGGACCGCTTCGGCCTCGCGGGGAGGCAGGGTGGCGATCAGCGCCAGGGCGGTCTCGGTGCCGATCGTCTCGCTGGCGCCCTCGGCGGTGTCCGCCTCGCTGGCCAGGTCGACGAGCGCGTGCACCGGAACCGGCAACGACGGTCGGCGGCGCAGCCTGCGCAGGTGGTCCATCGCCCGGTTGCGGGCGATGGTGACGGTCCAGGCGCGGAACTCGCCACCGGTGAAGCTGGGCAGGTCGCGGGAGATCTGTAGCCAGGTCTCCGACGCGACGTCCTCCGCGTCCGCGCCGACCAGGGCGGTCAGGTAGCGCAGCAGGCCCGGCTGGAGGCTGCGGTAGAGCAGGCGGAACGCGTCCTCGTCCCCGGCCTGCGCCGCGCTGACCGCCTCCGCCAACTCGCCGCTCATCGGCGGCCCACGGGTCGCGCCGGCCTGGTCCGTCGCGGCGCGGCGGAGCACGCGGTACGAATCGTCCGCCCGACCAGCACCCGCCCCGCCCTCCACCTTCTGGTTGCACCAGGGACCGAGGTCGTCGGGCCGGAGTGTCCGGTGGGCCAACGCCAGGGTCGTCGGCTCGATGCGCCGACCGTCGAGATCGCCGGGGCGGCCCGAGCCGGGCTAACGCTAGGACGGGGCCAACGGCGCGACAAGCCGGCACCTTGTCACGGAAGAGTGACAATTATCAACCCTCAGTTCGGGCGTGTCGTCGTCACTGCCCGTGACCAGAGGGTGCAAACCAGGCCTCGCCTCGCCTTTCGGCCATGGTCGCGCGCGCGCTCATCGAAATATGTCGGCTTTCGTCACGGCACGTCGTCGTACCGTCACAGAGACGCAGCGTCCACACAGGTCAGCCGGGTAAACCGGCGCGGGGCACCCGTTCGGTCGACAGCCCGTGTCGCGCCTGCGCGCGCGACTCTGGGTACGGTATTGCGGTGTTGTCATCGGAGGTCGTGCTCAGCGGTCGGTACCGCCTGGACGAACGCGTCGCTACCGGCGGTATGGGCGACGTCTGGCGTGGCGTCGACCTGATCCTCGGCCGGCAGGTCGCGGTCAAGGTGCTGCTGCCGACACTGGTCTCCGACCCCGACTTCATCGCCCGGTTCCGGGCCGAGGCCCGGATCATGGCGGCGCTGCGGCACCCCGGCATCGTGCAGGTCTTCGACTGCGGTGCGGAGGACCTGCCCGACGGCGCAGGTCGGGCGGACTACCTGGTGATGGAGTTCGTCGCCGGCGAGCCGTTGTCCAAGCGGATCGAGGCGGCCGGCCGCCTCGACGTGGCCGAGACGATGTCGATCGTGGCCCAGGCCGCCTCCGCGCTGAACGCGGCGCACCGCGGCGGCATCGTGCACCGCGACGTGAAGCCCAGCAACCTGCTCGTGCTGGAGGACGGCTCGGTCGTCCTGGTGGACTTCGGCGTGGCGCGTTCGCTCGACATCACCAGCATCACCAGCACCAACGCGGTGCCCGGCACCGCCCTCTACATGGCCCCCGAGCAGGCCGCCGGGCGACCGGTCAGCGGTGCGACAGACATCTACGCGCTGGGGGCTGTCACCTACTGCTGCCTCACCGGCAATCCGCCGTTCACCGGCGACAACCCGCTCCAGGTCGCCGTCCGACACCTCGACGACGAGCCGCCGGAGCTGCCGCACGAGATTCCCGAGGCGGTTCGCGCCCTGGTGTCCCGGGCCCTGGCCAAGGACCCGCAGGATCGTTTCAGCAGCGGCGCCGCGATGGCCGAGGCCGCCCGGACCGCGGTCACCGGCGGCGAGCCGCCCACCGCGCTGGCGGCAGCCGTTGGGCTGCGCGACGCCGGGTCGGGCGGCCGTACCGAGGTGGCGGCCGGCGCGGCGGTGGCGGGTGAGGCGCAGGCCGGGCGTGCCCGACGGCGGGCCCCGCTTGTCGGCGCGGCGGTGGCCGTGCTTGTCGCGCTTGTCGGGCTCGGGGTGGCCCTGGCCACGACGCACAAGACCAGCGAGAACCCGGCGGTCAAGCTGCCGAGCACCTCGCCGACGGCGGTGCCGAGCGGCCCGTTGGACCTGCCGGCGGGCAACGAGCAGGTCACCACCGGTGGCCCGACCCGGCCCGACCGGTCGGTGTCACCCGGCGTCTCCCCGTCGGCGTCGATCTCCGCCACGCCGAGCACGCGACCCAGCCAGACGACGAGCCCGACAGCGCCGGTGGTGACGCCGACGGCGACGACCCCGACGCCCTCCACCCCGCCCACCGCAGCGACACCACCGCCATCGGCGTCCCCGTCGATCCCGCCGGAGAGCCCGGCGGGTCCGGAGGGATCGACAGTCAACTGACCGTCGGTTTCGCCCCAGCGCCGACAGTCCCACCAGCACCGATATCCCCAAAACGGACGTGGGGCGACGAACGCCCCTCTACGCTCTCGGCAGGCCATATCCACCATCTGCCGCAGGAGCCTGGGTGAGCGCTGAAAAGCTGGTCGTGATCGGTCAGGGATACGTCGGGCTGCCGCTGGCCATGCGCGCCGTCGAGGCCGGGCTGGACGTGGTCGGCCTCGACGTCGACGCCGACCGGGTGAAGCGTCTCGCCGCCGGGGAGTCGTTCGTCGAGGACATCCCCACCGACCGGCTGGGCCGCGCGTTGGGCAGCGGCAGGTACAACCCCAGCACGGAGTACACCGACGCCGAGGGCTTCGACATCTGCGTCATCACCGTGCCGACCCCGCTGCGCGACGGCACCCCCGACCTGAGCTTCGTCGAGCAGGCCGGTGTCGGCATCGGCCCGTACGTGCGACCGGGGTGCACGGTGGTCCTGGAGTCGACGACATACCCGGGCACCACGGAGGAGCTGCTGCGCCCGCTGCTGGAGTCGGCAAGCGGGCTGCGCAGCCCCGGCGACTTCCACCTCGGCTACAGCCCGGAGCGCATCGACCCGGGCAACCCGACGTGGCGGTTGGAGAACACGCCGAAGGTGGTCTCCGGCGTGGACGCGGCGTCGCTGGCCCGGGTGGACGACTTCTACCGGCGCCTCGTGGACCGCACGGTGCCGGTCGACTCGACCCGGGTGGCCGAGCTGACCAAGCTGATCGAGAACACGTTCCGCCAGGTCAACATCGCGCTGATCAACGAGTTGACAATGCTCTCGCACCACCTCGACATCGACGTCTGGCAGGCGATCGACGCCGCCGAGACCAAGCCGTTCGGCTTCCTGCCGTTCCGGCCCGGGCCCGGCGTCGGCGGGCACTGCCTGCCGATCGACCCGTGTTACCTGTCCTGGCAGGTCAAGCGCCGCCTCGGTCGGCAGTTCCGGTTCATCGAGTTGGCCAACGACATCAACCACGAGATGCCCGAGCACGTCGCGCAACGGATCATGGCGGGCCTGAACCGGGACGGCCGGGCCGTCAGCGGCGCCCGGCTGCTGCTGCTCGGCCTGGCGTACAAGAAGAACACCGGCGACATGCGCGACTCCCCCGCGATCGACGTGGCCCGCCGGCTGCGGGCCATGGGTGCCGAGGTGCACGCGGTCGAGCCGTACGCCGAGGCGCACCACATCCCGGACGGCGTCACAGTGGTCGGGCTCACCGAGCAGGAGGTCCGCGCCGCCGACGCGGTGGTGGTGGTCACCGACCACGACAGCTTCGACTACGACCTGGTGGCCCGACACGCGCGTTACGTCTTCGACACCCGCAACCGGTGCGTCGGCCCGATGGTCGAGCGCCTGTAGACCCGGCACCGCTGGCCGGTCCCGCCGCCGGGTCAGCCGGGTCGCCCGCTCGGCCAACTCGCGGGGCAGCCCACG
>NZ_JBEZCZ010000074.1:0-19473 GCF_040647875.1 Micromonospora sp. NPDC049230
CGCCGACCCAGCCCGCACCCGCGGGCAACCGTGAAGGCGCCCACCCCACCGGGCTATCTCACCCGGCCGTTCCAACCCCCGGCCGCGACCACCGGGCCGACCCCGACCCGACCGACCCGACAGACGATCACCCCACCCACGAGAGGGAGTAACGCCACCATGAGCGCTGGAGTTGGCGACGACGGCGAGATCAAGCACGCCGCCTGGGAGGCAGCCGCCGAGGCACTCCACGACAACATTGCCACCTGGTCGATCCCCGACGACGGGACCGGCGTAGCCGACACCGACACGTTCATCGCCAGCATCAGCGGCTTCCTCAACGCCTTCGCCGGGGTGCTCGATGACCTCGTGCCCACGCTCGGCGGGGGAGAGAGCCCGGTCGCCGCGGTTGTCGCCGATCAGCTCCAGGAGTTCTCCGGCGGACTGCGCGCCATGGCCGGCGACGCCGGCGAGGTGTACGAGGCGTGGGCGACCAACGAGGACAACGACCACGACCTGCGGCGCGCCAACGGCGACGTCTCGCACGCCGAGCTGTTCAACGTCACCAACTGACCAACCAGCCGCCCGCAGCGAGCATCACGACAAAGGGGAGGACCGATCATGTCCGGCACCGGCATCAGCACCCGCCAGGCGACCCGCCGGGTCGCCCGGGACATGGTGCGCGCCCAGCGTGAGCGGAAGCTCCCCGCCACCTGGTTGGGTACCGGTGGCCACGCCGACCCGGCCGACGACGGGTGGCGCGACGAGATGTTCTGGCACCCGACGTTCGCTGCGGGCGGCACCCTCCTGACCGGCACGCTGATCGAGCACGCGCTCACCAACGGCGTGATCGACCCGCTGCGGCTACCCGAGATTGGCAACCTGGCGCTGGCCATCCCGCCCGGCGGTGTCGTCGGCACCGCCGCGGCGGGGCTCGGTCTGCTCGCCGGCGCGGCTGGGCTGATGGCCACCGCCGGCGAGAAGTTCAGCGACTGGGCCCGGGCGTACTTCACGGCCGGGCCCATCGTCGCCGGCACGTACCTCGCCGGTGTCGCCGGGACCTCTCCGTACAACGTGCCCATGCTCGCCCTGGCGGCCGCCGGCTTCGCCGGCGCCCTGCTCGGCTATCGGAGGGTCCGCTTCGAGCAGGACCAGCACGAGCTGGACTGGGCCGCCGCGTTCGCCCCGCCGCCCGTGGACAAGACCGGCGCACCGCAGCCGCGGCCGCCGATGCCGGTCGAGGTTCTCGACCCGGAAGCCCGCGATTGGAACCGCGCTTTCCGCTCGGTCGGGCTCGACGGCTGCCGGTTCGGCAAGAAGGTCAACACCCCGGCGGGTTACGCGATCCTGGTGCTGTTCCCCGCTCACGGCAAGACCGGCATGAAGGCCGTCGACATCAAGCTCGAGGCACTCGAGCGGAACCTGGGCATGCTCAAGGACTGCCTCGAGGTCGACGTCGCCATCCACCCGGAGCACGGCCGGGAGCTGGCCGACCGGTGCTGGATCCACGTCGATGTCGCCGACATCCTCTCCCAGACCCTGCACATGCCCGAGGACCACGAACCGACCACGATCACCGAGGCGTTCCGCATCGGCACGTTCATGGACGGCAAGCCGATGGTCCTCAAGTTCCGCGAAATCTCGGCCCTGGTCATCGGCGTCAGAGGCCGCGGTAAGACCAACCTGTTCCACGTCATCATCCACGCCCTGAGCAGGTGTGTTGACGTGTGCCTGTGGGGCATCGACCTCAAGGGTGGCCGCGCGGTCAAGCCCTGGATGGCGGCGTGGCTGGACGGCAAGGTGAAGCGGCCGATCTTCGACTGGGTGGCCACCACCCGGGCCGAGGCGTCGCTGATGCTCCACGCGGCCAAGGCCCTGATCGACTGGCGTGGCAACGCGTCCCAGGGCGGCAGCAAGCTCGAGCCGTCCGAGACCAACCCCGCCGTGCTGGTCCTGTGCGACGAGATCGCCGCCCTGGTCGGCAAGCAGTCCGGGCCGACCAAGTCGACCGACTGGCGCAACCCGACCTCGACCCAGATGGCCCGGATCCTGACCCTGTGCATCCAGCTCGGCCGCAGCGAATGCGTCGACTTCGTGCTGTTCAGCCAGCGCGCCACGGTCACGATGGTTGGCGGTGGCGACCTCAAATCTCAGTGTGAGATGCGGATCGGGCTCGGTGTGACCAACGCCGGCGACGCGAACAGTGTCTTCCAATCCGACAACATCAACGCCCGGAAGCTGCGCAAGCTCAAGCACAAGCGCACCCGCGGCGCATGCCTGATCGAGAACGGCGACGACCCGAACCACCTGGCCGGGAAGACGTACTACTACGGCGACGGCGCCGACATGGTCGCCCGGATCGAACGGGCCGCGATCGCGCACGCCATGTACCCCGCCGACCTGCCCCTGATCCAGCAGAAGGCGATCGATGACGCCCTGCTGTACCTCACCGCGCCCCGCGACAAGCACGGCAACATCACCGGCCCGGGGGAGTGCGGCTACGGGGTAGGCCCGGACGGCGCCGCCGCGGAACGCTGGTCCCTGGCCCGCGCCGCGCACCTGTTCACCGACGGGCTGGCCGACGACTGGACCGACGAGGACCCCAGCGACGGCGAGCACCTGGGCGGCATCCCGGCGTCGCCGGCGACGACGCCCTGGGCCGGTGGGGTGGCCACCGCGACCCGCCCGGCCGCACCGGCCACCGCGCCGGCGCCGACTCAGCGCGGTCACCTCCACGCCGTACCCGACCCGGTCGACCCGCCGGCCGCCGGCGACCAGCCCACCGGCAACCGGTACTACACCCGCCGCCGCGACCGCGGTGACGCCGGCGAGCAGGCCCACCGCTCCGGCACAGTGGACCCGACCCTCGCCGCCGCGGCCGCGGACGACTCCGTGCCCCTCGCCGACCTCGACGCCGGGTTCGCCCGGTACCTCGAGAGCCTCGGGGACGCTCCCGAGCCGGCCCAGCTCGCCGACGACAGCGTCGAGGAGCTGTCCCGCTACGACCTCATGATCCAGATCATCGAGCGGGCCGGCGCCACTGGCACCAAGCCCAGCCTGATCATCGAGGAGATGGGCGACCGGGCATGGGCGGCCCGCAACGACATCTACGGACCGCTGCGCAAGGCCATGGATGAAAGGCTGATCGTGCAGCCGGCCGGCAAGTACGGCCGCTACTACCACCGCGACCACGCGCCGACCCGCCCGGCGCAGTAGAGAGAGGCCACCCCCGGTGCACGACCTCGAGTTCGTCCTCGCCGGTACCGGCGAGACGATCGGCACTGTCGTCCGCGCGCAGAACACCCCCAGTGAGGGCTCCACGGTGACGCTGGAGCACGCCATTCTCGGTCCGGTCCGCTACCGGGTAGCCGGCCCCCCGGACTACTGGTACCGGTCGCGCACCGGTCGGATCGCTAAACCCGATCAGTACGCCCCGGCAGCGGTCAGGGTGTACGTCCAGCCGATCGCCCCGCCGCGGTGACGGCCCCGCCGCAACCCCGCCCCGGGCCCACCGACGGGCGGCCCCGCTCCGTGCGCCGGCCGATGCCGGAGATGCCCATCGAGGGGTACGCCCCGTACCGGCTGTGGGGTGCCCTGCCCAACGAGGCCGGCTGGTGGGCGCGGTTCCGCGACTGGGCGTGGGGCCCGGACTGCCGGCTGCTGTACGTCGGCATTACCAGCCGGGCCGGGTTCGTCCGCTGGGCGGAGGAGAGCGACACGTTCGTCTGGGCGCGGGATGTGTCGTACGCCGAGCGCGACGACGACATCCGCTGGCCGACCCTGCACGACGCCGTCCTCGACGACGACGGCCACCTGGTCCTGGTCGTCGACCCCCGCCAGGACGAAGGCGTGCGGCCCGCCCGGCCCGGGGAACTGCTCGACCCGTTCCCCCTGGTGCGCCAACTCCGCGGCGAAACCGTACAGGTGCACCGGCCGAGCCCTACCGGGTATCCGGCGCGCGGCACGGTCATCGAGGGCGCCCGCACCGGTGAGCGGCGGATGATCCAGGCCGAGGCGCCCGTGCACAACGTCGAGCACAACGAGGGCAACGCCGCGGCGGTGAACCGCCGCCGGCGCATCCTGCCGCGGCACGTCGCCGACTGGCGGCGCCGCGCCGGCCACCTGGCCCTGGTGTGGATGCTCGTCTCGTCGCCGCTGACGTGGCTGCTGGCCGACACCACCGACGGGTGGCGTGACGGGCTGTCCGCCACTGCGGACGGCGTCGCCGGCGCCGCCGTGCTGATCCTCCTCGCCCAGCTCGCCCGGCAGGCCACCCGCGGCCGCGTCAACGTGGCCCTGCAGCGCCGACGCACCCGACGCAGCCGGCGGCGTGGCCGCCGCTGAGAGGACGTCAGCCGGCGCTCAGGGGTGGCTTCGGTGGCGACCCCTGCTCAACGCACAGCACGCCACCCACACACGAGGGGCCCCACCAATTCGGTGGGGCCCCTCGTTGCATCCGGCTGCGGTCAGGACCCGAACAGGCCCCACGCGCCTCCAGGCTGCGTCTCGCGCAGCTCGTACACCTCGCCCGGCACCAGGTCGATGACGGACCCGTCGGCGGCCGGCAGCGACGCCACATGCCGCAGGTACTGCGGCTCGACCAGGTAGTAGACGTGCCCGGTCCAGTCGCCCGTCCAGTCCGGGGAGGTGACCTGCCAGCCGGTGCCGTTGTGCTTGAGCTGGTAGTCGAAGCCGGCCTGCAGCCAGTGGTTCCGGATCCCGTCGTTGCGTAGCGGCCGGTTCTCCGGCCGCACCAGGGTTACCGGCTGCGACCCGGTCGGGCCGTGGTTCTCCAGGCCCTCGGTCTTGAGGACGCCCAGCAGAGTAGTGGTCTTCATCGGGACTCTCCTTCGTGCTCGAACAGCGCTCGGTACCTGTCAGCCGGCAGGATGTACGCGGTCATCCTGACCGGCAGCTTGTGGTTGGTGTCGGACGTGGGGTCGTCGGCGTAGGACACCCGGATTACCTCGAGCACGGGCACCCCGGCCGGGATGCGCAGCTCCCGCGTCTCGTCCTTCGTCGGCATTCGTGAGCCGACGTAGTCCTCCGTCCGGACCCAGGGTAGGCCGCGCTCGGCATACACGGCGTAGACACCCGGGCGGACCTGCTCGGGCAGCTCCACCGGCGAACCTGCGACGTGCTGGCGCAGGTAAAACGAGTCGGCCGTCGAGAACGGCTCACCGTCCACGTACCGGATCCGGCGACGCACCAGCAGTGGCTCTGGCCCGGGGAGCTGCAGGGCCCGCTGGGCGCGTTCGTCGGCAAGTACGATCTCCGTGCGGATCAGCTCCGACGGTACGCGCCCCTGATCGCGGACGCACTGCGCCGCGACGTCGTGCGGCCCGTCGTCATCGGTGTTCAGATTCCGCTCCGGACGAGACATCGACAACACCAGCGGATCCCACGTCCGGACCCGGCGCACGTAGTGCCCGCGGGTGCCCTGCGACACCGCCAGCCCTTCGGCCGCCAGCGCACGGTATGCCACCCGGACCGTGCCCCGGGACACCCCGTGCTCCGCCATCAGCCGTTCCTCTGTGGGCAGCCGATCGCCGGGCGCGTACCTGCCGCTGCGGATCTCGTCGCGGAGTTGATCGATGACCTGGTCTTTGAGGGATAACGTGGCAGTCATCTCACTTGGCCCTCTCGTACAGTCCAAAATTGACCGTATAGCCAAGCTACTCGAATCGTTGTGTGACGTCCACCGCACCCATAGCCTGCAATGAGTGACCGACGGCGGCGGATTTGATCGCTGACGGCCACCCCGAGACGGCGCGGCCATGCGAAGCCCTAAGCACCATTCCGTGTGGCCGCGCCCCTAAATGGGGCCGCGGACTCCGTGAGGACCCCCCGTGCCGCACGGGGACCGTGGCCCTACCCCGGGGCAGGGTGCGGCGGCTGCGTGTGGACGAGCGCCGACCGCCGCACCCGCTTCCCGGCAACCGGGAGGTGTCGCACATGAGCCGGTTCTTCCGAGGCAAGCACACCGATAACGAGCCCGTACCGGAGCGCCGGCCGCCGCTGGACGACGGCACCGGCGACGCCCAGGCCGCCCCCCAGCGGATCATCGGCCGCGCCCAGGTGCCCAAATCGACCGACCTCCTGCCGCCAGGCCGGTCGATGCTCACCCGCGGCCAACGTGAGCGCACCAAGCACCCCGAAGCGGGGATCAACGAATGACTGGCCAACGAATGACTGGCCCTCGCGTTGCCCGGCCAGCCCTCGCGGAAAAAGCCGTGCAGGCCCTCGATCGTCGCCTCGACGGCAACCCGCACCGGCCGTCGTCCGTGTGGGCCTGCGCGGACTGTGAGGCCCCCTGGCCGTGTCAGCCGGCGCGCGACCGACTGGCCGAGGCGTACCGCGGCGAGTGGGTCAATTTGTCGATTTACATGGCGGTGCTGCTGGAGGCCGCCCTGCCCGAGATGCCGGCCACCCCCTCTGCGGAGCTGTTCGAGCGTTTCGTGTTGTGGACCCGTGGGCCACATCCGGCCCGGTGACACCCGCTACCACCACTCCGACCACTCGCACCGCTGGTCGGGTGGCCCCGCCGACACCGCCGGCCAACGCGCGTACCAGGCCGAGCTGCGCGAGCACCTAGAAGGCCACCAGGCCAACGAAGACAAGCTCCCCGAGGCTGACCCGCCGACCCACCCGCCGGTAAAGACGAAACGGGCAACCCGTACGGCCGAGCGGGCCTAAACCGTTCGCAGGCACGCGTAACCGGCCTGCAACGTGCACTATGGGAGGTGCAGCGCTCGACCGTTTTACCTCTGGAGGTGCACTATGCCCCCGTCGCTCAACCGCGCCCGCTTCACCGCGCACCCGACGACACAGCCCACCACCCCTGTCAGCGACGACGAGCTGTGGGACCTGGTCGACCAGGCCCGCGCCGGCGACTCCCACGCGTTCACCCGGTTCTTCGACGCCACCGTCTCCGCCGTCTTCGGCTACATCAACCGCCGACTGCCCGGCGACCGGGACCTGGCCGAGCAGATCACCGCCGAGGTCTACCTCGGAGCGTGGTCCGGACTCCGGACCCTGCGCCGCGTCGCCAGCAGCCCAATCGCCTGGCTCCGCACCATCGCCCAGCGGCGCGTCGTTGACCACCACCGCAGCCGCAAACGCCACGTCCTGACTCTGGTGGGCACCCCCGCCGACCTGGACACGTACCGCACGGCGTTCAGCATCACCGGTGCCCCCCTGGACGCCCCCGCCGCCGAGACACGCTACGAGGAGCGCAGCGAGGCCCGCAGGGTATGGAGCTACGCCGAGCAGCTCACCGACGACCAGCACCGAGTGCTGCGGTGCCGGTTCTGGCTCGGGTGGTCCCTCGAGGACACCGCGGCCGCGCTCGGCAAGCCCGTCGCCGCGGTGAAGTCGCTGCAGTACCGGGCGATCCAGAGCCTGCGTAAGCAGCTCACCGGCAGCGACCTCGACCCGAACGCCTACGCCGTACTCGCGGCCGCCTGACCGCTTCCCACCGGAGCCCCGGCCCGCCTCGTCCCCACACGAGGCGGGCCGGTCCGTCTCAACCGCCACGCGCACAATCGCGCCTCATGGGATTGCGGCCTACTTTCCCGGCGTATAGCGTCCCGGGTGCTGGGTGGGCTGGACACCCACCCCCCGAGACGAGGAGATGCGACATGAACTGGTGGGCTGGGCTGGCCGCGATCGGCCTCTGGGTGCTGGCCATGGGAGTCATGGTCGGGTGGGACCGGTGGCGCGAGCACCGGGTCCGCGACCCGCGCTCCGTGATGGCCGTGGTGGACCGGCGGACGCTGCGCGACGCCATGCGCCGGGTCAAGCGCCTCGACCTGGACGACGACCGTGACTGGCGGGCAGCTCTCGGGCACCTGACCGGCGCCCGCATCTGGCTGCGCAATGAGATCCGCTTCGCGTCGCGCCGGCGCGGCGTGTGGTACGCCGCCAGGCTGCGCGAGGTGGAGATCAAGCTGCTTGAGATGAAGGCCCCGGAAGGGCTGTACTCCTGACCTGACAACCGCTCTGACCTCGGGCCCCGTGCACACGCACGGGGTCCGTTTTGCATCCACGACCGGACATGTTGCGGTCTATTTTTTCGTCGTGTAACGTATGGGTTGTTGGGCGGGCCGGACACCCGCCCCCGAGACGCAGGGAGACCACGATGGATCAGCTCGACATCTTCGGCACCGCCACCCCGATCGCCGCCCCGGCCGCCCCGGCCGCGCCGAGCATCCCCGCCGACGTGCAGCTCTCCCTGTTCCGCCCGGACTACCTCGCCATGCGAGCCCCCAAGGCCCGCAAGGCGCCCAAGCCGATCGTCCTCGACCCGACCCTGCACGGCGACTCCCTGATCTGACCCGCCGACAGCGACCGGAGAGGACCCCCGCGCGATGTTCGATGACGACTTCTGGACCAGCCCCGAGGTCCTCGCCGACCAGGCCGCCAACCAGGCCCGCGAAGACGCCGAGACCGCCGCGCTCGCCGCGGCAGCGGCCGCCCGCAACGCGGCCCGCGCCCAGCAGGCCCGGCCCGGGTCGCGCCGCGCCGGCGACCGCCGGTTCATCGGCCTGGTGCGCCGCGGCCGCGCCGTGCTGGTCGAGTGCGGCCACGAGCACACGAACCGCGACTGGACCACCGGCGCCAACGGCATCAGCGCGGTCGACTGCGCCCGCCGGATCATCGCCGGCGCCGCCCGCCCGGCCACCGCCGATCGCTACGCCACCGAGACCCGCAACCGGTGGCTCGCCCTGACCGGCCAGGCCGGATTCGTCCACTCCGCTGCCACGATCGAGGCCGCCAAGGCCACCGCGGCCGCCGACGCCGCGGCGTACCTCGCTGCCGTCGCCGCCGTCCGCGACGCCACCCTGTTCTAGTCCACTGCCGCCAGCTATGGTCGACCCGTCCCCACAACGGATGCACCGCTTCCCCGCGCTGGCGGGGGTGAACCATGCCTTGCCGAGGTCTGCGCCATTCCCTGCGTACGCGGGGACGCCAAGCACCTGGACCACTTCGGACGACCTGACCCCGTCCTGGTCCACCACGCACAACGGCCCGCCCCTGACCAGGGGCGGGCCGTTACGTATGGGTGGACCAGTTAGCCGGCCTGACGGCCACCCTGGCCCAGATGCCGATACAGGTCGCCCTCCTGGACCAGCAGACCCTCCTCGACCAGCTCATCGAGCAGCGCGTCCAGGGCGCCGAGGTCAGTGCGGCCGCCAATGGGCATCCGGTCGAGCCGCTGCGCGACCGCGGTGGCGCTGATCCAGTCGCCTCCCCTGGAGACGATGAGGTCGATGACCAGTAGTCGCCAGATCGTCGTCGGCAGCGTGGCCAGCGCCTCACCCCACGCCCGACCCGACCGCGGCACGTACCCCGCCCGGACCTCCATGTAGTCGCCCACCAGCGCCTCCACCTCGCCGCGGCCCAGCTCCGGCACCCGGGCGACCACCGCGTTGGTGACCTGCGATTTGCCGCGGCTCGCCAGGTGCCCGTCGTCAGGGCGGATCTCGGCAGCCAAGACACCCATCGCCCGGCGTACCGCCGGCGCCCACCGGGGATCAGCCACGCTGGTCGCTGGGCCTACCGCCTGCGTGGCCGGCTGCTGCGGCGCCCTGATTCGGTGCCGGCCATCGACGTTCTCCAACTCCCCGAGGGCGTACAGCGCCTGCACGGTCGTCCGTACCCAGCCCAGCCCGGCCGTTTCGGAGGCACCCAACCGGTCGACCCGCTCGAGCAACTCCGTGCCGGACAGCCCTGCATCGCCGGACGCCCGGACCATGTCCAGGACCAGCGCCCCCCGCGCGTCCCACGGCAGCCCGGCCAGCATCTTGTGCCAGTTCTCGTGCTCCCGGCCGCCGGAGCGGACGTTGATGTAGTCCCGGACGAACGCGTACACCGCGAAGCTGGGTAGCTCCGGGTGCAGTCCGACCATGATGTCGGTGAGCGCCCGGAAGCCGCGGCCCGAGAGCGTGCCGTCGTTCGGGCGGATCTCACCGATCAGCGACTCGGCCAGCCGGCAGAACGCCGCCACCCACTCCTCGCCGCCCGCCCACCTCGACCCGGCGGTAGTGAGCGCACCCTGCCAGTCCCGCCCGGACAGCGACTGTTTCCCGGCCTTGACCATGACGTAGTCGCCGACGAAATCGGTCACGGTGTCCTCGTCCAGCTCGGGCACCTGTCGGCCCAGCTCGGCCAGCTCGAACACGCCCCGGCCCGACATCGTGAGGTCCACGGGCCGCCAGGTGGCGTCCAGCGCGGCCGCCAGCCGGCGCACCGCCGGAAGCCACCGCGGGTCGTCCTCGGTAACCGTCGCTGGTGTGCCCGGCCCCGGGCTGACGGGTGCGGTCACCGCAACGCTGTCGGGCAGGTTCTCGAGCGTCGCGCCCAGGGCACCAGCATTACCGGCGCCGACGGTCGCGAATTCCCGGTCGACCCTTTCCTTGGCCAGCTCATCGGCCTTCTCTGGTGCCAGGGTGGCTGCCCCGACGAGCGCGACCACGTCGGCGGGTTGCTCGGCCAGGTGCCGTTCCTGCGCCTCTCGGTGCGTGGCAATCGTCCGCCACGCGGTCTGCTCTCCGACGATCCGGGCGCCCATCACCGCGCCCAGCACCGCCAGACCGGCCACCACGGCGAACGCGAGGGACAGGACCAGGTACGCCCAGCCCGGCCGGTCAGGGACCAGCCGCGGTGCGGCCAGGTATGTCGTCCAGCCCGTCCAGGTGCAGAGCGCCACCGCGGCGACTGCCTGGAAGGCCGTGGCAGCTCGGTCGTCCGGATGGATGTGGGGGAGTCGCACGTCGTTTCTCCTCACGGGTAGCCCGGGCGCCACCGCGGCGCCCGCGGTCACTTCTCGGCGAGACGGGGAAGCAGCAACGCGACGACCGCCCACAGTGCCAGAGCGGTCACGATGAGCATGCATGCCCAGAGTAGGGCCAGGCGGAGCGCGTCCACCACGTCCCACCACCAGCCGACCACCTGGTCAACCAGGTCGACCAGCGCGTCTCGGACGGCACCGGACACCAGGACGACGCACGCCCCGGCGAACCCGCCGACAGCCAGCAACGCCCAGCCTCTCGCGTCCATCGGTGGTCCCTTCCGTCTCGGTGGGATGGCGCGTCCACGCCCACCCCAACCCGCTCAGGCTACGCGCCGGAGAAGTAGACGACAACGACGTGTAGTGCCATTACCCGACAATGGCGATACGCTTGACGGGAATCAGAGGTAACTTCGTGATCCAACGACCCGGGGGGACCGATGAAAGCCGCACGACTGAAAGCCGGCATCATCCGCGACGCCATCACCGCAGCCACCAGCGCCATCGCCGACGCCATCGCCGACCGGCGCGCCGGCCGTAGCCCTACCCAGACGCAGACGACGATCGCCGAGCCGGACCGCCTAGCCGCCAAGCTGATCGAGCAGCGCGACCGCGGCGAGCGCCCGTGACGACCGAGCAGCCGCACCTGGACGAGGACGGGGTGCCGATCGGCGCTCCGGTCGTCCCGGGCCGGATCACCATCGCCCTGGACGCACGCGGGCTCTACGGGCCCGAGGTTGACCTGCAGGTCGGCACGTACGAGGGCAACCCCGACGGCGACGTGGACGCGTGGGAGCTGGGCGAGGCCGTCCCGCAACGCTGGCAGGTCCGCCTGATCGCCGAACTGGCCCAGGTGACCGTCGCGTCGCTGCACTGGCCGCTCGAGCCGGGGGAGACCGAAGGGCGCATGTGGGTGTGCGGCCGGTCCGGCCCGAACGGTGGCGGCCGCCGCGTCTGCCACCAGGTCCCCATGGCCATCGTGCCGCCCGCGGCCGAGGATCCCGCCCGATCCCGGCAGGGCGCCCTGCCCATCCGGTACGGTGCCTGACACCCGACCCCGCCGAGGTGATCCCATGTCTGCCGTCGTTGCGCTCGCGTTGACCCTCGCCCTGGCGCCCGCGCCGTCCCCGTCCCCGACCGGCCCCTCTGGCGGCCTAGTCGGCGGCATCCTCGACGGCGTCGGCGACGTCGTCGAGGGACTCGTCGGCGGAGGCGGTAGCTCGCCCAGTGCGCCCCCCGCCCCGAATACCAGCCCGGCCGACGTTCCGACCCTGGGCCCGACGCCGTCTGCTGGCGCGCACGCCTCGACGGCACCCACTCCGACGTCCGCACCCACCCCGACGTCCGCGGGCAGCGCCGCGCCGATCGGGTCACCAGCCGGGTCAGGGGCACCAGCAGTGGTCCCCGGTGGTGGCGTGCCCCCCTCCGGGGAGCGAGGCGCCCCGACGGGTACGCGGCCGCCCGGGCAGCCCTCCACTCCGGACCCGGTCGCCGACTCGACCGCGGCACCTACCTCGACGTCGTACGCGTCCTACCTCCTGGCCGGGGCCGTGGCCGTGGCCGTCATCGCGGTACTGGCTCTGCTCCTGGTGCGCCGCCGGCGCCGGCCGGCAGAAGCGCCGGCGTTCGCCAGCGCGCCCGCTCCGGATCCCGTCGACACCGTGACGGCACCCCTCGCGCAGGTGCCCGAGGTTGAGCCGGTGGACAACGTCACTCGCCTGCCGACCGACCTCAACGAGGTCTACGAGCTGGGCCGGCGGGACGGACGGCTCGAGCAGCAGCGCGGGCGCGGTCCGGCAAGCTGAGGCGCCTCCGGGGTGCCCGTGAGCTGGGCCGGAGCCGGCCATCGGAGACTCGCCCGGATTTTCGATATGGCTTATTCGCGCTGAGTCGTGTTAGGGTTTTCGATATCGAAAACCTAGCGCTGACTGGAGTGTCTGCCATGCCCGACCGCCACGTCATCACCCTCCCGGAGCACGGACTCAGCAACAGCGCCGCCCGGCGCAACAAAATATGGATGAAGCTCCTCACCGCGGTCGACCTCACCGAGTCCAACGGGTTCGCCTTCAAGGGCGCATTCAAGGACCACGGCACCACCGTCGAGCTGGAGGAGGGTGCCTGGGTCATGTCCTACATGGAGGATCGCCGCGCGTCCGGCCGCCTCGAATGGCACAACGTCACCCTCTACCAGGTGCGCGGCGGCACCCTCACCGAGGTCGACGACTGGCGCATCGACGGCGACGACAGCGGTTGGGCGTTGCAGGTCCGCGACGACATCCACGCGTACATGACCACCCCGGCCGAGCCCGCCGCCCCGGCCATCTCGGCGCCGGCCGAGCCCGCGGCCGCCGCCGGCGTACCCGCGCCCGTGAGCCCCGGCATGCTCCGGATCGCCCCCGGCGGGGAGAGCACCCCCACCGTCCTGCTCGGCGACGCGCTGCGCGCCGTCACCCCCGAGCTGTTCAACGCGGGCGACCGCAACCGGGCGTCCCTCACCATCCGCCCCCGCTCCACCGCCCTGGGCGCCAGCAACCCGGCGACCAGTGAGGTTTGGTACGACCTGCTCTGGACGCACCCCGCCGTCCACGCCGTCGAAGGCCCCCACGGCCCGGAGCTGTCCGTCGAGCATGTCGAGATCGCCACCGCCGGCACCCTCCCGCCGCCGCCGCGGATCCCGGTGGAGACCCGCATCGCCGCGGCACCGCCCGTCACCGTCGACCACCTCAGCGACGACGAGCTGCGGGTGTGGGGTGGCGCTGAGAAGCTGATCCGTTCCTGGACCGGCCATCGCGACGCCGCCCTGCGTGACGACCGCAGCGCCGACGCCTACGACTGGTCCACGTACGCCACCCAGATCGCCGCTCAGGTCCGCAGCCTCACCGCCCCCCGGCTCACCGCCGGGCAGCGCGCCCAGGTCGCCGCCGTCCGGCTGATCGAGGCGCACTGGGCGCTCCAGGGCGCCCGGGCGTCCGTCCACGCGCTGCTGGGTAACGCCGACCGCGCCGGCGACGCCGGCGACGCCGCGGCTGTGCGCGAGTTGCTGCCCCTGATCGACCGCCCCACCACCGTCACCGCCTGACCAGGGAGAGCAACCCCCAATGGACCGCGTCAACGTGTTCCGCATCGATGACAACGGCCAGCGCCAGTACGACTGCTGGTTCGACCTCGACGCCGCCGTCGAGATCGTGGACGAGGGCACCCGCTGGGACGGCAGCAACAACGTCAGCGTCCACAACCTCGGCCCGTACGGCCACGAGCGGCTGATCCGCACCCAGGGCGGCCGGTGGGTCCTCGACCACTGGTCGCGGTTCCAGGGGCACGAGGCCGTGATCTCCTACGTGACCGACGAGAAGGCCCTCGAGTGGCTGATGATCAACGGCAGCGACGACATCGCTGCGAAATACTTCGGCGACCTGGAGCCCGAGAAGGGCCCCGGCCGCCCCGCCATCGGCGGTAACCTCCCGGTCACCCCTCTCGGCGACGAGCTGCTGGCCCTCCTCGACAGCGAAGCCACCCAGACCGGCAAACCGCGCGCCGCGGTCGTCCGCGAGCTACTCACCGAGGCGCTGAAGGCCCGCCACCAGCAGCCCACCAGGAAGGCCCCGGTGGGAGGATCGCCGGCATGACCGACACCGCCGCCCGGACCGATTCGCCCACCAGGGCCGAGCCGCCCCGCATTCAGCAGCCGCAGTTCCCCGGCGTCACCACGCCCGTCGAGTACGAGATCCGCATCCACCAGGCCGGACAACCCGGCCAGTTCTCCACCATGGTCTCCGCCCTGGATGGCGTCGAGGCTGCCCTACGCGTCTTCCAGGCACTCAGAGGCACCCGCTGCGAGCCCGGAACCACCCTCAACCTCATCGCCTGGTCCGGAGCCGACCACGATCACGCCGTCGGCCTGATCATCGCCCAGCACTCCTGGAACCACGGCGACGACTGACCAGCACCCGGCGCGCCGCAACGGATCACGGGCCGCCGCCCGCATACAATCGCCACCAGGCTCTCAACCCAGTTCGCGCACTCCAGCACAGCAGAAAGGCCCCGCCAGCCCGGCGGGGCCTTTCTGCTGTCACCCGGCGGCCGGTATCGTGGGCGGTGGCCGCTACGCCGGCCCGCTTCCGAGCCAGCACCGCGCGCCCACGCCGCGCACCGCCGGCGACGAGGACAAGGTCCATCGGATCGCGTACGCGACACCGCCTGCCGATGACGACCTTTCGCAGGGTGAAGCGTGGGCCCACCCTGCTGACAAGGAACCGTCATGGTCAAGGACGCCGCCCGCAAGCGGGTCATCCGTGAGCGCATGAGGAGAACCGGCGAGAGCTACACCGAGGCAGCCAGGGCGATCGCCCAACTCGTCGCACCGCCCGCAGTGGACCCGGCCGCGCCCGACGTCGACCAAGCCACCCGGACCGCCGCGGTGCTGCGCCTGTTCGGCGACTCGTTCGACGCCTTCGCGGCCGGCGACAGGGAAGACGCCGACCGGTACCTCGGCTGGGCCGCCCTGATCGACCCCTTCTGCGTCAGCGGAGTCCACGGCGGAATCATGATCGGGCAGATCCCCAACCCGGAACACAACCCGGACGACTGGGACGACTACCTGGCGGCCGCCATGAGCAACGCCAGCGACGTCGAGCCCCTCATCGCGTGGGCGCGCACGCAGAGCCCACCGTCGGTGCTCAAAGACCCGGTGGAGAGCGCCCTCGCCCGACTGACCCGCGACGACTACGGACCGGTCCAGATCCTCGAAGCGCTGACGATGACCGTCTGGCAGTTCGAGCGAGCCCGCCGCGCCGAGCTGATCCCCGGCCCGGACGCCCCGGGTGACCGCTGGTCGGCCCGTGCGGTCGCCGAAGTCCTGGCCCGCCTCGACACGGTCATGGCAGAGGTCGGTTCGATCCCAGACATCGGTGCGCACCGAGCGGCCGACATCCTGGCCGAGAAATTCGCCCTGGAGGTCGAGCCGTACGTCCTGCACGAACTCGCCCGCACCGGGCTGATCCCGAAAGCCGGTACGTACAAAGGGTCCGACCTGTTCGACGGCCGCGCCATCGAGAAGTTCACCGACCAGGCCGCGCTGACCTCAGCCATCAAGGACGGCCGCCTCCACAACCGGGACCAGGCCGCCGCGTACATGCAGATCCGCCGCTCCGACCTCGACCACCTGATCCGAGCAGGCCGCCTGGCCCCGGTGTTCTGGGGCCTCACCCCGTACCAGCCGCGCCGGGCGGCCGGCATGGTGCCGATGTTCAGAGCCGGCGACCTGGACGCCCAGCTCGCGGCCGCCGACATCAACTGGGACGAGGTCCGCGCGGTCGCACCGGGCCGACCATCCCTCCTCGCCGCGCTACCAGATGCCAAGAAGGCCTGACCCGCTGACCTACACTGCCCCCAGGGTCGCGTCCTGACGGGTTCCGCCCGCAGCGTTGGGGACAACCGTTCGCTTCGGGGTCCGGCGGCTGGACGGCTACCAGCGACGCGACCCCACCTCACCGCCTGACCGGGATCGGCGAACCACCCCGGCGGACATTGGCCCCCGCCGTACAAGCCCGACGGGCCCCACACCAGGCAACGCCCGGCGTGGGGCCCGTTCGGATCTTGAAGGTAGGGTGGCCGGCACCCGGGCCGGTGATCAAGCATGGGCGCTCCTGTCCTCGCTACTGCGAGGCACCGGCCCGGGGCCCACACCGCGTCACGATCGACGCCCCGAGCAGCTCACCGGCGCTGGCACCGAACTCGACCCGATGGCCACCCTGCCCGTCCTCGGTCACCACCAGGTCGCAGTTCTCACACGGCACCCCGAACGCGATGACCACCGCCCGGTCAGCCGGCAACCGCATCAGCCCGCCCTGCTCGGCCACCCACCGGCCGACACGATCGAGGAAGCCCGCCCGGGCCCGCTCTCGCCGCTGGATCCGGTCCAGGAAGACCTCCGGCGCAGGGAGCGCGGCGACCCGGGCGGCCAGCTCCGCACCGTTCACCGCGTCGCCTCGTCCTGCCCTGGCGCCTCCGCCGGCGCCCGGCCCTCGAATCCGCCGAGCATGTGATCCGGGGTGGGGAACGCATCCGCCAGGTCCTCGAAATCCGGCCTGCCGGCAGCGGCCAACTCGTTGACCCGCCGGAACGCCTGCCGCCGCCCGCTGCCCACCTGGTCGCTGCACTCGCCGACCGTTCGGCACACCCGCTTGCCCTCGTCGCCGGCGACGAAGCACAGCGCGCCGATCTTCGTGCCCTCCGGGCCGTACGCCTCGCAATCCCACGCCTGGGGGTCCACCAACTCGCCCCGGTCGCCGTCCACCTCTGCCACCGTTCCCGCCTCCCACACGATGCCGCCGCCCACCGGCACCATCCCGACCTGGACGGTGTCCCCGGGCCGGACCTCCTCGATCGGCCCGTCGGTCACCACCACGTACGCCGGTGCCAGCGGGCCGTCGGCCGGTTCCCTCGCGTCGATCAGGCGCATCGCCATGGGCTCGCCCTGATCGTGGGTCTGGATGGTGCCGAGAGTCTCCGCCAACCAGTCAGCCACCAGACGCCGCCCCGGCACACCGCTCGCCCAGCTCACCAGGGACTCAGCTCGGCAAGGGTAGCGATAAGGAACTCACCGGTCAGGTCTTGCGGCTCGGCGGCGATCAGCCAGCCGTACGACAGGCACCCACACCGCGGACACGTCAGCTTGGCCTCGTACACCGGCCGAGTTGGCCACCACTTCGCCTGGGTCAGCGGCGACGACGCACGCTCGGACGGGCGCCACGCCAGCACCGTCCCGGCCCCGCCGCAGGACGCGCACAACTTGCCCGTCTCGGCCTCACCGGTCGCTTGCGGTGCCCGCCCCGTCTCGGCCGCCGAGCTGCTGGGCTGGGCGTCGCTGCTCATCGACTCTTCCACCGTCACTCCTGATCGAGCCGGGCGACGACCGGCCAGACCTCCCGGTTGAGCGCCGACACCAGCGACTCAACGCACTTGACCGCCTGGTCGAACCGGTCGCCCTTCCCGATCGGATCCCGCTGGACCTCCGCCAGGGTGTCGCCGGGGAGCTGCCAGAGCATCCGAACCTCGGTCAGCATGTACGACCCCCGGCTCAGATCCGAGTCCCCAAGACCCTCGAACTCGCCCCAAGCGTCGCGCCGATAACCACGCCACCAGGCACCGATCGCACCCGCGGTAGGGACATCGCGCCGCAGCTCCTGCGGGCGAGACGAGACCAGGCGCACGTCGGCGATCAGCTCACTATTCCACTCGCTGTGAGACAGCTTGACGTCGATCACCCGGGGGTGACTGTGTACCAGCGGTGGCACCATGACAGGCGTGGTGGCGATCCGCCAGGCCAGCCGAGCGAACGCGGCCGGACCGTCGTCGGCGATATCAGCGAACTTGGCGTCGTCCTGCCGGAGGTAGTTGGCGTAGCGGGACGGGCCGCCGCTGGACGACCGCTGGTCGTACTCCCAGTCGAGCCAGAACGCGGTTTCGGGTTTGTCGGACATGAGAAGCCTTTCGAGGTTCCGGGACGTCACAGCATCGTGGGCGAGCGACACCGGCCCACGTCGAGAGGGTAGACCCGGCCACCGACTCGAACGAGTCAAGATCAACTCGTGTGGCCCCCACCTCACCTCGGCGAAAACGGCCCCGACCTGCGACAAGTCGCAGCATCCGCACGGCCGGGCGCGCCGGGCCGCCCTCGGGCAGACCTGTCTAGTTAAGGTGTCATATATGGACAGGTCTACGGGAGCAGATCAAGAACGGCAGAGCAGCACCAGCGAGCCGGGGGTGAAACTTCCCGCCGGGTTCGCTGAAAATTCCCCCGGGCTCGCTGCGGCACTGGCCGGCCCTGAGATCGCCCGGGAGGCTGCGGCGTACGCCGCGACGCTGCCGCTCGCGGCGGTGCTGGCCCGCGGGCTGGACTCCGGCTGGGTCATCGTCGATGACCCGCATCCCGCGGCGCCGCAGTACGTCGACCGCGGAGAGCTGGTCACCGCGATGGCCGATCGGTACGGCATATCCGACCGGGTCGCCGCAGCGGCCGTGCGGATCGCCGAGGCACTACGGGCAGCGTCGGACGAGTACCCCGACCTGACCGACGAGGACGCCGTCGTGGCGCTGCACGCCATCGAGGACAGCGTCCGGCGTGCTGGCGTGCCTCGGTGACCGGCCATGCCTGAACCGACCGAGACGGACGAGGAACTCCGTCGGACGCTGGCCGCGAGCCTCGACGTGCCGGCCTCCATGCTGATCACCAGTCCCGAGGCCAGCACCCGGTCCGCAGCCGAAGCCGCCGTTATGCGCAGCACCGCGGCGCGCCGCGCGTCCGATGTGCGGGTGTCGGAGGCTGCTGACCGGGTCATGCGTGCGCTCGCCGAGTACGCCAAGGCGTGTCCCGAGCTGACCTCGGAAGAAATCCTGGTGGCGCTGATGCGCGAAGCGTCGGACGTGGCGCGGGCGCTGCGAACCGCGCGGATAACGCCGGTGGGTTCGTGATCGGCCCGGCGAGAGAGGAAAGACGTGGCCGAGCAGGGTGACACCGACCCGCCGGTGGGCAGCGTATGGACGAAGTCGATGCCGTACGTCGGCACGGACGAGGACGGCGAGGCGATTGTCGGCACGCAGACAGTCACCCGGCGCTTCATGGAGCGGGGGATGTGGTTCGTGGAATACGTGACCACGTTCCCCGGCACCCACCGGCAGGGATACGGCATCTGCGAGGCGGA
>NZ_JBEZCZ010000075.1:0-19389 GCF_040647875.1 Micromonospora sp. NPDC049230
CCCACCTAGAGGTGCTGCCATGTTATTAATATTTATCAATAAATGCATACCCCCTCTCCAGAGTTCCCGCCGGTCCGGCACCGTCGTTCTCTGCACCGACCGGGCCTCGGCGGCGGCCTCGGTGGTGGCAGCACACGGCCCGGCAGCGGCTCCCTAGACGGTCAGGTGGGCGCGCAGGGTGTGCGCGTCCGGAGCGGTGGCGGTCCACAGTGTCGCCGGACCGCCGGCCAACGGCAGCCGGGCGACACTGCCCTCGGCGGCCGGGGGTGCGGTGGGTCGCGACGGGTCGACCACCAGCAGCGAACCGGTGGCCGGCGCGCCGTCGAGCACGGCGGGCCCGGCCCAGCCGGGTGCCTGCGGTCCCACCGCCAGGGACTGCCGCAGCAACGGCCGGCCCGCGTAGTCGACCTGGGTGTGCACGACCGCCCCGCCGGGCGTCTCGCCGTACCGGCCGCAGATCAGCTCGTCGCGCCAGCGCAGGCTCGCCCCGGCGGCCAGGTCGATCCGCGACTCGGCGAGGTGCGCGCAGCCGGCCGCGGCGACCAACTGTTCGGGAAGCCAGTGCAACGTGGCCCCGGTACGCACCACCGCCCGCACCGCCATCCGGGACACCGCCCCCGGCCGGCCCGGCAGGGCGATCGACGCGGCCACGGTGTGCACCCGGACCGCCGCGCCCGGTCCCACCTCGATCTCCAGCCGCAGGTCGTCCCCTGCGATCGGGCCGGCCGCCCCGCCGACGAGGTGCACTGTGGCGACGCCAGCGTCGGTCGGGGTCTGGCGCAGCAGCAGTGGCGTTTCGCCGTGCACCTCCACGAACACCGTCCCGCCTCGACCGTCGGCCCGGGCGACCAGCCGGGCGAGCGCTCGCATCAGGCCGGGCCGACCGGTACGGCGAGGGGGTGCGCGGTGGCGTGGTGGGCCAGCTCGTGCCGGATCCAGGCGGCGACGCGGCTCGCCGTCGGGTCTCCCACGATGGACAGGAAGACGGTCGGGAGGTCGCCCCGTCGGGCTCGCGCGTCGCGATCCATCACGGCCAGGTCGGCCCCCACCATCGGCGCCAGGTCGGTCTTGTTGATCACGAGGAGGTCGGCGGCGGTGACGCCGGGCCCGCCCTTGCGCGGCACCTTGTCCCCTCCGGCCACGTCGACAACGAAGATCTGCCGGTCGACGAGCCCCCGACTGAACGTCGCGGTCAGGTTGTCCCCACCGCTCTCCACCAGGACCAGATCCAACGGGCCGACCGCGTCGGCCAACTCGTCCACCGCGTCCAGGTTGGCGCCGATGTCGTCGCGGATGGCCGTGTGCGGGCAGCAGCCCGTCTCCACCGCGCGGATCCGGGCCGGATCCAGCACTCCGGCCCGCCGGAGGAAGTCGGCGTCCTCGGTCGTGTAGATGTCGTTCGTCACCACGCCGAGCCGCAGCTCGTCGGCGAAGGCACGGCACAGCGCGGCCACCAGGGCCGTCTTGCCGGACCCGACCGGGCCGCCGATGCCGACCCGCAGGGCGCGACCCGCCCGGGCCAGCGGCGGGTGCGGGTCGACCCCCGGTTCGGGATGGGTGTGCGGGACGTTCTCGTCGTGGAACGGGTCGGCCGGCGGCGTGGTCGGCTCGACGGCGGGCACAGCGCTCGGCACAACAGTCTCAGGACGCAAAGAGACGCACCTCCCAGGTGGCATGGATTTCGGCATGGATGTCGGCGAGTGGAGCGGCAGCGGCCGGCAGCCGCTCCGGTGAATCGTCGGCGGCCCGCGCCGCCTCGGCGGCCGTGCCGTCACAGGCGTCGGCAAGACCGACAAGCAGGGCTTGGACCTGGTACGGGTCGAGACCGAGCAGCCGTACACCGGCGCTTGCCGCCCCGGTCAGCGTCCCGTAGGCGGCGACCGTGGCGGTTTCGAGACGGGACAGCCCGGCCGCCGCACAGAGCAGCCCCAGCACCAGTGGTTGGTGTGCGCCGCCCGGCGTCGCGGGCAGGTCGCCGAACGGGGCATCCGGCCAGATGGCCCGTCCGGCACGCAGCAGCGCCCGGCCCTGCCGGCGGGAGACCGCCCGCAGGGTCGGTGAGGCGGTACGCGCGTCCAGCTCCCCGTCGAGCTGGGCGAGTATGCCCGACCGAGCGGCCACGTCGGCGATTTCGGGCTGCGCTGCCCGGTGTGCGGCCGCCGCGAAGGCCGCGCCGACCAGACCGGCGGTGGCCAACCGTCCGGCCAGGAACGCCTCCAACGAGGTCAGGTCGGTGACCCGGCCCGCGGCGACGGCCGCCTCCAGACCGCCGGAGTGCGCGTGCGCCCCGGCCGGGAAGCGTCCGTCGGCCAACAGCAGCAGCATGCTCGGTGTCGCCATCAGAACAGGAAGTACCGCTGGGCCATCGGCAGCCGGGTCACCGGGTCCGGCTCCACCACCTGCCCGTCGATCCGTACCGTGAACGTGTCCGGATCCACGGCGATGCGCGGCATCGCGTTGTTCTCGGGCAGGTCGGCCTTGCCCCGCGACCGCACGTCGCGCACCGGCACCACCCGCCGTCGCACGTCGAGGCGGAGCCCCGCGTCCAGGGCCGCCGGCGCCACGAAGGCCAGGCTGGTGGCGGCGGCCGCCGCGCCGTACGCCCCGAACATCGGCCGCGGCAACATCGGCTGCGGCGTGGGGATCGACGCGTTGGCGTCACCCATCTGGGCGTACGCGATCATGCCGCCCTTGAGCACCAGGTGCGGTCGTACGCCGAAGAACGCCGGGTCCCAGAGCACCAGGTCGGCGAGCTTGCCCGGCTCGACCGAGCCGACCTCGTCGTCCAACCCGTTGGCCATGGCGGCGCAGATGGTGTACTTCGCGACGTACCGTCGGGCCCGGTGATTGTCGGCGGCGCCGTCACCCGGCAGTGCGCCGACCCGGTCCTTCATCACGTGCGCGCTCTGCCAGGTCCGCATGATCACCTCGCCGACCCGGCCCATCGCCTGCGCGTCGGAGCCGATGATGGAGATCGCGCCGAGGTCGTGCAGCAGATCCTCGGCGGCCATCGTGGACGGTCGGATCCGGCTCTCGGCGAAGGCCAGGTCCTCCGGCACCGACGGGTTGAGATGGTGGCAGACCATCAACATGTCCAGGTGCTCGGCGAGGGTGTTGGCGGTGTACGGCCGGGTCGGGTTCGTCGAGGACGGCAACACGTTCGGCTCACCGGCCACCGTGATGATGTCCGGTGCGTGCCCGCCGCCGGCGCCCTCGGTGTGGTACGAGTGGATGGCCCGGCCGCCGATCGCGCGCAGGGTGTCGGCGACGAAACCGGCCTCGTTGAGCGTGTCGGTGTGGATCGACACCTGGACCCCGGACGCGTCGGCCACCCGCAGGCAGGCGTCGATCGCCGCCGGTGTGGTGCCCCAGTCCTCGTGCAGTTTGAAACCGCCCGCGCCGGCCCGCAACTGCTCCCAGAGCGCCTCGGTGGAGACGGTGTTGCCCTTGCCGAGCAGCAGCACGTTGACCGGCAGCGTGTCCAGGGCCTCGTGCATCCGGGCCAGGTGCCAGGCGTTCGGGGTGACGGTGGTGGCCCGGGTCCCCTCGGCGGGCCCGGTGCCGCCGCCGACCATCGTGGTGATGCCACTGGCCAACGCCTCGGTGACGATCTGCGGGCAGATGAAGTGCACGTGGGTGTCCACCGCGCCGGCGGTGAGGATCCGCCCGTTGCCGGCGATCACCTCGGTGGCCGGGCCGATGACCAGGTCGGGGTGGACGCCGGGCATGGTGTCCGGGTTGCCGGCCCGGCCGAGCGCCACGATCCGACCGTCGCGCAGACCCACGTCGGCCTTGATCACACCCCAGTGGTCGAGCACCACGGCACCGGTGATGACGGTGTCCAGCGCCCCCTCGGCGCGGGTCGCACGGGACTGGCCCATCGACTCGCGGATCACCTTCCCGCCGCCGAAGACCGCCTCGTCACCGCCCACGCAGTGGTCGGTCTCCACCTCGATCAACAGGTTGGTGTCGGCCAGCCGGATCCGGTCACCGGTGGTGGGCCCGTACAGGTCGATGTAGCGGTCCCGCCGCACGGCGCTCACCGCGGTGACCCGTCGGCCGGCGGCGGGTCCAGCGGCCCGGCGCACTCTCCGCGCAGGCCCGGCACGACGCGCGCTCCCCCGAACGGGACGAGGTCCACGCTGCGGCTGATGCCCGGCTCGAACCGGACCGAGGTGCCCGCCGGCACGGCGAGCCGTTGCCCCCAGGCGGCGTGCCTGTCGAACGCCAACGCCGGGTTGGACTCGGCGAAGTGGTAGTGCGAGCCCACCTGCACCGGCCGGTCGGCGGTGTTGACCACGAGCACCGTGGTCACCGGACGACCCGCGTTGATCTCGACCGGGCCGGCGGCCGGCAGGATCTCTCCCGGGATCACGGGATTGGGTGGTGCACAGTCACCAACTTGGTGCCGTCCGGGAACGTCGCCTCCACCTGCACCTCCCTCAGCAGCTCGGGGATGCCGTCCTGGACGTCGTCCCGGCTGAGCACGGTCCGGCCCGTCGACATGAGGTCGACCACCGACCGGCCGTCGCGGGCGCCTTCCAGCAGGAACGCGGTGATCAGCGCGACCGCTTCGGGATAGTTGAGGCGCAGGCCGCGCTCGCGGCGGCGGCGGGCGACGTCGGCCGCGACGTGGACGAGCAGACGATCCTGCTCGTGCGGGCTGAGGAACACGGGCTTCTCCCGGTGGGATCGGCGTGCCCGGCTCGTCGTCGGCTCCGCACGGAGCCGCGCCGGGCAGCACTGCCCGGGGTACGAGCTGGAGTCACAGGACCGCCGGAGCCACCGCCGACGGGGTGATCCGGGACTCCACCATCCCGGCCCGCGCAACGGGCATCCGGCGGTGTCCGGTCGGATGCGGACCGCACCGCCCACCGCTGAGCAGACCGTAGAGGATCGCCACCGGCCGAGGCAACAGTCCGGCACGGATCGCCGTCCGGGCCAAGCACCGACGCGAGGCACTACGCGCGGTCGAGCGTCTTGAACGACTGCCCCTGCCCTTGATCGGCGAGCATGCGCACGATGTGAGAGGCCAATTTCAGACAGTTGGAAAATTGGCTGAGGCATTCAGCATAGTCATTCGCGATTTTTCGGGTTGTGCCCTTTCTTCCAGACTCTGGACCGGCTCATAACAGGCGTCATACTCTCGATCCGGAAGCGCCGATATCATTTTCGCCTGTCGGATCAACGACCGCCCGAAACGGCCGGATCCGCCCCGCAGGAGAAGGCAGCCAGAAAGGGACCGACTTATGCCTGATTCCCCGTATCCTAATCCACCCGATCCCGCCGACGCGTCGTTCACCAGGCGCGTACTCCTACGCATCGGCGGCGTGCTCGGCCTGACCGCCGCCGGCATCGCCGCGGTCGGTGCCGGCGCGTCAGCCAACGACACCAGTGCGCCGGCTGCCCCGGACGCGCCGGGCGGCTTCGGCGCCCCGCCGGCACCGGGGATCGCCCCCCAGCAGGCGAACCGGGCCCGCACCGGGAGCATTACCAACGTCCGGCCGGGCCAGGCGACGGGGCCCGCGCCCGCCACCGCCTCCGGGGCCCGTCTCGCCCCCAACCACAGCCGCATCATCAACACCCCGCTGAGCCGCCGCCCGGCGCCGTGGACCGTGGAGGGCTGAGCGATGCAGCTGCATTTCCGCAACAGCTACGGCCCTCGGATCTGGGTCGCGATCATGTACTACGACACCGGCTGCAACTCCGACGGCTCCTCGTGGGGGACCCGGGGCTGGTGGACCATTGACAACGGCGGCCAGGCGTACGTGCTGAACACCAACAATCGCTACGCCTACTACTATGCCGAGGCCGCCGACGGCACGGTGTGGACCGGCCAGTACGGACCCATCTACGTCCCGCAGACCGCCTTCAGCTGGTGCTCGAATACCGGCAGTACCAACTCGCGGGTCGTCGGGCTCCGCGAGGTCTACATACCCAGCGACAAGCACACGGTCAATCTCGTACCGTGAGCCGCCACTCCCGCTCGGGCCCGATCAGGGCGTGGATGTGGCCGTGACGGCAGAGGTCACGGGTCGGTCGGCGATCGGGCCGGCCGGTCAGTGGGCCGCGGCCGGCTGCGGCGTGGGCATCGCGGCGAACGGCACGTCGATGTTCTCCGCCACGCCGGGCGGTCCGTCGGGGTGTCGCCACAGGCCGCGGTCGCGCAGGATCGGCAGCACGCCCTCCCCGAACCAGTACGCCTCCTCCAGGTGCGGGTAGCCGGAGAGGATGAACTCGTCGATGCCGAGCGCGTGGTATTCGGCGATCCGGTCGGCGACCTCGGTGTGGCTGCCCACCAGCGCGGTGCCGGCCCCGCCACGGACCAGCCCGACGCCGGCCCACAGGTTGGGTGCGACCTCCAGGCCGTCGCGGGACCCGCCGTGCAGGTCGAGCATCCGGCGCTGTCCCTCGGACTCGCTGCGGCGCAGCCCGTCCTGCACCGCCCGGATGTCGGCCTCGGCGATGCCGTCGAGCAGTCGTCGGGCCTGCGCCCAGGCCTGCTCGGCGGCGTCCCGGGCGATGACGTGCAGCCGGATGCCGAAGCGCACCTCGCGCCCGGCGTCGGCGGCCAGTGCCCGGACCCGCGCCAGTTTGTCGGCCACCAGCGCCGGGGGCTCGCCCCAGGTGAGGTAGACGTCGCTGTGCCGCACCGCGACCGGCAGCGCGGCGGCGGAGGAGCCACCGAAGTAGACGCTCGGGACCGGGTCGGGCAGGCGGTGCAGCCGCGCCCGCTCGACGCGGACGTGGGTGCCGGCGTGGTCGACCGTCTCGCCGCGCCACAGTGCGCGCACCACGTGCAGGAACTCGTCGGCCCGCGCGTACCGGGAGTCCTTGTCCAGGAAGTCACCGTAGGAGCGCTGCTCCTGCGACTCGCCGCCGGTGACCACGTTGAGCAGCAGCCGGCCCCGCGACAGCCGTTGGAAGGTCGAGGCCATCTGGGCGGCGAGGGTGGGTGAGGTCAGGCCGGGTCGGAAGGCGACAAGGAACTTGAGGCGCTCGGTCACCTCGGTCAGCATCGCCGTGCTCAGCCAGGCGTCCTCGCACCAGGCGCCGGTCGGGGTGAGCGCGCCGACGAACCCGAGCTGCTCGGCGGTGCGGGCGATCTGCCCCAGGTACGCCACGCTGGCCGGACGGGCTCCCCCGGCGGCGCCGGTCGGCACGCCGTGCCCGCCGCCGACGATGTCCCGGCTGTCGCCGTTGGTGGGCAGGAACCAGTGGAAGGTGAGGGTCATCGCGGCTCTTTCCTCCAGCGGGGACGGTCGGCGCACGCGGCGAGGCGGGCACCTCCTGAGGGGTGGGACGATCGCGCCGACAGCCTACCCATAAAACCTATCGGGTTAGTAGGCTACTTTCGGTGCCGCCACCCGTCGATGCGCCGCCACCCCCGCCTGCCCGACCCGAGGAGCCGCCATGCCCACCCCGTCTACCAGCCGCCCCCCGCGTCGCCGCCTCCTGACGGCCGCGCTCACCACCGTGGCGCTGCTCGCCACCGTCGCGGTGAGCGCGTGCGGCGGCACCGCCGACGCGGGCGGCACCAAGGGCAAGCTCCGGATCGGGTACCAGCGCTTCGGCGGCCTCAGTCTGGTCAAGGCGCGCGGCGCGGCACCGGATGTGGAGTGGGCGCTGTTCGAGAGTGGCCCGGCGCTCACCGAGGCACTCAAGGCCGGGTCCATCGACATCGGACAGGTCGGCGAGGCGCCGCCCGTCTTCGCGGCGGCCGGGAAGATCCCCTTCTCCGTCATCGGCACCTCCGCGCCGATCCCGCAGGGTGAGGCCGTGCTGGTCAAGGCCGATCGCGGTTACCGCAGCTTCGCCGACCTGAAGGGCAGGACGATCGCCCTCAACAAGGGCTCCAACGTGCACTGGCTGCTGGTCCAGCTCCTCAAGGCGAACAACATGACCCTGAAGGACATCCAGGTCAAGTACCTCAAACCCGCCGAGGGGCGGCCCGCGTTCGACGGCGGGCAGATCGACGCCTGGGTGATCTGGGACCCGTACTTCGCTCTTGCCGAGCAACCGGGGGTGCAGGTGCTCGCGGACGCGACGGGTCTGGCCAGCAACCGCGAGTACGTCCTGGCCGCTCCCGGCGCTGTCGACAAGCGGTCGGACGAGATCCGGGCGTTCCTCCAGCGCTACCGCGAGGTGACCGACTGGGGCATCGCCCACCCCGAGGAACGGGCCAGCACCCTCGCTCCGGAGCTGAAGATCCCGCAGGACGTCACCGGTCGCGCCCTGGCCCGCAGCGCCAGGCCCCTCGCCCCGGTCACCCCGGCGATCGGCGACGAGCTTCAGGCGATCACCGACAGCTTCATCGACCTGGAGCTCATTCCCGGCCCGGTCGACCTGCGGTCCCGGGTCGACGACCGATTCAGCGCGGTCTTCCAGTGAGCCGCACGACGCTCGCCGAGGCCCCCAGCGAGGTGGTGACCGCCGCTCCCGCCGCGCCGCGGCACCCAGGGGTGGCCCGGCGCTACCGGCGGCTGATCAGCCCGGTGGCGCTGGTCCTGGGCTGGGAGCTGGCCGCCCGGACCGGGCTGCTGGCACCGGAGAAGCTGCCCGCGCCCAGTGACGTCCTGGCCACCGGCTGGCGGCTGGCCCGGGACGGGACGCTCTTCGTGCACCTGCTGGACTCCCTCACCCGCGCCGGGGCGGGGCTGCTGATCGGCGGCGTCCTGGCGCTGGTCCTGGGCACTGTGGCGGGGCTGCTGCGCCTCGGCGACGACCTTGTCGACCCACCAGTGCAGATGGCCCGGATGCTGCCGCACCTGGGCCTGGTCCCGTTGCTGATCATCTGGGTCGGCATCGGCGAGTCACTCAAGATCAGCCTGGTGGCGCTGGGCGCGTTCTTCCCCATCTACTTCAACACCTACGCCGGCATCCGCGACATCGACGAGCGGCTGGTGGAGGCCGCCCGTACCTGCGGACTGGGGCAGGCCGCCCGGCTGCGGCACGTGGTGCTGCCCGGCGCGCTGCCCTCCCTGTTCCTCGGCCTGCGCCTGGCGATCGGCGCGGCCTGGCTCAGCCTTGTCGTCGGCGAGCAGGTCAACGCCCAGACCGGGATCGGCTTTCTGATGATGGAGGCACGGGAGTTCAGCCAGACCGACGTGGTGGTGCTCGGCCTGCTCGTCTACGCCCTGCTCGGGCTGATATCCGACCTTGCGTTGCGGGTCCTGGAGAGGAGGATGTTGACATGGCGTCGCGGACTGCGGGCCACCTGACCGGCACCACGCCGGTGTTGACCGCGCACGCGGTGCACCGGGCGTTCGGGCCGACAGTCGTGTTGGCCGGGGTCGACCTGACCATCGCCCGGGGCGAGGTGGTGGCGCTGCTGGGCGGCAGCGGCTCCGGCAAGAGCACCCTCCTGCGGATTCTCGCCGGGCTCGACGGCGAGGCCAGCGGCGAGATCGTCGTGCACGGCACCGCCGCCGTGGTCTTCCAGGAGCACCGGCTGCTGCCCTGGAAACGGGTGGCGCCCAACGTCGGGCTGGGGCTGTCCGGAGCGGACACCTCCGGCCGGATCCAGCGGGCACTGGCCGAGGTCGGGCTCGCCGAACGAGACCGTGCCTGGCCGGCCGAGCTCTCCGGTGGGCAGGCGCAACGGGTCGCCGTCGCGCGGGCCCTGGTCCGCGAACCAGACCTGCTGCTGCTCGACGAGCCGTTCGGCGCCCTGGACGCGCTGACCCGACTGCGGATGCAGGTCCTGCTGCGCCGGCTGCGCGCCGAGCACGGCTTCGCCGCCCTGCTGGTCACCCACGACGTGGAGGAGGCACTGCTGCTCGCCGACCGGATCCTGCTCCTCGACGACTGCCGCATCGTCGCGGAGCTGCCCGTCGACCTCGGCCCCACCCGTACGCCGGACGACCCGGCCTTCGGCGCGCTGCGCCGGCACCTGCTCGACCGACTCGGCGTTCCCACCACCTGACGAGCGGAGCTGCGATGACCCGCTGGACCCCCGACCCCACGTTCTATCCCTCACCCCGCGAGGCGGTGACCGCACCGGCCGAGAAGCTGGCCTACGTGGCGGCCTTCGACCGGACGGCCAGCCGCCCGGACGCCATCGTGGTGCTGGACACCGACCCCGACTCCGCCGACTACGGTCGGGTCGTGGGCTGGACCGACCTGCCGCACCTCGGCGACGAGCTGCACCACTTCGGCTGGAACGCGTGCAGCAGCGCGCTCTGCCCGACCGCACCGCACCCGCACGTCGAGCGGCGCTACCTGATCGTGCCCGGCCTGCGGTCGTCGCGCATCCACGTGCTCGACACCCAGCCCGACCCACGCCAGCCGCAGGTCGTCAAGGTGATCGGGCCGGAGGAGTTGGCCAAGCGGGCCGGCTACTCCCGGCCGCACACCGTGCACTGTGGGCCGGACGGCATCTACCTGTCCGCCCTCGGTGGCGCGGACGGCGCGGAGGGGCCGGGTGGCATCGCCATCCTGGACCACACCACGTTCGAGGTCCGCGGGGCGTGGGAGGCCGACCGGGGCCCGCAGTTCCTGGCGTACGACGTGTGGTGGCACCTGACCCAGGACGTGCTCGTCACCAGCGAGTGGGGCACCCCGTCGATGATCGAGGACGGCATCGTCGGTGAGTTGCTGCTGGGCCGCCGCTACGGGCACGCCATCCACTTCTGGGACCTCGCGAAACGTCGCCACGTGCAGCGGGTCGACCTGGGCGATCAGTACCAGATGCCGCTGGAGCTGCGCCCGGCGCACGACCCGACGAAGTCGTACGGGTTCGTCGGTGTGGTGATCAGTGTGGAGGACCTGTCCGCCTCGGTCTGGCTGTGGCACCGCGACGGGGACGCCTGGGCGGTCACCAAGGTGATCGACATCCCGGCCGAGCCGGCCGACCCGGCGGACCTGCCCGACCTGCTCAAACCGTTCGGCGCGGTGCCGCCACTGGTGACCGACATCGACCTGTCGGTTGACGACCGCTTCCTCTACGTCTCCTGCTGGGGCACCGGGGAGCTGCGCCAGTACGACGTCAGCGACCCGCTGCACCCGGTGCACACCGGCTCGGTGCACCTCGGCGGCATCGTCCGACACACCGCCCACCCGTCCGCCCCGGACGAGGCCCTCGCGGGCGGCCCGCAGATGGTCGAGGTCAGCCGGGACGGCCGACGCGTCTACGTCAGCAACTCGCTCTACGGCGCGTGGGACGACCAGTTCTACCCGGATGGGGTGGGTGCCTGGCTGGCGAAGCTCGATGTCGACACCGACGCCGGTGGGCTCACCCCGGACGAGCGGTTCTTCCCGCACGGGGAGGAGTTCCGCGGGCTGCGGGTGCACCAGACCCGCTTGCAGGGCGGGGACGCGTCCTCCGACTCGTACTGCTTTCCGTGACCGTCTCCACCCTGGCGACGCTCGCCGCGCTCGGCGCGTTCCACGGTCTGAACCCGGCGATGGGTTGGCTGTTCGCGGTGGCCCGGGGCTTGCAGGAGCGCAACCGTACGGCGCTGCTGCGGTCGCTGCCGCCGATCGCGGCGGGGCATCTCGCCTCGGTGGCCATCGTCGCGGCGCTGGTGACCGCGACCCGGTCGGTGACGGCGAGCACCGCCCTGGCGGTGGTCGGGGGCGTGCTGCTCGTCGCCTTCGGGCTGTGGCGGCTGCTGTCCGAGCGGCACTTCCGCTGGGCGGGGATGCGACTGTCCTCGGCGCAGCTCGCCGGCTGGTCGTTTCTCATGTCGTCGGCGCACGGCGCGGGGCTGATGCTGTTGCCGGTGCTGGTGGCCGAGCCGGTGCCCGGGGGCCACTCCGGGCACCTGGCCGCCGCACCGGTGGGTGCGCTGTCCGGGCTCGCCGCGGCGGGGGTGCACACCGCGGCGATGCTCGGGGTCGCCCTGGCCGTGGCGATGCTGGTCTACCAGGTGCTCGGGGTCGGCGTGCTGCGTCGGGCCTGGTTCAACGTCGACCGGCTGTGGGCCGGCGTGCTTGTCGCCGCCGGGCTGGTGACGCTCCTCCGGGCGTAACGACCATCGTGGACGGAGCCGACCTGTGATCTGATGTTTCCGTGACCACTCCCACTCCCCTCATGCGCCTGGTGGCCGGTGTGTGGGGCTTCAAGACCCTCGCGGTCGGCGTCGAGCTCGGCCTGTTCACCCGGCTGGCCGGCGGGCGGACGATGACAGTGGAGGACGTCTCCGCCGAGTTCGGGTTGCCCGACCGGCCCGCGGACCTGTTGCTGGCCGCCAGCGCCTCACTCGGCCTGTTGGAGAAGGCCGGCGCCGGCTACCGCAACACCGAGCTGGCCGAGCAGTTCCTGGTCGAGGGCCGCCCGTACTACTTCGGCGCGCAGGTGCGCTACTCGGACCTGCGCACCTACCTGCCCTGGCATCGCATCGGCGAGGCCCTGCGCACCGATCGGCCGTTGACCTGGGACCCGGAGTCCCAGCAGTCGATGTTCGACACCGAGGACCCGCAGATGCTGGCGCAGTTCTGGGACGCCATGTTCTCCACGTCCAGCTTCACCGCCAGCGCGTTGGCCGACGCGTACGACTTCTCCGCGCATCGCCGCCTGCTCGACGTGGGCGGCGGGGCGGGCGCGTTCCCGATCGAGTTCTGCCGCCGCCTGCCCGACCTGCGGGCGACGGTGCTGGACCTGCCGCACGTCTGCGTCCGGGCGCGCGAGCGGATCGCCGAGGCCGGTCTGACCGGGCGGATCGACGCGGTGGCCGGTGACTTCCTCGTCGATCCGGCGCTGCCGAGCGGGCACGACGTCATCCTGCTCAGCATGATCCTGCACGACTGGGACGAGCCCACCAACCGGGCGCTGCTGGCCCGCTGCCACGCGGCGCTGCCGCCCGGTGGGGCGATCGTCGTCTGTGAGCTGCTGCTCAACGACGAACGCACCGGGCCGCCGGAGGCGGCGCTGATGGGGATGAACATGCTCGTCGAGACCGAGGGCGGGCGCAACTACTCGGGTGCGGAATACCGGACGTGGCTTGCCGACGCCGGCTTCGTCGACGTGCGTACCGTGCCGATCGACGCCCCGGGCGCCAACGGCGCGGTGGTGGCCCGCCGGCCCTGACCGCCGGCGACACCCGGCCCCGGTGCGAACCGTGGGCCGGGTGTCGCGGCGCCGCACGGCGCCGGCGTCCGATCGGCTACCGGTACGGGTCAGGCGCGAGCCTTCGCCGGCTGCTTCATGAACTCCAGGATCGCCTTGTTGACCTCGTCGGCGTGCGTCCACGGGATACCGTGCGGCGCGCCCTTGAGCGTGATGAGCTTGCCGGTCGGCATCATCGGTGCCAGCCGCTGGCCGGTCACCGGGTAGGGCAACACCCGATCCTGGTCACCCTGCACGATCAGCAGCGGAATGTCGATCTTCGGCAGGTCCGGACGGAAGTCCTCCTGCCAGGCGTCCACACTGTCGTGGGTGGCCTTACCGGAGGCCATGGCGCCGATCTGCCAGTGCGCCCGGTACGCCTCCTCGCTGACCCGCTTGCCCATGTTCTGGTCCGGGTTGAAGAACGCGTCGCAGAACGACGTCAGGTACGCGAAGCGATCCTTGATGATGGCGTCCTGGAAGCCCTTGAAGAGGCTCCGCTCCACACCCTCCGGATTGTCGCTGGCCTTGGCCAACATGGGTTGCAGCGGGCTGAGCACCACGGCCCGACTCACTCGCTGGGAACCGTAGTTGCCCAGGTAGCGGATCACCTCACCGGTGCCCATCGAGTGCCCCACCAGGGTCACGTCGTTCAGGTCCAGCTCGGTCATCAGCACGTCCAGGTCCGCGGCGAACGTGTTGTAGTCGTACCCGAAGGCTGGTTGCGCCGAGTTGCCGTAACCGCGCCGATCGTAGGTGATCGTCCGGTATCCGGCGTCGAGCAGCGCCTTGGTTTCCTTCTCCCAGGTCGCCCCGTTGAACGGGAAGCCGTGGATCAGCACCACCGGCTTGCCGGATCCGTGATCCTCGTAGTACAGGTCGATGGGTGCGGAGTTTTCCGTCCCCACGGTGATGAAAGGCATGTTTGTCTCCTGCTCCGGTTTCGGGCTGTCGGACGTCACGGCTTTCCCGGCGAGTCGGCGGATATGCGGGCGACCACACCAGCCCCGGTGGGCCAGACAGGGGTGGTCCGATCGGGCACGACGGCCTAGCCTCGGAGGGTGAGCCAATCGCCCCGGCTACGGGCCGTCAGCGACCTGCACATCGCCTACCCGGAGAACCGCTCGTTCGTCCAGGAGCTACACCCCGACCACGCCGGCGACTGGCTGCTCGTCGCCGGTGACGTGGCCGAGCGGTACGCCGACGTCGAGTGGGCACTCGCGCTGCTGAGCACCCGCTTCGCGAAAGTCGTCTGGGCACCGGGTAACCACGAGCTGTGGACGCCGCCCGACGACCCGGTGCGACTCCGCGGCGAGGCGCGCTACCAGGAACTGGTCCGCATGTGTCGACAGTTGGGGGTCGTCACCCCGGAAGACCCCTACCCGGTCTGGGACGGCGCGGGCGGCCCCGCCACGATCGCCCCGCTCTTCGTGCTCTACGACTACACGTTCCGGGTGCCCGCGGCGCGCACCAAACAGGAGTCGCTGGATCTGGCGTACAAGGCCGGGGTGGTCTGCACGGACGAGGCGATGCTGCACCCCGACCCCTACCCGAGCCGGGAGGCGTGGTGCGACGCCCGCGTCACCGAAACCGAGCGCCGGCTGGCCGCCCGAGACCCGGCCCTGCCGACCGTACTGGTCAACCACTACCCACTGGTGCGCGAACCCACCGACATCCTGCGGTACCCGGAGTTCGCCCAGTGGTGCGGCACCATCCGCACCCGCGACTGGCACCAGCGTTTCGGCGCGGCCACGATGGTCTACGGGCACCTGCACATTCCCCGCACGACGTTTCACGACGGGGTGCGGTTCGAGGAGGTCTCGCTGGGCTACCCGCGCGAGTGGCGACGGCGCGGCCCGGTCCCCAACCCCGTGCGCACCATCGACCCCGCTGAGGACCTACGCCAACGCACGTCCGTCCCCGGGTAGGACCGACCACCGTCGCGCCACGCCGACACGCGGTCGGCGCGCGGCCCAAGATCGACTCGGTTTTCAGGAACTCGTGGTGTCCCGGCGGCTCGGACACCGCGAGTTCACCAAAACCGAGTCGATCATCAGCGCGTTCCCAACGGGTGGGAGGCTGATCCGGCTACTCAGGGCCGGGTGAGGCCGACCAACGTCGCCAGTCGCGTCACGCCGGCCGGCGCCGGCTTCGCGCGGGCGACATCGGCGATGAGGGTACGCGCCAAGGGCCGGCACCGGACCTCGGCGGGCGCGACACTGTCCGCGTCGACAATGGCGCGTGCCGCGCCACGCAGGTCACCCTGTTGCAGGTACGCCCGCGCGGCGTCGAGCAGGTAGGCGCCGCGATGCTCGGCCGGCAGCCGTCGCCACGTCTCCCGCCGAACGACGCGCACATGTCGATGCACCGCCTCGTCGGCGTCACCCCGTCGCGCCGCCACCAGCACCCGCGCCAGGTCGACGGCAACCGGCCCGAAGCTGGTGCGGTGCTCATCGTCGTACCCCCGAAGGTTGGCGGCGACGCCCGCGGCCCGGTCGGTCAGCTCGTCGGCGCGGTGGTGCTCGCCGCAGCCGGCGGCGGCCAGGGCCGCCTGGAGCAGCAGCGTCCCGCCCAGGGCCCACTCCCCCGGTGACCGTTGCGGCCTGATGCGGTTCGCGGCGGCGAGCGTCGCGGCCAGGGCGAGACGGTCGCGGTCCGACGCGCGCAACGCCTGCGCTACCGACACGGCCGCCGTCGCCGCGAGCGCCGGATCGTCACCCGCCACTGCCATCGCCCGGTCGGCGCTCAGCCACCCGAGGTCGGCCTCACCCAGCTTGACCAGCAATGCTGAAGTGATCCGGTACGTCTGCACCCGCAACTCCGGTGCCCGCACGCCCTGCACGACATCGAGCAGACCCGGCAACACCCGCACCAACTGCGCGTAGTGCGCATGCTGGTAGGTCAACCAGGCATGCCCGACCTGCCTCCTCGCCTCTTCCGTCGCCTGCCGGGTGGCTTCCGGCGTGTCGTAGCGGGCGAGAGCGGCCCGGATGTCGTCCACCCCGTCGAGAGCGCCGACCGGTGTCCGCTGCGGCTGCTGGCCGAGCAGCACCTCCGGATCGACCCGAAGCACCTCGGCCACTTCGTGGATCACCGAGTACCGGTCCAGGGCGCGCACACCCCGCTCGACCTTGTCGACCCAGCTCTTCGACTTACGGAGCCGGTCGGCGAGCTGCTGCTGCGTCATCGAGCGCCGTACCCGCCAGCGGGCGACCCGGCGGCCGATCGGCAGGTCATCGCTTGTCACGCCGCCACCGCCGGTCCGGGACCGCACGGGTCGTGTCCTCCACCGGTACGCGCTCCGCCTCCGCCTGCGCCAGGAGTCGCTGTTTGGCCGCCTCACGCTCGACCGCGTCCGACTCTTCACCCTTGCTTGCCGGCTCGTCGCCTCGCCCAGTTCGTGTGCCGCTCATCCCCCACCTCACAGATCGGGGCGCGACGTGCACGTAACAGGGCTGGCCGTCACGCCCGGCACGCCATGACCTCCAAAGCGGGTCATTCAGCGACGCCCAGGCGACAGCCTGTAACGATCATCAGCCGCGATCCAGAGGAATCGCGTCCGCTACTGTCCGCCGACCTGTCCGCCAGCGGCGGCGGACAGGTCGGCGGACACCTTCGGGAACTTGTCTGCGGCGCCCGTCCTGTCCTCAGCGGCGGCCATCATGCGACGCAGTTCAGCGATGCGGTCAACCGCACGCTGTGACCGCGCCGAGCGCGCCAGATCCATCGAGCGACCCGCGGCGACCACCGCGTGCTCAAGCTCCCCGGCCTGCAACAGGGCCTCGGTGAGCCAACTGAGATACAAGGAGGTCTCGCGTGGGGAGTCCTCGCCGTAACGGACGATCGCGCCCTCCAAGATGGGCACCGCCCGCAGCGGCCGTCGCAACTCGGTCCACACGCGCCCGGCCATGACCTCAACCTCGTCGTGGGTCAGCCAGTACGCCCACGAGGGAGCGTCGTCCAAGTCGGAGTGTTCATAAATCTGCTGAACGTCTCCCAGTGCTCGTTCGGCAAGGGTCGCCTCACCCAGACGTGCGTGCGCCCAGGCGACCCGCTCCAGCAGCAGGGCTTGGCCGGTGGCCTCTGCCGCATGTCGACCACCGACGTACGCCGACCTTGCCAAGGTGATGGCAGACCGCCTGTCACCGAGATTCGCCTCTAGGTAGGACAGGCTGCTGAGGCAGTTGGCGGCGCTGGCAGTGTCGCCACCAGCGTGCGCGGCCCGCATCCCAGTCAGATAGTGCCGACGAGCCTCAGTGACCCGGCCGGAATCCTCGGCGACGAAACCCGCCAACTGACAGAGGTCAGCGATGGCGACGAGCAGCCTCCGATTTACCGCTTCCCGATAGCTGCCCTCGCGGAGCAGGTCAGCGGTGGCGGCCAGCTCGGCGGAGACCATCGTGTAGGTCTCTGCACCACCGACGTGGTCGTCCAACCGTCGAAGCTGGCGAACCCGACCTTCGACGCGAGCCACCGTCTCGTCTCCGACGCGGCGGCCCGCGCTCAGTTCATATCGCTGCGGTGGCTCCGCGATCAGCCATTGATGTGCCAGCTCGGCCGCGTTCTCCGGGTTGGGCGTCTGCGTGACGAGCAGGTCGGCGAGCTGTTCGGCATCGCACCGCAACCCATAGGTGACCGCCGACCCCTCCTCGGCGCCGGGGGCCAGGGCAAGCGCAGCCAGCATCCCGCCCGCCTCCAAAGCAGCGTCCAAACGGTGCGCCGTGTTCAAGGTCGGCGTCTTTCGACCGCAGGCGAGGTCGTGGAGATAGCTCTTGCTGTAGAAGGTCTTTCCAGCCAGCGCACGATAGCTGACTCCCCGACTCTTGATCAGAGTCCTGAGCCGTTCAGCGAAAGGCGAAGCAGATTCGGACATCATTGCTCCCGCTGGGGCTGCGGTAAGCGACCACCGTTACCGGCCATCGCCGCTGCGGACAGTACATCGACCATTCCCGAACGCGCATGAGGTGCCGTCCGGATTCATCAAACCTTCCAGCTGTCTCCAAAGCACGCCAGCCACGCCAACAGCCGCGTAGTGCGGAAGCCCCGTCTGAGTCCGCTAGCGTCACCGAGGTGACCTGGACGGAGCCCGCCACCTGGTACGCCAACCTGCCTTCCTTCTACGCCGCCGCTGCGGCCCTCATCACCGACCCCGAACGCAACGTGCTGCTCGTCAAGCCCACGTACCGCGACCACTGGGCCTTCCCTGGCGGTTACGTCGACGAGGACGAATACCCACATGATGCTTGCGCCCGTGAGATCCGAGAGGAGTTGGGGATCTCGGCGGCCGTGGGCAGCCTTCTCGTGGTCGACTGGGCACCGCCCGCCGGGCAGCGGCCATGCGCGATCATCAGCTTCACGTTTGACTGCGGGTCGGTCGACAGCCTCGATGGCGTCGCTCTGCCGGGACAGGAGTTGGAGGACGTCGCCTTCTTCTCGCCCCGAGAGGCCGAGCAGCGTCTTCCCAGCAACGTCGCCACACGAGTTCATGCGGCGATGAGCGCTCGTGATCTAGCCGCCCCGCTGTACCTTGCTGGCGGATCAGTCGTTCCGCTGCCGTCCGTTGACGGAGCAGAACACGAAGCAGGGCCTCGGCCCCAGACTGCGTGACGACAGTCCCCATACAGGTCGACTCATCCGTCACCCACCAGCTCAGACGCTCGACCAAGGTTCGCCAGCCGCAGCCTCCACCGTGCGGCGGCGAGCCCCTACATCGGCTGAGTCGCGGCGCGGGCCTGCGTCCGTCGCACAGCCTCGATGAGAGCTGGCTCGGCCTTCTTCCAGAAGCGCGTCACCAGGTCATCCGGGCCGTACCGTTCGCGGATCTCAGCCAGCCGCTCCATGACGGTGAAGTCCTGACCGTTGGGGCCGGTCGTCATATCCGCGTACCAGAGAGCATCAGAACTCACGGACTTCTCGCGAGGGAACTCCTCGGCCAATGCCTCGCCCAAGCCGCGTTCTTCAGCCTCGTATGAGGCACAGGAGTGATGCGCCACCAGTGCCGCTAGCCGAAGGCCGAATCCGTTCCGCAGCAGCCACCGCGCTCCGTCCAGAGAGTGGAAGCCAGTGTCCACCAATTCTGGCGCGTAACCAATATCGTGTAGCCAAGCAGAAGCGACCAGAATGTCTCCGTCTCCTCCTGTCAGGCAGCGGAGGTGCTCAGCCTTGGCGGCTACCGCCTGGACATGCCGCCAGCGACGGGAAAGCGTGGCGGCGAGGTGATCCCGAGCAGTCAGCGCGGCTCGGTCAGCTAGCTGTACTGACCACGGACGTTGGTGACGGGGAGATCTTGAAATAGGTGAGGGCCTTCGGGTTCGGTGTGGATTGCGACGTCCTACCCCGAA
>NZ_JBEZCZ010000076.1:0-19332 GCF_040647875.1 Micromonospora sp. NPDC049230
CCACAGCGACCGGCGGGCCATCATGGCCAGCTCCGTCGGCCAGTCCAGCGTCTCGGCGGTCGCCGGGCGACCGCGGAGCCTCCGCGCCGACGAGGCGATCGTCGAAGCCGCCCTCGACCTGCTCGCCGAGGGCAGCACCATCGAGGCACTCTCGATCGAGGCGATCGCCGCCCGCGCCGGGGTCGGCAAGGCCACCATCTACCGCCGCTGGGCCGGCAAGGACGCGCTGCTGCTGGATGCCCTGCGTCGACTCAAGGGCATCATGGCCCAACCGGCCGGCCACTCCGTCCGCGACGACCTGGTGCTGCTCGTCGGCGCGATCGGTAAGAACATCGACCCGCGAGCCGCGAAGATCATGCCCTGCCTGGTGCCCGCGGTGAACCGCAGCCCGGACCAGTACCAGCTCTACCAGAACATCATCGCGCCCCGGCGGCAGCTGATGCGCGACGTGCTGCGGCGCGGCATCGACGAGGGCCTGCTGCGGCCCGACATCGACCTGGAGGTGACGATGGCTCTGCTCACCGGGCCGATGCTGATCCAGCGGGTGCTGCAATGGAATCCGGAGCTGGACGAGCGGGCCCTGCCCGAGCAGGTCGTCGACGCCGTGCTGGAGGGCATCCGCGTCCGCTGAGGCGGGGTGTCGCCGCGGGCCCCAGCGCGGGATGTCGCCGCGGGCCCCAGCGTCTACCGCGGCGGTGTCGCTCGGCGCCGCAGGCGCCCGCGTCCGCGCTCGCGAGGCACGTGTTTCCGCGGGCGTCCGCGCTCGCGGAGGTGCGTGTTTCCGCGGGCGTCCGCGCTCGCGGGCGTCGCTCAACCGCCCGGGGCGCGGAGCCGGTGCAGGCGCAGCGCGAGCTGCACCTCCAACGCCCGCTCGGGCCGTTGCCAGTCCGCGCCGAGTAACTGCCCGACCCGCTCCAACCGCTGCGTCACCGTGTTGACGTGCACGTGCAGTTGCTCGGCGGCCCGGGCCAGGCTGCCACCCACCCCGAAGTACGCCTCCAGCGTCTTCACCAGGGCCGTGCCCCGTCGGGCGTCGTAGTCGACCACCGGCCCGACCGTCGCGCCGAGAAACTGGGTCACGTCCTTCTCACCCCGGTCACCGACAGTGCCCAGCAGCAGCCCCACGAAGCCCAACTCGGCGGTGCTCGCCCCCTGGCCGGCCCGGCCCAGCGCGCCCAACGCCGTCAGGCACCGGTCCGCCTCCCGGAACGTCGCGGCCAACGCCGCCGGGCCGTTCGTCGGGCCGCTCGCCCCGGCGGTCACCGGACGGCCGGTCACCCGGGACAGGTCCCGGGCAACCGCGCGGGCACTGCCTCCCGCGTCCAGCCCCGGCAACATCAGCACCACCCGGCCGTCGCGCGCCGCCGCCAGGCCACCCCGCGCCGAGGCGTACGTGGTGGCCCAGGACAGCACCCGCTGCCGGGCCGAGCCGGTCGCCGCGATCGCGTCGTCGCCCACCGCCACCAGCACGTGCGGCGCGTCCAGGTCCACCCCGAGCCGCCGGGCCCGGCTGCGCAGCGCGTCGGTGTCGCGCAGCGGTCGGGCGATCAGGTCGTCCAGCAGCTCGCCGCGTACCCGCCCCTCCGCCTCGGCGACAGTCCGGCGGAACAGCAGCAGCAGCGCGGTCACCAGCGCCGCCCGTTCCAGGATCCGCTGGTCGGCGTCGACCAACTCGTCATCCGGGCGCAGCACCAGGGCACCAAGGTTCTCCGCGCCCGCCACCACCGCCGCGTACCAGAGTGGACCGCGGCGCACGCTGCGACCCTCCGTGCGGGACGCCGCCACCGCCTCCACGATGTCCGCCCGGTCCGGCTCGTCGATCTCACCGACCCGGGCCAGCAGGCGGCCCTCGGCGTCCAGCGCCAACAGTGCGCCGCCCAGCACCTCGGTCACGGCCGCCGCCACGTCCTCCACACCGCCGCCGCGCAGCACCAGGGCCGTCATCCGGTCGTGTGCCGCCGCGGCCCGCTCCACCGAGCTGCTGTGCGCCCGGATCGTGGTGTTCGCCGCCGACAACTCGGCCAACGCCGAGCGGGTCTCGGTCAGCAGCCGGGCGGTGTCGATCGCCACCGCGGCGTGCGCGGCCAGCGACACCAGCAGCGCCACCTCCTCCCGGACGAACGGCCGGGCCGAACGGTTGGCCGCGTAGAGCACACCGATCGACGTCGAACCGAGCCGCAGCGGCACCCCGAGGATCGCCACCAGGCCCTCCTCGCCGACCCCGGCGTCGATCTCGCCGGTGTGGTGGAAGCGCGCGTCCTCGCCGTAGTTCGCTGTGACGTACGGCGCGCCGGACTGGGCCACCAGACCGCCCAGGCCGGCGCCCATCGGCAGTCGCAGCCGCTGGAAGCGGGCCGAGACCGACCCGTCGGTCACCCGCATGTAGGTGTCGCCGCGCTCGTCGTCGTTGAGCGTCATGTAGGCCACGTCCGCGCCGAGCAGGTTGCGGGCCCGGTGCACGATCGCCCGCAGCACATCGTCCAGGTCGCGCAGCCCGGCCAGGTCGCTGACCGTGTCGTACAGGCCGGACAGCTCGGTCTCGCGGCGACGCCGCCGCTCCAGCAGCGCGCGAACCCGCAACGCCACCGACCTGGCCTGCTCCAGCTCGGTCAGCCGCTCCGGCGGCAGCCCCGCAGCCCGCGCGGCCACCAGCGGTCCCTCGAACTCGACAGCCGCGGCCTCACGGGCGAGCAGCTCCAGGAACTCCACCGGCGATGACATGGTCGACATTGTGCTCAGCCCCACTAGTTGGCCGTCCAGCCCCCGTCGAGGGCGATCGACGTACCGGTGATGAACGCCGCGGGCGGCGAGCAGAGGTACGCCAGCAGCTCGGCCACCTCCTCCGGCTCGATCAACCGTTTGATGGCGGCCCGAGCCAGCATGATCTTCTCGATCACCTCGGCCTCGTCGATACCGTGGCTGGCCGCCTGGTCGGCGATCTGGCTCTGCACCAGCGCCGTACGCACGTACGCCGGATTGATGCAGTTGGCGGTCACCCCGTGCGCGGCGCCCTCCAGAGCGACCACCTTCGACAGCCCCTCCAGCGCGTGCTTGGCCGAGACGTAGGCCGCCTTGTAGGGCGAGGCGCGCAGCCCGTGCACCGAGGAGATGTTGACGATGCGACCCCACCCCCGGGCGTACATGTGCGGCAGGGCCCGGCGGATCAGCAGGAACGGCGCCTCCACCATCACCCGCTGGATGTACTCGAAGCGTTCGACGGGAAAGTCCTGTAGCGGCGCGACGTGCTGGAGCCCGGCGTTGTTCACCACGATGTCCACGTCCACGTCGAGGCGGTCCACCGCCCCGGCGTCGGACAGGTCCACGCCCTCGGCCCGGCCACCGACCTCGGCGGCCACCGCCTTCGCCGCCTCCAGGTTGCGATCCACCACGAGCACCGTGGCGCCGGCCGCGCCCAGCCGCAGGGCACACGCCCGCCCGATGCCGCCGCCGCCCCCGGTGACCAGGGCGGTCCGACCGGCGAGGTCGAGCTGTACGACGTGGGGGACCGCCACGGGTTCTGCCGTCATGGCGCAAGAAGTTACGAGCTGTGTGCTCCCCGGCACATGGGTCAGCGACACATACTCCGACGCCAAGCTGTGTGGCCCGTCGGCCCCCACCGCCAACGCGTTCGACATCGTCGGCTCGTCCCCGAAGGCCCACCCGAAGATCATCGGCGGCGCGGGCCGCCGTCCCGCGGCGAGCGCGTCGTGCGTCGTGCCGCGCTCGCGGTGCGTCGTGCCGCGCAGCCCGCACCTTCCCCGTCCCGCCGTGCCGTCGCGGCCGTCAGGATCGGGCAATGTCCGGGATGTAGTGGCCTCCAGGAGCCCCATGGCCACTACATCCTCGTCAACACCGTTGTCTCAGGGCGGTAGCCGGCGGGTCAACCCAGGACAGGAAGTGCCCGACGGGGGAGCGGGTTGGGCCCGGCTTGGCGATCATGGAGTTGTGGTGCCGACTTTAGGGTTCTACGGGCGTTTTGTTGCCCACCACAACTCCATGATCGGCGAGGCAGTGCTGGTTGACGAACAGTCGTTCCACCTAACGCAACGGCGTTGACATCCTCGTTCGTGCGTGACCTTGACGGGGCTGCACGTGCCCCAGACCTCGCCCCCGGTCTCTCGGAACGTGTTCGTCGTCAAGATCCGCGCAATATCGGGGATGTTGCTGTCTCTTGCGCGCCGGAGGCAGCAACATCCCCGATATTGCGTAGATCTTGGCGCGGTGGCGGTGGCGCGGAGGTGGGGTGGGGGCGCGGGGATGGGGCGCGGCGGCGGAAGCGCGGGCGGAGGCGCGGGCGCGGAGGCGGGGTGGGGGTGCGGCGGAGGTGGGGGCGCGGAGTCGCGGGGGCGAGGGCGGGGCGGGGGCGGGGAGTCGCGGAGGTGTGGGAGGACGGGAGGGTGGGAGGGCGTGTCCCGTGGGGCTGGTGGGAAGGGTGCCGGTTAGGGTGTCGAACACACGTACTGCTGACGGCTGGGGAGGGGGCGGCGTGCGCGTGCTCGGTGTGGATCCGGGGTTGACCCGGTGCGGGGTGGGTGTGGTCGAGGGTGTGCCGGGGCGGCCCTGCACCCTCGTCGCCTACTACGTGGTCTACACCGACCCGGCCGACGACCTGCCGCTGCGCCTGCTGCACCTGGACCGGTCGCTGACCGAGTTGGTCGCCGAGCACCAGCCGGACAGCGTCGCCGTCGAGCGGGTGTTCAGCCAGCACAACGTGCGTACGGTGATGGGCACCGCGCAGGCCAGCGGCATCGCCGTGCTGGCCGGGGCGCGCGCCGGCCTGCCGGTGCAGACGTACACGCCGAGCGAGGTGAAGGCGGCCGTGACCGGGTCCGGTCAGGCCGACAAGGCGCAGATGACGGCGATGGTCACCCGGCTGTTGCGGCTGGCCGAACCGCCGAAGCCGGCCGACGCCGCCGACGCGCTCGCCCTGGCCATCTGCCACGTGTGGCGCGGCGGGACCCGCTCCAAGCTGGCCGCGGCGGCCGACCGGGTACGACGAGGAGGAACACGATGATCGCCAGCGTGCGCGGCACGGTGACCGCGACGGGTCCGGACCAGGCCGTGATCGAGGTTGGCGGCGTCGGCCTCGCCGTGCACTGCGCCCCGGGGACCCTCGCGGAGCTGCGGGTCGGCCAGGTCGCCCGGCTGGCCACCAGTCTGATCGTGCGGGAAGATTCGCTGACCCTCTACGGCTTCGCCGACGACGACGCGAAGTCGCTGTTCGAGTTGCTCCAGACCGCCAGCGGGGTGGGTCCGCGACTGGCCCAGGCGGTGCTCGCCGTGCACAGCCCGGACGCGGTGCGAAAGGCGATCGCCAACGCCGACACGGCCGCGTTGACCCGGGTGCCCGGGATCGGCAAGAAGGGCGCCGAGCGGCTGGTGCTGGAGTTGCGCGACCGGATCGGCCCGGTGCCGATCGGCGTCGACGGCGTGACCGGAGTGACCCGCGGCAGTTGGCCGGACCAGGTTCGGCAGGCGCTTGTCGGGTTGGGTTGGACGGCTGGCCAGGCCGATCAGGCGGTGGCCGCGGTGGCGGAGACGATCGAGGGCGAGACACCGCCGGTGCCGGTCCTGTTGAAGCAGGCCATCCGCCTGCTGGGTCGCACCCGATGACCGTCCGGCGGCGACGGGAGGCGGCACGGTGAGCGCGCGGAGTGGGTCGGGGTCGCGAGCCCCGCTGTCGCGAGTGAAGAGGACATGGTGAGCGAGACCGACGGGCTCGTCTCGGCGTACGTCAGTGACGCGGACCGGGACGCGGAGGCCACGGTCCGGCCGCGGCGGCTGGCCGAGTTCATCGCCCAGGACCGGGTGCGTGACCAGCTTGACCTGTTGTTGCAGGGCGCGATGCGGCGCGGCTCGCCTCCGGATCACATCCTGCTGTCCGGCCCACCCGGCCTGGGCAAGACGAGTCTGGCCAACATCGTCGCCGCCGAGTTGGGCGCGGGTATCCGGGTGACCAGCGGCCCGGCGATCGAGCGTTCCGGGGATCTGGCGGCGATCCTGACCAGTCTCGCCGAGGGCGACGTGCTCTTCATCGACGAGATCCACCGCATCGCGCGTCCGGCCGAGGAGTTGCTGTACAGCGCGATGGAGGACTTCCGGGTCGACGTGGTGGTCGGCAAGGGGCCGGGGGCGACGGCGATCCCGCTGGATGTCGAGCCGTTCACACTGGTGGGCGCGACGACCCGCTCGGGTCTGTTGACCGGGCCGATGCGGGACCGGTTCGGTTTCGTCGCGCACCTCGACTTCTACGCTCCGGCGGATCTGGAGACGCTGCTGCACCGTTCGGCGCGGATCCTCGGCGTGCCGATCACCCCGGAGGGCGCGACCGAGATCGCCGGTCGCTCCCGGGGCACGCCCCGGATCGCCAACCGGCTCTTGCGCCGGGTCCGCGACTACGCGGAGGTGCGGGCCGACGGCGTGGTCGATGTCGACACCGCCCGTGCGGCGTTGATCGTGTACGACGTGGACGCGCTCGGGTTGGACCGGCTGGACCGGGCGGTGCTGACCGCGCTTGTCGACTCGTTCCGGGGTGGCCCGGTGGGTCTGTCCACCCTTGCCGTGGCCGTGGGGGAGCAGCCGGACACGGTCGAGGAGGTCTGCGAGCCGTTCCTGGTTCGTGCTGGTCTGTTGGCCCGTACGCCGCGGGGGCGGGTGGCCACCGAGGCCGCCTGGCGGCATCTGGGGCGCACTCCACCGAATGGTACGTTTGGTATGGATAGTCCACCTGCGCCCGATCTGTTCTCCTTGGATACCGAACAGCCGTGATGTGAACGTGATCTGTGCCGCATTCGATGTTCACAGGTGCAGGGTTTAGACTTCGCCGCGGTCTGTACAGGACGTGAGATTCCGCCTCCGCTCCGGCACCCCGGGTGCCGGGCCGGTGGCCAGTGGGAAGGTCAGTAACCGTGCATTACATAGCAGCGGGCGCCACGGGCGGCGGCATCACGCCGATCCTGATGATCGTCCTGCTCTTCGGCGTCATGTATTTCATGATGATCCGACCCCAGCAGAAGCGCCGCCGTGAGGCGGAGTCGATGCAGTCCGGGCTCGGCCCGGGCGACGAGGTCGTCACCATCGGCGGGCTCTACGGCACTGTCACCGGCATCGAGGACGACACCGTCCTGATCGAGGTCGCTCCGGGCGTGCAGACCCGCTACGCCCGGGCCGCCATCGCCCGGGTGGTCACCCGCGCGGAGCTGCCGAGCGAGCCGATCAGTGGGGACGCCGACGTCATCAAGGAATGACGTCTTCTCCGGGGGTGACGAGTCCGGCGTACGGCCGGTCGGCCGGCCTCCGGGCCACCGCGCCCGACGGGGCAGCGGACGAGACGTGAAAACTGGATAGTTGGGTCGACGCCGGGCGTCGGCACGTTCTCCTGACCATCGGCGTTGCGCGCCGGGTTGTCCGGGGCCACGTGTCGGCATCTCGTCGGCTCAGGTCAGACCCGTCAGCCGGGACCCCCGGCCCGACACCGCCGCCGCTGCGCACAGCGGCGCGACCGCACAGGGAGACAGGACAGCCGTGGCACCACCTCAGGGACAGATGCGCCCCGGGCGGCAGCTCGCCGTGCTCGGGTTCATCTTCGTGGTCCTCTATCTTCTGGTGTTCTTCTCCGGCGCCAAGGGCAGCTTCCAGGACCGGCTCGAGCCTCGGCTCGGCCTGGACCTGATTGGCGGCACCCGGGTGACGCTGGAGGCGACCAACAGCGTCGACGGCAAGCCTCCGACGGCGGAAAACCTCGAGGAGGCCCGCCAGATCATCGAGAGCCGGGTCAACGCGTTCGGCGTGGCCGAGGCCGAGGTGGTCACCGAGGGCAACCGGAACATCGTCATCTCCCTGCCCGGTGAAAACCGGGACCTCACCGACGTGGGCAGCGCCGCCGAGCTGCGCTTCCGCAAGGTGCTCAAGGGCGCCGACGGCAGCGGGACGGCCGCCGCGCCGCCCGCCGCCGCGCCGACCCCGTCCGGCAGCGCCGCCCCGACCCCGTCCGGCAGCGCGACTCCGTCCGGTGGCGCGACCCCGTCGGGCAGCAGCGCGCCGAAGGTGACCTCGTCGTCCAGCGGTGGTCAGGGTGGAATGGCCCCGGCGTCGCCGAGCGCCACGCCGACCCCCTCCGCGTCCGCCTCGGCGAGTGCCGCCGCGCCCAGTGCCAGCGCCGAGCCGGTGCCGGCCAGCATCGAGGAGCAGCGCAAGGCCGTCGAGCAGAAGGTCGGCGCCGCCGCGTGGCAGGCCGCCAACGGGTTGCAGGCCCCGGCCGATCTGACCGCCGACCCGTCGCTCGGCGACAAGCTCAAGCCGTTCAGCACGCTGTCGCCGCGCGAGGTCGCCGTGCTGCCGGCGCAGATGCAGTTCAACGTGCCGACGATCGGTTGCGCGCAGCTCGACAAGCGCCCGCCCGCGTCGATCTCCGACCCGAAGCAGCAGGTGGTCTCCTGCGAGGGCGGCGCCTCGAAGTACCTGCTCGACCAGGCCAAGGTGCTGGGCACCGACGTGGACGACGCCGACGCGGTGCTCGACCAGACCAACGCCTGGGTGGTCAGCCTCGACTTCAGCGGCGACGGCCAGGGCAAGTGGACCGCCCTGACCCGCGAGGCGTTCAACAACGAGGGCCAGGCGTGCGACGCGACCGCCCTCGGCCAGGACGGCAAGTGCCGGGTGGCCGTCGTGCTGGACAACAAGATCGTCTCCTCCCCGGAGATCCAGGGTGTGCTGACCGGCAACTCGCAGATCACCGGCAGCTTCAACCAGAAGGACGCGAGTGCGCTCGCCAGCCAGCTGCGCTACGGCGCGCTGCCGGTGACCTTCGAGCAGCAGGAGCAGCAGAACGTCACCGCCACGCTGGGTGCCAGCCACCTGCGCGCCGGCCTGCTCGCGGCCGGCATCGGCATGCTGCTGGTCATCATCTACGCGTTCTTCTACTACCGGCTGCTCGGCTCGGTCATCTTCCTGAGCCTGATCCTCTCCGCGCTGCTGGTCTTCGGCGCGCTGATCGTGCTCGGCCGGCAGATCGGCTTCACGCTCACCCTCGCCGGCATCGCCGGCATGATCGTCTCACTCGGTGTGGCGGCGGACTCGTTCGTCATCTACTTCGAACGGTTGAAGGACGAGATCCGGGAGGGGCGCAGCCCCCGTAGCGCGGTGCCGCGCGCCTGGATGCGTGCTCGCCGGACGATCATCTCGGCCAACGCGATCACCCTGCTCTCCGCTGTGGTGCTCTACGTGGTCTCGGTCGGCACGGTCAAGGGCTTCGCCTTCGCCCTCGGTCTGGCCACAGTGCTGGACCTGGTAGTGGTCTTCCTCTTCCGGCACCCGATCATGACGATGTTCGCCCGGACCCGGGCGTTCCTGTCCCCGCGGGTCAGCGGTCTGGGCCGGGCACTGCCGGCCCGCAACCAGCCGACTCAGCCCCGCAACCCGCGCGCCAAGGAGGCCTGAGATGGCTCAAAACGGTCTGGCGAGCCGCCTCTACAACGGCGAGGCCGGTCTCAACGTCGTCGGCCGGCGCAAGCTCTGGTTCACCGTCGCCGGCGTCCTGCTCCTGATCGCGCTGCTCAGCGTCGGGCTGCGCGGCTTCAGCCTCGGCATCGAGTTCGCCGGCGGCAACTCGTTCCAGGTGCCGGCCAGCGTCGGCACCCTGGACGACGCCGAGCGCGAGGTCAACGCGGCTCTCAAGGCCGAGAACACCGGCATCGAGGTGGCCACCGCGCAGAAGGTCGGTGGCACCGGTGGCGACTCCTACGAGCTGCGTACCCCGCAGCTCAGCGCCGAGCAGACCAACGCGGTGAAGGCCCAGATCGCCGAGGACCTCGGCATCAACGCCGACCAGATCAGCGGCAACCAGGTCAGCGAGGCGTGGGGCAGCCAGGTCACCTCGCGGGCCGTGCTCGGTCTGGTCATCTTCATCGCGTTGGTGATGGTCTACCTGATCCTGCGCTTCGAGTGGCGGATGGCCGTCGCCGCGGTGGCGTCGCTCGTCACCAACCTGATCCTCACCGCCGGCATCTACTCGCTTGTCGGCTTCGAGGTCACCCCGTCGACGATCATCGGCTTCCTCACCATCCTGGGCTTCGCGCTCTACGACGTGGTGGTGGTCTTCGACAAGGTCCAGGAGAACACCAGGGGCATCACCGCCAGCAACACCCAGACGTACGGCGAGGCGGCCAACCTGGCCGTCAACCAGAGCCTGATGCGGTCGTTGAACACCTCGGTGGTCGCCCTGCTGCCGGTCGGTGGTCTGCTCTTCATCGGTGCCGGCCTGCTCGGCGCCGGCACGCTGAAGGACCTCGGCCTGGTGCTGTTCGTCGGTATGGCGGTGGCGTTCCTGACCTCCATCCTGGTGGCCACGCCGCTGCTGGCCCTGCTGAAGAACTACGACCCGCGCATCCAGGCGCACAACAAGCGCGTCCTGGCCCGGCGGGGGGCGCTCGCCCGGGGTGAGGTCACCGGCAAGGGTGCGGTGAGCCCGGCCCAGGGCCAGTCGACCGACGAGCAGCTCGACCCGGACGCCGCCGCGCTGGCCGGTGCCGCACCCAAGGTGGGCGCCCGTCCGGCGGGTAAGCGGCCGACCGGTGCCCGGGGCGGTCGCCCCGGTGGTGGCGGCAACCGGCCGGGTGGCGCCAAGCGGCGCTGACCCGGCACCGAAACAACCGAACGGCGTCCGGCATGCTGTGCGAGCAGCCCGGGGCTGTGTCGAAGCGCCTCGGCTCGACCGAGGGCCTCGACACCGCCCCAGCCGGGCGCCGTCGTCGTCGAAGGGAAACGCAACAGCCGTGACGGAGACCCACAGCGCCGCGGCGCACGGGGACAGCGGCCCGGAGGCCGCCCGACTCGTCGCCAGCCGGGTGCTGGACGTGCCCGACTTCCCCAAGCCCGGCGTCCTGTTCAAGGACCTGATGCCGCTGTTCGCCGACGGCAAGGTGTTCCGTGAGGTGATCGACGGGATCGTCGCGTACCACGGTCGGGACGCCTTCGACGTGGTGGTCGGCATCGAGGCGCGCGGGTTCGTCGTCGCCGCGGCCGTGGCGTACGCGACAGGGGTGGGCGTGGTGCCGGTCCGTAAGGCCGGCAAGCTGCCCCGCCCGGCGCACTCGGTCTCCTACGCCCTCGAATACGGCGAGGCGACCCTTGAGGTGCACGAGGACGCCTTCACCGCCGGTCACCGGGTGCTGGTGCTCGACGACGTGCTGGCGACCGGCGGCACCGCCGAGGCGACACTGGACCTGGTGGAGCGGGCCGGCGGGACCGTGGCCGGCTTCACCGTGCTGCTGGAGCTCGGTTTCCTGGGTGGGCGGGAGCGGTTGGCCCCGCGTCCCGTCCATGCCCTGCTGACCGTTTGAGCCCAAGAGTGGCGCGCTGACCGTTTGGTCCGCGGCTCGTCGGGCGGCGCCTGCGCCGACCGTCCGGCGGAGCGGCAGCGGACCGTCCGTGCGGGTAGCATTGCCCTTTGCTGACGCCGGCGGTACGCCGTCCGGCGGCACGAGACCAGGCCGGCCGATGTTCGGTCGGCGTGTTTCCGGCGAGCGGTGAGGAGGCCGGTGTCCCACGATGTCGTCCCTCCGGCGGAGGGCACGGTGCACCCGACAGGCGACGCTGACGGCTCGGTGACCGACCGGGCAGGCGACGCGCCGGCCCGGGTGACGGGCAACGGCTCCGACCCGGCTCCGGGCGAGAGCGTGCTGAGCCCGACCAGCGGCCCACCGAGCGCCGAGGCGTCTCCCGGCGCCGACGGCGTGGTGGTGCCGTTCCCGACCGACGTCGACCCGTCGCCCAGCGGTGGCTTCGGGTTGTCCAACGCACCCACCGGCCGCCGGGTGCGGGCCCGGTTGGCCCGGTTCAACGCGCCCTGGCAGACCTCGCAGGTCAGCGAGGTGCTGGAGCCGCTCATCGCGAGCCACCGGGACAACCATCCCAAGGCCGACGCCCGGCTGCTCCAGCGTGCCTTCGACACGGCCGCGCGGTGGCACTCCGGGCAGTACCGCAAGTCCGGTGACCCGTACATCACCCACCCGCTCGCGGTGGCGACCATCCTCGGCAACCTGGGGATGGACACCACCACGCTCGTCGCCGCGCTGCTGCACGACACCATCGAGGACACCGAATACACTCTCGACGCGATGCGCGCCGACTTCGGCGGCGAGGTGGCCCTGCTTGTCGACGGCGTCACGAAGCTCGACAAGGTCAAGCTGGGCGACGCGGCCAAGGCCGAGACGATCCGCAAGATGGTCGTGGCGATGGCCAAGGACCCGCGGGTGCTGGTGATCAAGCTGGCCGACCGGCTGCACAACATGCGTACCCTGACCTTCCTGCCGCGTCCCAAGCAGGAGCAGAAGGCCAAGGAGACGCTGGAGATCCTGGCGCCGCTGGCCCACCGGCTCGGTATGAACACGATCAAGTGGGAGCTGGAGGACCTGTCCTTCGGCACGTTGTTCCCGAAGCGCTACGAGGAGATCAACCGGCTGATCGGGGAGCACCAGCCGCAGCGTGAGTCGCTGCTGCGGCAGGTCACCCAGAAGGTCGGCACCGACCTGAAGGCTGCCAAGATCAAGGCGGAGACGACCGGGCGGCCGAAGCACCTCTACTCGATCTACCAGAAGATGATCGTGCGGGGTCGCGACTTCAACGACATCTACGACCTGGTGGGTGTGCGGATCCTGGTCGACACGGTGCGCGACTGCTACGCGGCGCTGGGGGTCATCCACGCCAACTGGCAGCCGGTGCCGGGCCGCTTCAAGGACTACATCGCGATGCCCAAGTTCAACATGTACCAGTCGTTGCACACGACTGTCATCGGGCCCACCGGCAAGCCGGTGGAGATGCAGATCCGCACGTACGCGATGCACCGCACCGCCGAGTTCGGCATCGCCGCGCACTGGAAGTACAAGGAGCACAAGGGCACCCAGATCGTCGGCCCGCCGGCGCACATCGACGAGATGACCTGGCTGCGGCAGCTGCTGGACTGGCAGCGGGAGGCGGCCGACCCGAGCGAGTTCCTGGACGCGCTGCGCTTCGACCTGTCCAGCCAGGAGGTGTACGTCTTCACCCCGAAGGGTGACGTCATCCCGCTGCCGACCGGGTCGACGCCCGTGGACTTCGCGTACGCGGTGCACACCGAGGTGGGGCACAAGTGCATCGGGGCGCGGGTCAACGGCAAGCTGGTGCCGCTGGAGTCGACGCTGTCCAACGGCGACGTGATCGAGATCTTCACGTCGAAGTCCGAGACGGCCGGCCCGACGCAGGACTGGCTGGGCTTCGTCAAGAGCCCTCGGGCGCGCACGAAGATCCGGCAGTACTTCAACAAGGAGCGGCGCGAGGAGGCGATCGAGGCCGGCAAGGACGCGATCGTCAAGGCGATGCGCAAGCAGGGCATGCCGTTGCAGCGGATGCTCACCTCCGACGCGCTGATGTCGATCGCCCGGGACCTGCACCTGGCCGACGTGGCGTCGCTCTACGCGGCGGTCGGCGACAGTCAGGTCTCCGCCCAGTCGGTGGTGCAGAAGCTGATGGCCGCGTACGGCGGCGAGGAGGGCGCGGCGGAGGACATCGCCGAGACCGCCGTCGCCACCCGGCCGCCGCGCAGCCGGCAGAGCAGCAACGACCCGGGCGTGGTGGTCCGGGGCGTCAGCGACGTCTGGATCAAGCTGGCCCGCTGCTGCACCCCGGTCCCCCCGGACTCGGTGTTCGGCTTCGTCACCCGCTCCGGCGGGGTGAGCGTGCACCGCGACGACTGCGCCAACGCCGAGGACCTGCGGGCCCAGAGCGAGCGGGTGGTCGAGGTGAGTTGGAAGCTCACCTCCGCCTCGACGTTCCTGGTCGCCATCCAGGTCGAGGCACTGGACCGGCACAAGCTGCTGGCCGACGTCACCCGGGTGCTCTCCGACGAGCGGGTCAACATCCTCTCCGCCACCGTCACCACCACCCGCGACCGGGTGGCGGTGAGCCGGTTCAGCTTCGAGATGGCCGACCCGAAGCACCTGGGCCACCTGCTGGCCACGGTCCGCAAGGTGGACGGCGTCTTCGACGCGTACCGGGTCACCTCCGGCGCCTGACGCGTACCCCGGAAACGACAGCGCCCGCCGGCTCAGCCGGCGGGCGCGTGGTCGTCTGCGCGGGTGTCAGCCCTGCGGTGGGCTCATCGCGAGGTCCTTGATGATGACCTCCTTCTTCGGGTGGCCACCGCCGGCCTGCTGGGCGAACGCCCCGTCGTCGCCGGCCTTGGCCACGTCCTTGACGATGTCCATGCCGCCGGTGATGGTGCCCAGCACCGTGTACGCCGGGTCCAGCGGGGAGTCGCCGTAGACGATGAAGAACTGGCTGCCGGTGCTGCCCGGGTCCTGCGACTTGGCCATCGCGATGACACCCTCCGGGTACGGCGGGCGCTTGTCGGTGGGCAGGTTCTCCTCCGCCATGCGGTAGCTCGGGCCGCCCTGGCCGTCGGTGTCCCGCCAGCCGTTGCCGGTGGCGCTGGGGTCGCCGCACTGCAACACCTTGATGCCCTCGCTCACCAGGCGGTGGCACTTGGTGTTGTCGAAGAAGTTCTTCTCCGCGAGGTAGCTGAAGCTGCCCGCCGTGCACGGGACCTTCGACCTGTCGACCTTGGCCGTGATCGGGCCCAGGTTGGTGTCGATCGTCATGGTCTGCACGCCGGTGGCGGACTGCTGGTTGCTCGGCACCCCGACGTCCTTGATCTGCGGGGGCCGCTGCCCGGTGGGCAGTGTGGTGAACGCGCACTCCGCCGTGCCGGCCGCCGGCGCGGCGGTGTCCTTCTTGTCGTCGTCGCCGCCGAGGCTCACCGCCAGCCAGACGGTGCCGGCGACCACGAGCACCAGCGCGGCTGCCGCGCTGACGATCGCCTGGGTCTGCCGGCGCTTGCGGGCCTTGGCCGCGCGCTCGGCCATCTCCTTCTCGAGCCGGGCGCGTGCCGCCGCGCGCTGCCGCTCTCTGGTGGACGTCACGCCTGGATCCTCCTGGCTGTCTGCTGCTGGGTGCCGTGCGGGTGGGTGGTGGCGGCCGGTCAGCCGGCGCTCGGGCTGCTGGACGGCGGGCCGGAGGCCGACGGCGTCGCTGCCGCCCCGGTGACCGGCTCACCGACGGTGAGGCTCTGGATCGTCACGTCGGTGCTGGGCTTGACCTTGGCCCCGGTCCCATTGTCCACGGTCGGGAGGGCGCCGATCTTTTCCACCACGTCCAGCCCGCCGGTCACCCGGCCGATCACCGGGAACTTCGGTTCGGTGGTGGTGAAGTCCTTGAAGAAGATCAGGAACTGGCTGCCGTTGCTGCCCGGCGGGTTGGCGATCATCGCCACGGTGCCCTTCGGGTACGTCGGCGGCTGGCCGGGGGCCGGGCTGGCCGACGGGGACGCCGACGGCACGGTGGGCAACTCCTCGTCGTAGAACGAGTAGGTCGGCCCGCCGAGGCCGGTGCCGCTCGGGTCGCCGCAGCGCAGCGCGCCGTCGGCGGTGATCTCGTGGCACTTGGTGTTGTCGTAGAACGACCGGCTCGCCAGGTGCGCGATGCTCGCCGCCGCGCACGGCGAGTTGGTCAGATTCAGTTCCGCGGTGATCGGCGCGCCCTGGTTGGTGGTCACTGTCATCGCCCGGGTGCCAGCTGTGGGAATGTCCTTGGTCGCCGGGGTGCCGACGTCCTTGAGGTTGGTGTTGGTCGTCGCGTCCTGCGGCGTCCAGAGGCAGGTGTCCTCCGCGGCCGTCTTCTGCTTCGAGTCGGAGTCGAACGCTCCGAGTGCCCAGGCGGAGCCGGCCACGACCAACACGAGGATCAGGGCGGCGCCGACACCGGCCTGGATCTGCCGACGACGCCGCGTGGCGGCGGCCCGGCGGGCCAACTGCCGGTCGAGCTTGGCCCGCGCCAGTTTGCGCTGTCGGTCCCTGCTGGAAGCCACAGGTGCTCCCCTTCCTCTGCCTGGTCGTCGCCGGCGGCCGGGCACTCCGGCCCGTCCGGGCGTCACGTGTGCCGCGCCACACGCCCGCCAGAGTGTACGGCTAGTGACTGGGAAAGTGGTGTACGAGGTCCACCCCGTCCCGAGCAGCGCTTATCGGGCGACGTCACTGTGCCGTGCGGGGCGCGTGGGACGGACGCGGCAAACTCGCTCGGCGCGCCCGTTAGGCTGCTGGGCAGGACGACCAGCCGCTCGACGAAAGGACAGCGCCAGTGCTCGTGGCCGGCTTTCCCGCGGACGCCTTCGGCACCAACTGCTACGTGGTTGCCACCGCGCCGGGGGAGCAGTGCGTGGTGGTCGACCCCGGCATCGGGGTGCTCGACCAGCTCGACGCGCTGCTCGCCGAGCACCGCCTGCATCCGGCCGCCGTGCTGCTCACCCACGGCCACCTCGACCACACGTTCTCGGTGGCGCCGGTCTGCGGCGCGCGGGGCATCACCGCCTACGTGCATCCCGGCGACCGGGAGATGCTCGCCGACCCGGCCAAGGGCCTCTCCGCCGACCTGAGGTCGCTGTTCGGCGGCCGACTGAGCTACACCGAGCCGGAGGACGTGGCCGAGCTGACCGACGGCGCCACCCTCACCCTCGCCGGCCTGGAGATCGCCGTCGACCACGCACCGGGCCATACCGGCGGGTCGGTGCTGTTCCGGCTGCCCGGCGCGGACTCGGGCTGGGAGGCGGACGAGATCTGCCTCTCCGGCGACGTCCTCTTCGCCGGGTCGATCGGCCGCACCGACCTGCCGGGCGGGAGCATGCCGGCCATGCTCACCAGCCTGCGCGACAAGATCCTTCCGCTGGCTGACGACACAGTCGTGCTGCCCGGCCACGGCCCGAGCACCACCATCGGCCGCGAGCGCGCCAGCAACCCGTACCTCGTCGAGGTGGCCGGCACGACGCCGGCCGCGCCCACCCGGGGCCTCTAGTTCTTTCGTCCGCGCCGCGCGCGGACCCACGACACCACCGCGCCGCGGGCGCGGAATCGCAAGGAGTACGCCGATGAGCAAGCCCACGCCCATCTCCGGTTTCCCGGAGTGGACCCCCGGCCAGCGGATGATCGAGCAGTTCGTGCTCGACAAGATCAAGGACACCTTCGAGCTGTACGGCTTCGCGCCGCTGGAGACCCGCGCCGTGGAGCCGCTGGACCAGCTGCTGCGCAAGGGCGAGACCTCGAAGGAGGTCTACGTGATCCGTCGGCTGCACGCCGATGCCGAGGGGGCCGGCGGCGACGACCAGCTCGGCCTGCACTTCGACCTGACAGTGCCGTTCGCCCGCTACGTGCTGGAGAACGCCGGCAAGCTGACCTTCCCGTTCCGCCGCTACCAGATCCAGAAGGTGTGGCGGGGTGAGCGGCCGCAGGAGGGCCGCTACCGGGAGTTCGTCCAGGCCGACATCGACATCGTCGACCGGGACACCCTGGCCGCGCACCACGAGGCGGAGATGCCGCTGGTCATCGGGGACGCGCTGCGGTCGCTGCCGATCCCGCCGGTGACCATCCAGGTCAACAACCGCAAGATCTCGGAGGGCTTCTACCGGGGTATCGGGCTCACCGACCCGGAGGCGGCGCTGCGGGCGATCGACAAGCTCGACAAGATCGGCCCGGCGAAGGTGGCCGACCTGCTGGCCGAGACCGCCGGGGCGAGCGAGGCGCAGGCCAAGGCGTGCCTGGCGCTGGCCGAGATCTCCGCACCGGACACGTCGTTCGCCGACGCCGTACGCGCGCTCGGGGTGAGCGACCCGATGCTCGACGAGGGCATCGAGGAGCTGGTCCGGGTGGTGCAGACCGCGGCCGAGCACTCGCCCGGCCTCTGCGTGGCGGACCTGCGCATCGCCCGTGGTCTCGATTACTACACCGGCACCGTCTACGAGACCCAGCTGCGCGGCTACGAGCGGTTCGGCTCGATCTGCTCCGGCGGCCGGTACGACAACCTGGCCAGCGCCGGCGCTGTCTCGTACCCCGGGGTGGGGATCTCGATCGGGGTGACCCGGCTGCTCGGGCTGCTCTTCGGCGCGGGGGAGCTGTCGGTGTCCCGTTCGGTGCCCACCTGTGTGCTGGTGGCGTTGGCCGACGAGGAACACCGCCCGGCCAGTGGCCGGATCGCGGCGGCGCTGCGGGCCCGCGGCATCGCCACCGAGGTCTCGCCGAGCGCGGCGAAGTTCGGCAAGCAGATCCGTTACGCCGAGCGGCGCGGCATCCCGTACGTGTGGTTCCCGGGGGCGGACGGCGCCCCGGACGAGGTGAAGGACATCCGTTCGGGTGAGCAGGTCACGGCCGGTGCGGGGGAGTGGGTGCCACCCCTGGCGGACCGCAAACCGACGGTCGGCTGAGTCTCACCACTGGCGCTCGTGGTCGCGGGGACCTACGGTAGCGTAAGTTACGCCACCGTAGGGAGTTTCTCGTGACCATGAGCACCACACTGAGCCAGACCGCGCTCCTCCTCGAGTTGGAGCCGGTGGTTGCCCGCAACCTCGACCGCCACCTTTCGCTGGCCAAGGAGTGGTTCCCGCACGAGTACGTGCCATGGAGCGAAGGCCGGACCTTCGACGGTCCGCTGGGCGGCGAGGCGTGGTCGCCGACCGACTCCACGATCCCGGACGTGGCCCGCACCGCGCTGATCGTGAACCTGCTGACCGAGGACAACCTTCCCTCGTACCACCACGAGATCGCCACCCTGTTCGGCCGGGACGGCGCGTGGGGCACCTGGGTGCACCGGTGGACGGCGGAGGAGGGGCGGCACGGTGTCGCGATCCGCGACTACCTGACCGTCACCCGGGCGGTCGACCCGGTGGCGTTGGAGCGGGCCCGGATGACGCACATGTCCGAGGGCTACACCAACGCCCACGGCGACGAGGTGCTGCACTCGCTGGCGTACGTCTCGTTCCAGGAGTTGGCCACCCGCATCTCGCACCGCAACACCGGCAAGGCCACCGGCGACCCCGCCTGCGAGGCCCTGCTGGCCCGGGTGGCCGCCGACGAGAACCTGCACATGGTCTTCTACCGCAACCTGCTCGCCGCCGCGTTCGAGCTGGCCCCGAGCCAGGCCATGCGGGCCGTCGCCGACGTGGTGGCCGACTTCCAGATGCCGGGCGCCGGCATCGACGGTTTCGCCCGCAAGTCGGTGGCGATCGCCCTGGCCGGCATCTACGACCTGCGCCAGCACCGTGACGAGGTGTTGCAGCCGGTGCTGCGCCAGTGGGACGTCTTCAACGTGACGGGCCTCGACGCCGACGGCGAATCCGCCCGCGAGCAGCTGGCCGCCCAAATGGACAACCTGGACAAGGCAGCAAACCGCTTCGAAGAAAAGCGCGCAGCCCGAGCCGCCCGCCTAGCCCCCCGCTAAACCCCCACCCCCACCCCCACCCCCACCCCCACCCCACCC
>NZ_JBEZCZ010000077.1:0-14137 GCF_040647875.1 Micromonospora sp. NPDC049230
CAGCGATGCGCCGGGTGAGGGCGCTGCTGATCGCGGCGGTACTCTTCTCCGCCTTGACCTCGGCGGCTGCGGCCGCGAGGCTGACGGACAGCTCCGCCGTCCGTCAGGGACACACGACGATCGGCAGACGCGGAGGGCGATCAGCATGATTCGGCGTACGGCGGCAGCCGCCGTGGCGGCACTGACGGCGGCGGCGATGGTCTGCCTGCCCGTCGCTTCGGCGGCGGCGCCGGCGCCGGCGAACAGTGACGAGGTGTACGCGGCCCTCGGCGTCAACCAGGTGCCGGCCGACTATGTGGTGATGGTCGACGTGTCCCGGTCGATGCGCGACGGCGGCCGGTACGACCAGGTGCGGCTGGCGCTGCGATCCTTCCTGGCCGCGCTCGCGCCGGACGACCGGGTCGCGCTTGTCACCTTCGCCGATTCGGCGCGGGTGGTCCACGACGGGCCGGCCGGCCGTGCCCCCGACCAACTGGTGGCGAAGCTGCCCAGAAGCGCGGACGGGCGGTACACGGACATCGGCGCGGCCGTCGAGACCAGTCTCCGGCTGCTGACTCGCGGGGATGCGCCGCCGATCGCCACAGTCGTCCTGCTCACCGACGGGCGGCACGACCCACCCGTCGGCAGCGCGTACCCGTTCGAGCAGGGCTACGCCTGGAACCAACTCACCCGGGCCGGCCGGTCGCTGACGAAGACGTCCCTGACGGCGTACGCCGTGCCGTTGACCGGCTCGACGGGTGCGCCGCTGCTGGCCCGGGTCTACCCCGGCACCAGGCTGCTCGCGCCCACGGCGATCGACCGGTTGGGCGACCAACTCGAACAGCCGAAGGCGTCGGCCCGCGCGGCGAAGGCGCGCAGTGTCCTCGGCGACGACGCGTCCCGGGGGGTCCAGGTCGTCTGGCCGGCTGGCGCGGGGCGGCTGGGGGCTGGCCGGACCCGGCTGGAGGTCCGGCTCCGATCGGCAAGCAGCAGGGTTCCGCTTGTCGTCGACCACCTCGTCGTCCGCAGTGACCGGCCCGACGTGCGGGTGTCCGTGCCGGACGGGCCTGTGGAACTGCCGGCCGGCGGCACCGCTGTCGTTCCGGTGACTGTCGAGTGGGACGCCGGCCCTCGGCGGGTGGCGCCGCTGGCCCGGGTCACGGCGGACGCGGCGTTGACGCTGGACGGTGAGGTCGGCTCCCCGTGGGCCGGGGTTCTCACCGATGAGCTGGGCGTGGACTTCGCCCCACGGCTGGACGGCGGCCCCACCCGGGGCACCCTCTCGGCCCAACGCGGCAGCATCGGGTGGTGGTCCCTGGGCGCGGCGCTGCTGGCGGCGATGGCAGTCGCCGGGTGGTGGGGCCGCGGGAGGCGGCGGCGACCGGCTCTCGCCGGCACCCTGCGTCTGCGCGACGCCTCCGGCGCCGAACGTGACCTGGTGCTCAGCGGCCACCGCACCGCCATCACCGCGGACTCGACAGGGCTGCCCGGGTACGGCGAGGTGACCGCGCGCCGGCCCTCCGTCGGGGCGTCCGAGGTCCGGTTGGTGATCGGCTACTCCCGGGACGGCTCGGCCGCCGCCCGGGAGGTCGGCACCTGTGGCCCGGACGAGACAGTCGAGCTGGGCGGTGTCGCCTTCACCTGGCGCGGCACGGCACCGGTGGCCTCCGCCGCGAGAAGCGGCCTGACCGGGCCGTCGCGGTGATCGGCGGCCCGGCCGAGGCGGGCGTCCCGGCAGCTCCGGGCCCGGGCGCGGCGGTTCCGCTCGGCGACGGCGACCTCCTGGCCCTCGGCGAGTTGGTGCCGGCCGATGGTCGTGGCCAGGGGGACGACCGGCCGATCGAGCCGATCCGCGTACGGTGCGGGCGGCCGTTGTTGTATCCCGTGCCCGGCGAGGACCTGCCCGTGCACCTGCGCCGCCGCGCCGAGGCCACCGGCCGGCGGTACGTGGGGGCGCTGTTCGCCTTCGACCTCGACACCCTGCCACGGCGGCAGCGGTACTCTGCCGCCAGGTTCGAGGTGATCCTGACCGACCCGGCGGCCCTCGCGGTACGCCTCGACGGCGACGGCGGGACGCTCGGCCTGAGCTGGCCGGATGCGCTCGCCGAGCCGACTTCGGCGACGGCGGTGCACGCTGTGGCGGCGGCCCGGGCTCGGCCGGGCTGGCTGGCCCGACTGGCGAGCCGGGCGCGATCGCCCCGCGCCCACGTCTTCGGCATCCACCGCCACGAGTTCGGCTGGGTGTACGAGGACCCCCGGGGGGACCTGCTGGTGCCCCGCGCGCACGGCATGCACGCTCTGTTGGAGCTGCCGCCCGGTGTGACCCGGGTCGCCGGGGTGCTCGACGTGCGGGTGCGGGTGACGGGTGGGCGCGACCCGTACAGCGCGGGGCTGCGCGAGTCGGTGACCTTCGACGAGGCGCTTGAGGATGGCGGGGCGGCCGAGGGCGCGGCGGTCCGGCTCTGCGTGGCCGTCGACGTCACCGGTTACAGCCGGCGCAGCACCGCCGGCACCGAGCAGGTTCAGCGCGATCTCGTCGAGCTGATGTCCCGGGTCCGACAGGGCGCTGGCGTACCGGAGTCGTCAGTCCGGCCCCAGCCGCAGGGCGACGGCCAGTTCACAGTGCTGCCGGCCGGGATCGACGAATCGGTGGTGATCTCCCGCCTGGTCGCCGGCCTGGGTCGGCAGTTGCGTGCGCTCAACGCCGGCCGGTCGGTGGCGGAGCGGCTGCGGATGCGGGTGGCGCTGCACCGGGGCCTGGTGAAGCCCGCGTCGAACGGGTGGGTCGGGGTGGCGGCGATCGCGGTGCACCGGATCCTCGACAGTTCGCCCCTGCGCGACGCGATGACCGCCCGTCCGGCCGTCGATTTCGTCCTGGGCCTTCCGGACGTGCTGTTCGAGGACGTCATCCGACATGCCACCGAGCCTCCGCTGGCGGCGGACTTCACACCGGTCACAGTGGAGTTGCCGGCGAAGGGTTTCGTCGAGCACGGCTGGCTGCACATCGGACCCGAGGAGTCAGTGTGAGCACGCTCTACGCCCTGCTGGTCGGCATCGACGCGTACCGTGCGCCGACGGTGTCCGACCTGAAGGGTTGCCGGACCGACGTGGTGGAGGCGCGGGCCTTCCTGGAGACCCGGCTGGCGCCCGGCGTCGCCCTCGCACCACTGTCGCTGTACGACGGCCAGGCGACCCGGGCGGCGGTGATCGAGGCGATCCGGTCCCACCTGGGTCAGGCCGGCCCGGCGGATTCCGTCCTGTTCTGGTTCAGCGGTCACGGAGCCGAGGCGCCCGCCCCCCAGTGGTGGTTCGAGGAGTCGACGGGCATGCTGCAAACCCTCGTCTGCGCGGACAGCAGGGACGGCGAGGTGCCCGACCTGCTGGACAAGGAGCTGTCGATCCTGCTCGACGAGGTCGCCCGGCGGGCCGGGCACGTGGCGGCGGTCCTCGACTGCTGCCACTCGGCGGGTGCCACCCGCGAGCTGCCGGGCAACCGCGAGCTGCCCGGCACCCGCGCCCGGATGGCGGTGCCGATGGCCGCCGCGCCGGTCCGCGAGTTGCTGATTCCGGAGCTGCTGGTCGCGGTGCCCGGGCAGGCGCACGCTCCGGAGCACGTCGCGTTGGCCGCCTGCCGGTCCGACGAGCTGGCACAGGAGATGAGGCTGGGCGGCCGGCGGCGGGGTCTGTTCAGCTGGGCTCTGCTCAACGCGCTCAGCCGGCTGGGCCCGGCGGCGACGTACCGGGATCTGCTGGCCGCGGCACAGACCGAGGTGGAGCAGAACGCCTACCGGCAGGTGCCGCAGCTGACGCCGGCCCACCTGGGGATCGCCGACCAGACCTTCCTCGGCGGCCCGTTGGCCCCACCCGCTTCCGGCCTGCTGCTGCGCTGCGCCCGTCAGGGCTGGGAGGTCGACGCCGGCAGTTGTCACGGCCTGGCCGCCACCGCCACCGACGAGATCCGGCTGGCCGTGGTGGGTGAGGTCCCGGTCCGGGAGGTCCGTACGGTCCAGGTGCTCGCCGAACGGAGCCTGGTCGAGCCGGTCGGCTGGCAGCCCGATCGGGACCGGCAGTACCGGATGGTGCTCAGCCGGGTGCCGCTGCCGGCCACCACCGTCCTGGTGGGCGGCCCGGACCAGGACCCGGCCACCGCCGCGACAGTACTGGCCGCGCTGGGCTCCGGCGGCCCCGGCGGCGGGCCCTCGCCGCACCTGCGCCCTGTCGATCCGTCGGACGCGGACACCTCGCCGGAGCTGACGGTGCGGGTTCCGCGGCGCGGGCTGGCCATCGTGCTGGACCGTCGCGGCACCCCGCTCGCCGGGGAGTTGACCGACATCCACCGGGACGGGGCGCGGCAGACCGTGCAGGTCCTGGAGCACATCGCCCGGTGGCGACAGATCCGGGAGCTGAACAATCCGGTCACCGGCCTGGCCGGCGCGGTGACGGTGGAGGTGGTCGCGGCACGACCGGGCGAGCGCGTCGCGCCGTTCGACCGGCCGCCCGTCACCGCCGACACCGACGGTGTGCTGCGGCTGCGCTACGAGTGGGGGCCGGGCGGCTGGACACCGCCGACCATCTTCGTTCGCCTGCACAACCGCAGTGACCGCATGCTGTTCTGCGTCCTGCTGGATCTGACCGAGCGGTTCCGGGCGCATGCCGAGCTTTTCCCGGGCAGCTTCGTCGCCCCCGGCGGCCGGGCCGCGGTCCTGCGGGGACGCCGAGTCGTGGCAGCCCTACCACCGGGGGAGGCGGTCGAGCCGGGTGCCCGGGTGCGCGACTGGCTCAAGCTGGTGGTGGCCGAGGAGCAGTTCGGTCCGGCGCCCTTCGAGCTGCCGGCGCTCGGCGTGCCGCGCGGTGTCGACCGTGGGCCGCTGGCCGTTCGGGGGTTCCTCGACCGGATCGGGCGTGCGGTGCAGCATCGCGACCTGGTGGCATCCGCCGAGGACGGCGCGTACGACTGGACGACGGTGACAGTTCCTCTCGAGGTGGAGGTGCCCCGGAGCTGAGCGGGCGGGTCAGAGCCCTCGCAGCACCATGGCGGTCCGATAGGCCGGGTCGGTGAGGTCCAGGTCGGTGCGCCCGGCGAGGGCAGCCGGCAGCAGGGTGGGCGCGATCCGTCCCGGGTCCCGAAGCCGTCGGCCCACCGCCCGGACGGCCGCGGCGGGGCGTAACCCGCCGCGTACCAGTTCGGTGTGCAGGAGGGTCAGCATCAGCGTGGCAACCGGGCGGGGGACCGGCCGGACCCAGTCGACAACGGCGGTGAACCCGGCGGTCAGCAACGCGTCGGCCAGCGGTGCGGATTGCGCGCCGACGGGTGGCAGGACGGCCAGCCCGCCCTCGGCTCCGGCCCGGCCCGCCTGCCCGGTGATGGCGGCGGGTGTCAGTGTGGCCGGCCCGGCGAGGGCCAGCGCACCGTCGGCGTCGACGTCGCAGTCGAGGTGCAGCATCGACGCGTCGAGGTGGGCGAGGACGTCGTCCGGGGTGCCGGGGCCGTCGGCGCCCGAGCCGACCCGGCCGAGGACGACCGACCGTGGGTAGAGCCGGCGAAGCCGTTCCACCTCGGCCGGGCCGCGTTCGCCGCGCGGATCGCTGACGAGCACCGGCGCCTCGGTGACCCGCATCGGCACCCGCCGGGCCAGCTCGGCCGCCTGTTGGGCCGAGCTGACCGCGGAGACCACCACCTGGTCGTCGTCCGGCAACGGGCCGCCGACGACGGCGAGCCGGTCGGGTAGGGCCTGACCGGGCCCGACGCTGTCGAACCGGCCGGTCTCGGTGTGCAGCAGCACCATCCCGTCCGCCCTGGGCCAGCCGAGCGCCGCGACCCGGACGCCGTGCAGCGCCGCGGCCACCGGGGCGAACCTGGCGCGCAGGGTCGCGCCCAGCCGTCCGGCGGGGTGGCGTTCGTCGAGCAGCCCGGCCAGGTCCACGGCGAGTGGGACGACGCCGGACGGCTCGGCGGGCAGGGCGTCCGTGGCGGCCAGCAGGTGCGCGGCGGCCGACCGGACGTCGTCGTCGGTGTCGCCCCAGCCGCCGTCGGCGTCGTCCCTGCCGCGTAGGTACAACGCCACCGCCAGGGTGATCCGGTCCTGCGCGGTGGCCGCGACTCCCGCCGCGTGGGCGACCGAGCTGGCCAGCCCCACCAGGTCGTCCACCAGCCCGACCTGCGGGGCCGAAGCGCCGGGGCGCAGCAGAGCCGCGAGAGCGGTGTCGAGTTCACCGCCGCCGAGTCGTTCTCGGAGAGCGCGGCGCAGCGTCGCCGGGTCGGGCGGTGTCGCCGCCGGCCGGGGCGTGGGTACGAAGGTCTCCTCGACGCGGTCCGGCACTGTCACCACGGCGAGAGGGCGGTCCAGCGGGTCACCGGTGGCCTGGGCGGACAGGTCGAACAGGGAGGGCATCGCGAGCCCGGCCCCGCCCTCCATCCGCTGCTGCATCTCCTGCATCTTGGTCATCAACCGCATCATCGGCCCGAGATCGAACGGCGCGGCACCGCGTTTCGGCGCAGCGTAGAAGTCCCGCATCGCCTCGGCCAACTCCAGCATGACCGTCGTGGCCTCGGCCACCTCGGCGCCCAACTGCTCGGCGTTTGTCACCTCGCGGAAGCACTGCACCGCCCGCTCGGCCTCGGCCAGCGTGGCGGGGTTCGCCGGAGCGCCGCTCAGCCGCTCCGCCAGGTTTCCGCCGGCGAGGCTGCGCGCCAGCCCGTTGACGTAGAGCTGACCGAGGGCGAAGCGGGCGATGACCGGGAAGACGGGTGGCAGCCCGACCGTCGCGATGGCCTCCTCCAGCAGCTTGATCGCCTGCTCCCGGTCCTTGTCCGGGCCGCCGTGGGCAACGTGCCGTGTGCTCAGTAGCCAGCCCAACTGGGCGGCGATCTGGGCGCGCAGCGGGTCGCCCGCTTCGAACATGCCGTGCGCCTCCACCAGGCAGCCGATCGCCTCGTCGAGCGCCGGCCGCCCGCTCACCTGGCCGGGGCCGATGCGCCAGTAGCGGTCGGCCAGGATCTGGGAGAGCTCCATCAGGGGGCGGACGCGGGCGGGCCCGGTCGTCCGGGCCAGCTGATCCCGCAGACGCCTCTCCTTGTCGTCGTTCACCATCGGCCCCTCTCGTCCTCGCGTTGTCGCATCACTGCCCCCAGTGGACAAATCCGGCCCAGGCCGTGACATGGGAGAGCCCGTCCTGGTCCAGATGCCGGCGCAGCGGCTCCGGCATGCCCTCCGGAATGGGCCAGTCCGGCCCGAGCATCCAGCTCTGCGCCTGCCGCAGCGCTTCCCACGCGGGCAGCCCCTTCGTGATCAGGTGGTGGTGGAACATGTACATCAGCACCGAGGTGGCCCGGTCGGGGATGGCCCACTGGGTCGAGAGCACCGACCGGACGCCGCCGGCGAGAAAGGCGGTGCCAAGGCTGTACGCCTCGTCGTAGCCGCTGATCGCCTGACCCGTCCGGCAGGCGGCGAGCACGATCAGCCCGATGGCGCGCTCCGGGGAGCGGGAGGTCAGCTCGACCAGCTCCTCCGCGCTCAGCCGTCCACCGCCGGCCAGCAGCAGGTAGGAGGTGGCCGCCGCCGGGTCGGTGTTGATGACGCCGTGACAGGCGAGGTGCAGCATCCCGCCGACACCGGCGTTCGCACCGGTCAGCCAGGCCCGCACCTCGTCGGCGCTGCCGGGACCGGATCGGCTCGGCGACCCGTCGGGCCGCCGGCCCACGTACCGGCCGCCGGGATAGAACGACCTGTGGATGGCGTACGCCTCCACCCGGGCCGCGGTCAGGTCCGGCGCCTCGCCGCCCGGGTCCGGATCCCCGACGACCAGGCCGACGGGCGTCGGCGCGACCGGCGGGAGCGCCGCCGAGTGGCAGAGCATCCGGGCCGAGGCGGCCTGCGAGATGGCGACCAGCCGCACCGCGTACGTGCCGTCCGGCCGGCGGGCCGCCTGCCACGGGATCCGGGCCAGTTCGCCCATCGGCACCAGGATCATCCGGGGTGGTCGCCCGGTGCTCGGGCGGGGGAGGGTCGGCAGGTACTGCTGCACGAGTGGGCCGATCGCCGCCCGCCACGCCCAGTCGCACATGACGTCGAGGCTGCCGGCGAAGTCGTCGGGGTCGTCGGGGTCGTCGAGCGCGGTCAGGTCCCGCTCCGGGTCGGCGATGACCGCGTCGCGTCGGACCAGGGCCGTCAGGTAGCGCTCGACGTCCAGGTCGTCGAAGAGATGCAGGTTGGGCAGGGGCAGGTAGGCGGGTGGGCCCTGCGCGGGTGCGATGACCGCGTAGCCGGGCACGGGTGCCGTGCTCGGCACCAGGTAGACGAGCATGTCCGCGTCCACGGTGTGCAGCGCGGCCCGGATCTCGCCGAGCGTCGGCGCGTCGAGCAGTGCCCCCGTGCTGCTCTGCTCGGTGAGCACGGTGAGCACCTCGCGACGCAGGTCGATCGGGGCGTCCTCCGCCGCGCCGGACGCCGTGGTCGTCCGCCAGCGCGACGCGAGGTCGGGTCGGCCGGCGTCCTCGAGGCGACCGGGGATCTGCCGGTTCTCGGTCGCCGCGTAGAGGGCCAGGCCCCGGCCCGCGTCGAGTGCCCGGATCGCGCTGGCCGGATCGTGGAACACCAGGCACTGGCGGGCGACGTCGACGGCGTCCTGTGCGGCCCGGCGGGCGGCCGCGTTGGCCGCCCGCAGGTCGGTCTGGAGCAGCACCCGCCAGGAGTGCTCGCGCAGGCCCTCGACTGCGACGGCGTGTGGGTCCGCCACACCCGCGTGCCGTCGCCGTACCTGTGCCAGCAGTTCGTTGATGACCGACCACAGGGGGTGCGCCGGCCCGCCGGCCAGCCGCTTCGCCCGCCCCAGCACCTCGTCGGCCTCGACCGCGTCCGACACCCTGCCGGTCACCTCGCCCCGGGTCACCAGCCCGAGCGCCAGGCCGACGAGATGGGAGGTGAGGCGGGGGTCCTCGGGTGGGGCGATGTCCACCGCCGTGCGGAAGTGCGCGACGGCCTGTTCGACACGGGCCGGATCAGTCCCCTCGCCGAGGCCGAGCATCGTGCCGGCGATCCCGGCGTAGTGCATCGCCCGGTCGCCGGGGGAGAGGTCGGGCCGTTGCGCCACGGCGGTCATGGCGGCGAGCTGTTCGTCAGTGGCGACGACGACCGACCCCGTCTCGTCGACGTCCTCGCGAAGAACCGCGGCCAGCGGCATCAGCATCGGCTCCAGCGACAGCACCGACGCCCGCAGCGGATCCTCGGCCGGCAACCGCTGCACCGTCTCGCGGAGCAGGCCGAAGGCCGGCCGGAAGTCGCCACCACTGTGGTGCACCGTCACCAGGTCGGTCAGATTGGCGAAGGCGTCACCGAATGTCGTCAGCGCCGGGTTCTCGGCCAACGCCTCGCGGACCCGACGGGCCTCGTCGGGCAGCCGTTCCATCGCGGCCTCGTCACCGTCCTCCATGGCCCGCAGGAGACCGACCATGGTCCTCATCATGTCGAACAGTGGTGCCACAGTCGGGTCGTCGCCGACACTCGGCGCCAGGGCGAGGAGGGAATCCACCTCGGCGAGCGTGGCCCGCGGGTCGGCATCCTCACCCTCGATCCCAGCGCGCAGCACGGCCATCACCCGGCCCGCGACCCGCACCATCGGCCACTCCGGAGTGGCGGGTGGCGCCTCCTCGGCGATCTCGAGAAGCCTGTCGATCTGCCGCAGCCGGCGGAGGTCCGCCGTTTGCCCGCCACCGACCAGGGCGGCGAGCAGGTCGGCCGCCAGGACACCCCGGACGGTCAGGTCGGCCGGCAGCCGGTGCAGGTCCTCGACCGCCGCGTCCAGGTCACCCCGGCCGAAGGCCGCGCGACTGATCGCCACGCACCGTTCGGTGATGTCCGCTGCCCCGTCCAACCGTGTTCCTCCCGTTGTCGTCCGCTGACTACCTCACCTGACGGACTGCGGATCGACGTGGCGTGCCGGCGACCGCTCTGCCGGCGCTGGTTGTTACGCAGGGCAGCACTGTGGTGACTGTCGTTGCTATCTTCGCCTGATGAGTCGCAAGGGGCGGGGTGGCGGCCGGTTGAAGCGGCGGCCGGTGTCTGAGGAGGAACGCGCGAGGGCGGTTGAGGAGTACGGTCAGGCGGTCGGTCGCCTGCGACACTCGGCCTTCCGGAACCTCCGTACCTCGACCGCAAACGTCGCGATCTTCTTCGGGGTGGTGTCGGGCTGGATGATCGTGACCGGCGACGCCGAACCGGCGACGCTCGTGCCCATGTCGGTGTCCATCCTCGGCGGCGTGCTCGGGATATCCACCTATGCCGTGAGGCGGCAACCTCTCGCTCGGCACCTACTCATCGGCACGGTCGTGCTTGCCGTGGTGGGCTTGGCTGGCACAGTCATCGCATCCCAGGTGTCACAGTGACCCTCGTCGTGGAGCCCACAGCCCTGGCTGGCTTCGGAGGGCAGGTCGACCGGGCGGCCGGCGACGTCGGCGAGATTCGTGGTTACTTCCACCGGTACGCCGAGGCTGGCACCGGCGGGGAGGTGTACAACGTCGCCAGGGCCGGCCACGAACACGCCGTGAGCGTCATCGACGCCGTGCTCAAACGCCTGGCCGGTCTACTGCAAGCCTCGGCCCCAGAACTGACCGCCGCTGCCAACTACTACCGCACCACTGACCTGAACGCTGCCACGTCTCTGGACCGTGCTCTCCCGGCTGCGCCCGACCGGTGTATCACCCAACTGGAACTGGAAATAGCCGACAATCCCTGCACCCCGGCCAACTTCATCGACGTCCGCGACACCATGTGGCACCTGAAGCTGCCCGGTGAGCCCGGCAACCCCGCGAACGCGCTGGCGTTCATGGACTTCCTGAGCCCTTCGGCGTGGGCCAACATGGCCTTCGACACGGTGTTCGGCTTCGACCCGATTGGCGAGATCCAGAATCGTGTCTTCGGTGACTGGGAAGCCCTCGCGGTCATGGCACCCGTCGTCGGCAACATCGGCGGTGCGCTGCACGACATGGCCTACAACGTCCAGTCCGGGGCCACCACCCTCCGCGGCCAATGGCAGGGCACTGCCGGCGAATCCGCGTTCCGCTACTTCACCACCGCCGCCAACGCCGTCTCCGACCTGAGCGGCCCCCTGGAGGCCATCAGCCAGGGATACAAGGAAATGGCAGACGCCGTGTGGGCCACCGGGGAAGCCCTGGGCGGCACCATCAAGGCCTTACTCGACGCCGCCATCATCGCCGGCGTCAGCATCGCTGCCGGAACCGCCACCTCCTACACAGGTGCCGGCGCCCTCGCCGGCTACGGGCTCGCCGCCCTGGAGGTCGCCAACATGCTCCGGCTCTGGGGTGCCGCCACCAACCTCTGCCAGAACCTCTCCGCGGTCGTCAACACCTTCCGCGCCATGCTCATCCGCGAACTCAGCAACCTTGACACCGTCGCACTACCGTCGCTACCGAACGGCCGACGTTACGACCACCCCCTCGCTGGCCTACCCGCCTAGCCATGAGCGACCTGGACGACATCGCCGCCGGCGACCCCCACCGGAGTCAAGCCCTCCGCGACGCCCTAACCCGCCTCGCTGACGGACCCAACGACCTCCTACGGGAGATGGCCACAGCCGTCCTCAACGCAGAGATCAGCCTCCGCGACGCCGTCGCGGCCGATACCTACGCCGCCGAACTAACCAAGCCGTTCCATGCATTTTGGGTGCAATACGAGCAGATGACACCCGAGGAACGCGAACACCTGGCGGCCCAAGGCCCAGCCGGCCCCGGCCAGACACACCGTTGACGCCCTCTCCGCACACGCGAGCGCGGGCGGGTGGTCATCCGACTGTTGAATCCAGTGCCCCGCGGTGTTCAGACCTTTTTCTCGACGTCTTTCCGGGCGCGGTCGAGCACCCATCCAAGAAACCGTTCGGCGTACGCCGCGGGCTGGGGATCCAGACCCAGCTTGAAGGCATCCGTCAGTGCCTCTACCGCCAGCAGGTGCATCAACCGCCCCAGGCCGTCGAAGTCACGTTCCCACTGCCGCAACAGCGACAGCCGCGCAGGCGAGCACGGCCACAGGGCACCGCATGTCGTGCAGCGCCAGTGCGGGCATCCGGGGTGGTGCGGCCGGGGGCGTATCCGTCGCGCACGCGAGCGCGGGCGGGTGGTCACCTGACGCGCGCCGGGGTGCGGCGGACGGGCTGGCGGATGCCGGGGGCGGCAGTCGGGGCGGCCTCGATGAGCTGCACGCCCTCGCGCCGGACGTACAGCTCGCGCCGCGCGACAGCATCGCCCTTCTCGCCCAACTCGTACCCGTCGAGCCAGACCCAGCCGTCGTACGTGACGTGATCCAACTCCCGGATAACCCGAACGATGATCGGGCGGAAGAACTGAACGCTCGCGGTGGTGGTCAGGCGGACCAGGTCGCCACCGCGCAAGCGTGGCCCGGTCATGCGACAGCCCCCGACGGGCGCCAGCGGGATTCCGGTACGCGGTTCCGGCGCTCGATCGGCGGCACCGAGGGCGGCCCGACCGGGACGATGGTCCCCGGTGGCCACGGGACCGGCGGCGGCGTGGGCCTCGGTTCGGTCTTCGGCTCCGGCTTCGGGCTGTCCGGCATGTGCTCCCCTTCGGTGGGCTTGGGGGGCCGCCCCGTGAGCGCTCGCCCACGGGGCGGCCCCGGGGCTGACACCGCCGCCGGGCTGCGCCTCCACCAGCGGTGCCGCTTACCCGACACCCTGCCGTCTTGTACTGGGACGATCACACGCCGTGCGCGTATGCTGACGGGACGTTTGGGACGTCCTTAATGGAGGCGTAGTGAACCACGTCTTAATTGCCGCGATGAGTGAGGCGGGGGAGACCGCCGAGAGCCTAGCTGGGCAGGTGGGGGTAGATCCGAAGACCGTTCAGCGGTGGGTCAACCCCGGGCGTACGCCGCGACCCCGCCAGCGCGCGGAGGCGTCAGAAATTCTCGGACGGAGTGTGGAGGATCTATGGCCGGACGTTCTTAAGCGACGCGCACCCGTGTGGTTCCGGCGCTGGGCGGACATCGAGCGTGAAGCGGCGGTGCTGCGATGGTTCGAACTCGCGTGGATTCCGGGGCTCCTACAGACAGAGGCGTATGCGCGGGCGACGCTGGCACTGGCGACGCCCAACCCCGATGAGGTTGACGAACTGGTGAACGCGCGGGTGCAACGGCAATCGATCCTCCACCGGCCACAGCCCCCGCTTGTCGTTGTTGTGATCGATGAGGCAGCCCTCCGGCGACGCGCGGGCCGCGACGGCAAGCTGATGCGCGAGCAGTGCGAGCACATCGCGGCGTGTGCCGAGTTGCCGTGCGTACAGGTGCACATCGTGCCGGTCGACACGCCGATCTACCTTGGCTTGGGTGGCCCCTTCATCCTTGCTGAAATGCCGACCGGCGCGCGGGTGGCGCACCAGGACGGCCCGGCTAGGGCACACATCACCGACGATGCGACCGAAGTTGCTAGCCTGGAACGCAGGTGGGCGCGCATAGTTGGCGAGGCCCTACCCCGGGCGCAATCACTCGACCTCATCAGGAAAGTGGCAGCATCATGGACATGACCGGCGCACAGTGGCGCAAGAGCACCAGAAGTGGGGACAACGGAGGCGCGTGCGTCGAGGTCGCTGACAACATGCCGGGCGTGGTCCTTGTCCGCGATACGAAGGACCGCGACGGCGGGACGCTGGCATTCAGCCCCGCCGCGTGGCGGGGTTTCGTCGCGATGGCGCGGGACGCCGGCTGACCGACGACACCGCGAAGGCCCTCGGCGCAGGTCGGGGGCTTTTGCGTGCGTGGGGCACTGCCACCTGCGGCAGGTCGCGATCAACCTACGCGCCGCCAGTGGTGCCTCGCCGTCGTCCTCCTAGCGTCACGGGAGTTGCAAGCGCGACTCGGTGTGAGCCGTGCTCGCGTGTGCCGCGCTGCCGCACGTTCAGGTGCGCGTGGTGCCGGCTGACCTGACACGCCGACGTATCTCGGTCGCGGCGGCCCGTTCACCACGGTCGAGATGCCCGACGGCGCTCAGTTGGCGCATGTTGACGGCAAGGCCGTTGCGTTAGGTGGAACGGCTGTTCGTCGACCAGCACTGCCTCGCCGATCATGGAGTTGTGGTGGGTAACAGAACGCCCGTAAAACCCCCAAAGTCGGCACCACAACTCCATGATCGCCAAGCC
>NZ_JBEZCZ010000078.1:0-13811 GCF_040647875.1 Micromonospora sp. NPDC049230
GCCGAGGGAACCTCGACGCTCTCCGCGTCAGTAGTACCAGGAGAAAGTTCGGCCATTGGGATGCCGAGGGCACCCGAGATCCGCTCCAGGATGGCCTGACCGCCCGGAGCCGGGCACGGCAGGCCCCGCCCCCCACCGCAACCACCGACCCACAGAGCAACCACCCCACCCTCAGCCGGCAACAGCGAACAACCGCCGCCGCGCCCCCAGCAGCACGGCGGACGCCAGCACCATTCCGACCCCCATGGTCACCAGCAGCGGGCTGGGGTCCCCCGGCAGCAGCCCGGCCAGCGATCGGGATGCGGTGCCCAGCGCGAGGTAGAGACCGGCCCAGGCGGCGGCGCCGAGCGCCGCGCAGCCGAGGAATCGGCGGTACGACATCCGTAGCCCGCCGGCGGCCAGCGGCAGCAGCGCGTTGAACACGGGCAGGAACGGCGCGACGACCATCATCCGACCGCCGCCGCGACGCAGGATCCCCTCGGCCGCGGTCCAGCGCGTCTCGCCGATCCAGCCGCCGATCCGGCTGTGTCGCAACAGCTCGGAGTAGCGGCGGCCGATCAGGAAACTCAGCGACCAGCCGGCCAGGCAGCCGACCAGCACCGCGGTGAAGGTCGCCAGCCCGGTGGTCGGGCGGCCCACCCCGACGGCGGCCAGGATCGCCACGTCGCCGGGGACCAGGACACCCAACAGGGGTACGGCATCGAAGAGCATGACGAGCCCGAGCGCACCCATCAACAGCAGGATGGGCAGGTCGCCGATCTGGGCCAGCCATTGCGTCATGTCACACACGCTATGGCCGCCGCACCACTTCGGACATCGGGTTCCAGCCCCCAGGGCCCCCTGGTATCGGTCTCGGGGTCGTCCCCGAGGTGGCGTCCGCACTCAGACGGGTCGCAGCACCCGCACCTGGCGTATCGACGAGTCCACCGAGGGTTCGGTGGTGGGTACCGGGTAGTCGGCCAGGACCGTCAGGCGGTCCGCCGGCAGGTGGCCCCGGTCGGGGTCACCGACCAACACGTCAGCGCCCCTGGCGGCGGCCCTCTGCAGGTAGGGCAGCATCCGGTCGGCCATCGCGCGGTCGTAGAAGACGTCCCCGGCGACCACCAGGTCGGCCTCCGAGCCGGTGTCGTCGAGCAGGTCGTCCCCGAAGACGTCGACGGTGACCCGGTTGGCCCGGGCGTTGAGGGTGACGGCGGCGACGGCGTACGGGTCGATGTCGTTGGCGACCACCTGGGTGGCACCGGCCAGCGCGGCGGCGATGGCCACCAGCCCCGAGCCGGAGGCGAGGTCGAGCACCCGACGACCGGCGGCCAGTTCCGGGTGGTCCAGGAGGTGACGGGCCAGGGCCTGGCCTCCGGCCCAGGCGGACGCCCAGTACGGGGCCGGCAGGGGATGCCCGACGGCAGCCTCCATCCGGGCCCACCAGACGATCGCGTCCTCGGCCAGGTGCAGCCGCACCTCTGGAACGAACGGGGTGGGCATCAGCCGGAGCCGGTCCAGGCCGTTGCCGGGCGCGTCGATCTCGCGCTCCAGCTCGGTCAGCGCGTCGGCTGCGGCACCCCTCATCGGCGCAAGCATGCCCCAGCGGCGGGGGGTCGGGGCAGGTTTCGCGTGCCGGCGCGCAGAGTTCACCCGACTTCACCCGAAGACCTACGGCACTTCGGCCAGCGGATCCGGGTTTTGCCCGTTACTGTCGGACAGGTACGGGCGATCATCGGCCAGAGGCCGAGGGTCAGCCGCTTTGAACAGGGAGAGATGCATGGCAACCGGCACGGTTAAGTGGTTCAACTCGGAAAAGGGCTTCGGTTTCATCGAGCAGGACGGTGGAGGGCCGGACGTGTTCGTCCACTACTCCGCCATCGCCTCGAGCGGCTACCGGGAGCTCAACGAGGGCCAGAAGGTCGAGTTCGAGGTGACCCAGGGGCAGAAGGGTCCGCAGGCGGACAACGTCCGCCCGATGTAGCTCCGTGCCGGTGACGGCGGCTGGTTCCCGGCCGCCGTCGCAGCGCACTCAAGACGCCGCCGGGGCGGCGGGCAGGTCCCGCCGCCTCCGGATCGGCCCGATCAACAGGATCAACGGGGTGAGCGCCAACCAGGCGGTCATCACGAAAATCGCTGTCCCGGGGCCGTAGCGCACGCCGAGGGCTCCGGCCAGGACGGCCGCCAGCGGGATCGTGCCGTAGTTGAGCAGGTGCATGCTCACCGTCACCCGACCGAGCAGGTGGTGCGGCGTGTAGGTCTGCCGGAAGGCCCCCTTGACGACGTTGCCGATGGCCACGCCGAGGCCGATCAGCACCCCGCCGAGAGCCGGCCAGACCAGCCCGGTGCCCGGCGCGGCGAGCGGGATGAGCAGGGCTGGCGGGCCAGCGAGCACCCCGGAGATGAGCAGTGCCCGGGCCGTGCCGCAGCGGCGGCCCAGCGTGGTGGCGAGCAGCGCCCCGATGATTCCTCCGGCGCTCATCACCGCGACCAGCGCGCCCACCAGGCCCGGTGCGAGCCGAAGCTCCCGGACCAGGAAGACCACCAGCACGGCCTGGTAGCCGATCAGCCCGATGTTGCAGGCCGCGCCGAAGACCGCCAGCACCCGCAGGTACGGGTCGCGGATGACGAAGCGCAACCCCTCGGCGATGTCCCGGCGCAGGGAACGGGACCGGTCCGCCCGGCTTGCGCGTGGTTCGACGGTGCGGATCCGCAGCAGGAAGATCGCGGAGGCCAGGAACGTGAACGCGTCCAGCACCAGCGCGGCGACGGCACCGGTGAGCTGGGCGATCAGGCCGGCGAGGCCGGGCCCGACGACGTAGCTGACGGTCTGGGTCGCCTCGAGTTTCGCGTTGCCCTCCGGCAGTTGCTCGGGTCGCAGCACCACCGGCAGGTACACCTGGTCGGCGGTCTCGAAGAAGACCCGCGCGGCGCCGGCGCTGAGGGCGACCACCAGCAGGTGCGCCACGGTCAGCCGGCCCAGCGCGGCGGCCAGGGGGATGCTGAGGAACGCCAACGCGCAGAACATGTCGCACACCACCAGCACCGACCGACGGGGCAGCCGGTCGACCCACGCGCCGGCCGGCAGGCCGATCAGCAGCCAGGGCAGCCAGGCGGCGGCGGTGAGCACCGCCACCTGGAAGGTGCCGGCGTCGAGCACGGCGACCGCGACCAGCGGCAGCGCGACGGTGGTGACGTTGCTGCCGACGCTGCTGACGGCCTGACCGGCCCAGAGCAGCCGGAAATCCCGATGCCGCAGCAACCCGCCGGGCGGCCGGACCGGCAACGGGTCGGCACGGGTGGGCGCGGTCACGGCCGGGCCGGGATTCCGTACGCGAACACGAACACGGGTTGGCGCTCGCCCTCGTCGTCGGGGACAGCGCGCTCGCCCCACCGGGCCAGGAGGCCGATCATCTCGCGGCTCAGCTCGGCCAGCTCGTCGGGAGTGAGGTGCAACCACCTGTCGGTGGAGAACGGGCTGTCCTGCCAGGCGGCCTGCGCCGCGTCGTCGGCGGCGTGCCAGGCTCGGGCGAGGGCGACGTGCCGGTCGAGGGTGAGCGAGGTGGCGGCGTCGGCGACCGCCCGGGCGGCGGGATCGACGTCGAAGTCGGTGTTGGACCAGCGCACCCCCCGGGTGACCAGTCGCCACCACCGCTCGCGTCGATCGCGGGCCAGTTCGGGGGCCTCGCTGACCAGGTCCGCGGCGGCGAGGACCTTGAGGTGGTGGCTGACGTTCGCCGGCGCCTGGCCGGTGCGCTCGGCGAGCAGGCCGACGGTCGAGGGCCCGTGCACCTTGAGCACGTCCATCAGCCGGCGACGCAGCGGGTGGGCCATGGCGGCCAGCACCCGCGAGTCGGTGATGTGGCGCACATCGGGGTTGTCCATGTCCCCACCATGACATCCGCAACGACCATTGCGCAACACATATTGCACAACAGTCGTTGCTGATGTGGTTGCGGAGAGGGGCGGCCCGGCGGCTTCGGGCCGCCCCTCTCGCTCAGGCGACCAGCCGGCGGGACAGCTCGTCGGCGACCTGCTTGGCGATGGTGGGCGGAATGGCCGCCGCGATCTTCTCCGGCGTCAGCCCGGCCAGCACGCCCTGGATCACCGCCGGCTCGTCGGTGAAGTCCCGGCCGGAGAAGATGGTCAGCGCCGCCTGGAGCGCGCTCAACTGCGCACCCAGGCTCTTGAGGTTCGGGTGACCGGTCACCGAGGCTCCGGTGTCGTCGCGGCCCTCCGCCATCCGGGTGTAGATCTGCCCGATCGGGTTGCGGCCGTCGAGCACTGTGATGTTCTTGTGGACGGTTGCCAGCCAGGCGTGTTCTTCGGGGGTCATGTCGATCTCCTCCAGGAGTCCGATGGAGCTCAGGTAGCGACGGAACAGCGGCCGCTGGTCGCGGCCCGCCTTGGTCGCGTCGCGAAAGAAGCTGAAGTGGGTGTGCCAGCGATGCGAACTGTCGCCGGTGGTGCGCTTGCCGAGACGGTCCCACCGCTTCACTGTCGAGCCGTCGGGGCTGTAGATGATCTCTCGGATGTCCCGGGTGTCGGCCGCGTTCGCCGCACACTGCCCCACGCACCAGAGCGAGAAACTGGACAGGGTGTGCGTCCGGCCGCCGGAGCGGACCTCGAAGCCGCCGACGTCAAGCGCCGCCGCGTCGAGGGTGAGGCCACCCTGGTCCCGGGGTGACTCCACCACCGAGTAGTCATTGGTGACCACCCGATCCGATCCGCAGTGGTAACCACCCCGGTGGGCGGGGTCCCCGACGATGCCGACCTCCGCCGGCTCGAGGTCTGCGGCCCGATCGGTGTTCGGGTCGATGTTGAGATGGGTGAGGAGCAGGCTGCGGACAGCCAACAGGTTGGACGGGGCGCGGGTCATCGGCCCCCCTCTCGGATATACGGGGGCCAGACGCAATGTCACACCGCGTGTGCGATGCAAGCTTCAGGTCGGCCCGGTCTATCTCGTGCTCGGCGCCGGGCGATGACCCAACCATAACCCCATCAATGGATGAATGCCCAGGTCAGAGCGATTTATTTTCCGATTGGAAGATCATCGACCAGAGTGGACGACCGGCAACAACACCGCCGACGGGTACGCCGGCTCGTGCAGAACCTGCCGCCAGCCGGCACACAGCGTGACTGCGGTGCCGAGGGGCTCCCCCGTGCCGGGGTTGCGCGCCCACCGCGGATGGGCGCCCCCGGCGACCTGCACCCGTAGCCGGTGCCCGGCCGCGAACCGGTACGCGGTCGGCCAGAGCGCCACCGGGACCCGCAGCGCCCCGGACGCGTCGGCGGGGAAACGCTCGGGGGTCACCCGCACCAGGCCGTCACACACGTTCCACGAGCGACCGCCCCGGTCCACATCGCACAGCCGCACGAAGACGTCCAGGTACGGCAGCTCGCTGCGGACGTGGATCTCGGCGCGGACCGGGCCGATCACCTCGATCGGGCCGACCAGTGCGGCGCTGGTGTAGGTCAGCACGTCGGGGCGGGCCTCGACCGGCCGGTTGTCCACCGGGCCGGCCTGCTTGGCGACCAGCAGCGGCCCACCCAGCGACGGGGTGGGGTCGGTCGGGTCGTACCGGAACGCGTCAGGCGCCGACGCGACCGGGGGGCGCAGCGCCAGCTCACCGCCCGAATGCAGGTGCCAGGCGGTTTCGGTGGCCGGCGGGGGCCAGTCCGGCAGGTCCCGCCAGCCGCCGCCGGGACCACCCACGTGCAGGCGCACCGGGGCGGACGCGGCTCGGCGCGACCGCCCGCCGGCCGGTGGCGCGGTCAGCAGGTGCTGGTCGAGCCAGGCCAGCCCCTCCCGCAGGGCGCCCACGAACAGCCCCGGGCTGCCGTGCGTCCAGGGGCCGATCACCAGACGTGGTTGCGCGCCGGCGGCACGCAGTGTGGCGTGGTCGTCGAGTTGGGCCGGCAGGAAGAGGTCGTGCCAACCGGTGACCATGAGCACCGGCGCCCGCACCCGGGCGACCCGGTCGGCGAAGACGCGCTCGCGCCAGTACGCCGCCTCCGGGGTGTGGTGGCGCAGCCACTCCTGGAAGAACGGGATGGTGACGCCGGTGGCCACCCGGTCGGCGTCGACCAGCGGCAGGTGCGTGAGCGCGGCGGCCAGCCGGGGCTGGCCACGCTTGAGCTCCCACTGCCGGGCCAGCCACGGCACGGTCTGCGCGTGCAGCAGCTCCGCCCAGGTCAGCACGGTGTCCAGGGCGAAGGACTCTCCCGCGTACGTCGAGTCCCGGGTGGCCGAGGCGGTCACCACCGCGACCATCGCCCGCAGCTCGTCACCGGCGTCCGCGGCCAGCGCCCACTGCGCGAAGCCCTGGTAGCTGACCCCGAACATGCCGAGTTGGCCGGACCACCAGGGCTGGCGGCGCAGCCAGTCCAGGGTGTCCACCCCGTCGTCGCGCTCGTGCACAAGCGGTGCGAACGTTCCGCCGGACCCGCCGGTGCCCCGGCAGGCCTGGATCACCGCGTGCCGGCCCCGCGCGGCGAGCAGCCGGCCGAGCAGCCGCAGCGGTCCACCCCGCCCGTACGGGGTGCGGATCAGCACGGTCGGCGCGTCCGGCACGCCCGGGGCGTAGTGATCGGTGCGCAGCACCACACCGTCGCGGGCCCGAACCGGAATGTCGCGGGTGACCCGCACCGGGGCGGGGCGGGTCGGTGGCAACCGCAGCGCGACGCCGGCGAGGCGGGAGACGAGCCGGTCGGGCACCGCTCAGCCCGTCGGTCGGCGGGGCGACTCGGGCCGGGCGGCGCGCACCGCGTCCCGGTGCCCCCGCAATGACTCGCTCATCTCCGCCATGAACCGGTGCACCACCTCCAGCTCGTCCTCGCCGAAGCGGGCCATCACCGTGTCGGTCCGCGCGCCCAGCGGCTGGAAGAACTCCATGGCCAGGGCGGCGCCCTGGTCGGCGTAGTGCAGCAGCACCTTGCGGCGGTCGGCGGTGTCCCGGTCGCGGCGGATGTGACCGGCCCGCTCCAGCCTGTCGACCAGGGCGGTGACCGAGCCGGAGGAGAGGTTGAGCTGTTCGCCGAGGCGGCCCGGGGTGATCGGGTCACCGAGCAGCTCGGCGTCCATCACCGCGATCAGGGCCTGGAGGTCGGTCGGGTTGAGGCCGTGCAGGGTGGCGAAGGCGTGGCCGACGTGTTGGGCGTCCACCGCGTACCGCCGAAGGTTGTTGGTGATCTCCGCGGCCAGCTGCTCGCGGCGCGTGTCGCGCCGTCGGTACATGCCGTGAGTCGCCACCTCGCGCCGCTCTTCCCGTCGTCGGTCCCCCGGGTTGCAGCATAGAACAGCCCTCGATAATCTCGGCCATCAAGATACTTGGCTTTCGAAAGACCTTGAGGTCACAGTGATGTCCCTGTTCACCAGAGTCGCCCGCGGCCGGCTGGCCGCCTGGCTCACCGTGGCTGCCGCGATCGTCGTCGGCGCGGCCGTCTTCGGCACACCCCGGCCGGACAACCCGGCGCCGGTCTCCGCCACCGGCCTGTCCGCGCGGTGGCAGTCGACCCAGGTGCAGCGCCTCCAGGACCAGCTGCCGTCCAGCGACGTGCAGCCGGCCATCGTGGTGGTCAGCCGCGGCGACGGCGGCGCGCTGAGCGAGGCCGACCGGGCCACCGTCGGCGCCCGCGCCGACGACCTGCGCCGCTTCGCGGTGGGTGGGCAGGTCAGCCCGGCCCAGCTCGCACCGGACGGCACTGTGGCCCTCGTCGCCGTGCCGCTGGACACCGCCGGCGGGCAGCAGGCCGTCACGGACGCGGTGACCCAGCTGCGCGCCGCCCTGGCGGACCTGCCCGGCGGGCTGACCGCCGAGGTGACCGGCGCGCCGGCCTTCACCACCGATCTCTCCTCGGTGTTCGACGGCGCGGACGTCACCCTGCTCGCGGTGACCGCCGCCGTGGTCGCGGTGCTGCTGCTGATCACCTACCGCAGCCCGTTTCTGTGGATCGTGCCGCTGGTCGTGGTGGCCGCGACCGAGCAGCTCACCCTGCGCGCGGTGGACGTCATCGTGCCCGCCGTCGGCATCCACCTCCAGCAGGGCCAGGTCACCGGCATCGCCAGCGTGCTGGTCTTCGGCGCCGCCACCGACTACGCGCTGCTGCTCATCGCCCGCTACCGGGAGGAGTTGCGCCGCGAGCAGGACCGGTACGCGGCCATGCGCGCCGCGTTGCGGCGCACCGCCGAGCCCATCCTGGCCAGCGGCGGCACCGTCGTGCTCGGCGTCCTCACCCTGCTGCTCAGCGAGCAGGAGACCAACCGGGCACTGGCGGTGGCCTGCGCCACAGGTGTGGTCTTCGCCATGCTCTCGGCGATGTTCGTGCTGCCCGCCGTGCTGGTGCTCTTCGGGCGCGGCCTGTTCTGGCCGTTCGTCCCCCGCGTCGGCGGCCCGGTGCGCGAGGGCCGGCTCTGGGGTCGACTCGGCGCCGCCGTGCGACGCCGCCCGGTGGTGGTCGCGACGCTGGCCACAGTGCTGCTCGGCGGCCTGGCACTGGGTGGGCTCGGCATCCGCACCGGCCTGTCCGAGACCGAACAGTTCCGGGCCGAACCCGAGGCGGTGACCGGGGCACAGACGTTGGCCAGGGCCTTCCCCGCCGGCAGCACCCAGCCCGTCGCCGTGCTCACCACCCCGGCGGCGGTGCGGGCGGTCACCGACGCCGCCACCGCGGTGCCCGGCGTCGCCTCGGCCCGCCCCGGTGCCGCCGGTGACGCCGTCGCCCAGGTCGACGTGGTCCTGGACGCCGAACCCGGCACCACCGCCTCGGACCGCGCGATCGAGGCGCTGCGCGAGGCGGTGGCCGCCGTTCCCGACTCCGCTCCCCCGGCCGCCGCCGGCGCCGACGCGCCGTCCGGGGCGATCGTCGGTGGGTCCGTGGCCGCCACGTACGACTCCGACGAGGCCAACGACAGTGACCTACGACTCATCCTGCCGATCATCCTGTTGCTGGTCGCCGGGGTGCTGGTGCTGCTGCTGCGCGGCCTGCTCGCACCGGTGTTGCTGGTGCTCACCGTGATCGCGTCGTTCTTCGCCAGCCTCGGCGCGGCCTGGCTGCTCTTCGACCACGTGCTGGGCTTCCCCGCACTGGACAGCGGGGTGCTGCTGCTCGCCTTCGTCTTCCTGGTGGCGCTCGGTGTGGACTACAACATCTTCCTGGTCACCCGGGCCCGGGAGGACGCGCGCGGCGCGGGCACCCGCGACGGGATGCTGTCCGCCCTGCGGGTCACCGGCGGGGTGATCACCAGTGCCGGGGTGCTGCTCGCGGCGGTCTTCGCCGTGCTCGGCGTACTGCCACTGATCACGCTGACCCAGATCGGCATCATCGTCTGCGTCGGTGTCCTGCTGGACACCCTGCTGGTCCGCACGGTCCTGGTGCCGGCGCTGGCGTTCCTGCTCGGAGACCGCTTCTGGTGGCCCGGCCGGCTCACACCCGAACGCCCGGGTCAGTAGCCCAGGCAGACGCACTCGGTCATCAGCGCCCGCACGTTGCGCACGTACGACGGATTGGGGATGGCCAGGGGCTTGCCCTCCTGCGCCACCGCACCGTGCCCGACGTTGTACGCAGCGATGACCGCGTTGAGCAGGCAGGAATCCAACGCGGCGGTGCACAGGGCCGGGTCGAGGCGAAAGTCGGACTCGAAGTACATGTCGCCGATGTACTTGGTGGCCCAGGCCAGGTAGGTGGCACCGAGGCTGGCGTTGTCCCGGTAGTCGTCGATCTGGTAGCTCTGCTCGAACCGCTGGTTCATCCAGGTCGCCGTGGCCGGCATCACCTGCATCAACCCCACACCGCCGTCGCAGGCGTGGATGTTGGACTGCCAGCCGCTCTCCTGCCAGGCGGTGGCCTTGAGCAGGTTGAGCGGCACCGTGATGTCCGGTGCGGAGACCGGCCAGTAGGAACGGCCGGCCGCGTCGGTCAGCGCCGCCTTGACCTCGGCCCGGGCCACCTGGGCACCCTGGTAGGTCGGCTTGCAGGAACTCGGCGCCGGCTTCGGCGGGGCCGGCGGCACCATGGTCTCGGTGGGCGGCTTCGCCACCGCGAGCGGCTTCGGCGCCGTGCGGGTCGGCTTCTTCTTCGGCTTCGGGGACGGCGACGGGGACGCGCGACGACTCGGCGCGGCACCCATCGACTCCACGGCGCTCACCGACGGGCTCGGCTCCGCGGTGACCTCGTCGGTCGGGGCGTCCACCGGCGTGTCGGCGAGCGCGACCGGACCGGCCTGATCCCGCGGGCTCTCCCCCTCGGTGGCGCACCCGACCAGCGCGCCCGACAACAGCAGGCCGGCGAACACCGCAGCGCCCAGCCGAGCGGTCCATCGAACCATCCCGGTGCCTCCCCCGTGTGACAGTCGTCGCACCCTAACAAGGTTCGACCGGTCGGCGGTGCCCCTGCGGCGGCGTCCGGGCCTGGTCGTCCGGCTGCTCCAGATCACCCACCGCCCGGTCCCGGGTGGCCCAGGCGACGATGAACACGACAGTCCAGAGCACCCCGAGCAGCACCGCGGCGGCGGTGCCGCTGGCCGTGTCCAGGCCGAGGTAGAGCCGCGCACCGCCGATGCCGAGCATCCCCGCGGCGGCGGCTGTCCACGCGGCCACGGCCACCGGCCAGCGGGAACCGCGCGACACCAGCCAGGCCAGGGTGCAGAAGCTCGCCGCGACAACGGCGTTCTGGGTGGAGATCGACGCCACCTCGGCAACGCCCGGCGCCGCGGCGTGCGCACCCGTCACCTCGGCGGCCACGGCCAGCACCACCAGCGGCACGAACGCGCCCACGGTGCCGACCACGCTGAGCAGGTCCGCACGCCACGGCCTGTTGCGCCACGCCAGCACCGCGGCCACGAGCCCCACCAGGGCGATCAACACCCATCCGCGGACCACTGACACCACGAGCATCGTGACGTCGGCGGCGTCCGGGGTACGCCGGGCGGCGAACCACCCCGCGATGGCGTCGTCCAGTGCGGCCAACCCGCTGTTGCGGATGGCCACGGCGAGCAGCCCGGCGATGGCGAGCCCGGCGACGAACAGCAGCAGGAGCCCCGCCGCCAGGTTGAGCAGCAGCGTCCAGGCCGGCCCGATCCGCATGGCCACCAGGAAGAACAGCACCCCGTAGCGGGCGGTGAGCCAGCGCACCGGGGGCAGCGCGCCCGCCCGGGACAGCAGCGCGCGGACCGGGTCGGGATTGCGACCCAGCCACCGGCCGACGAGCACCACTCCCACCAGGCCGGCCAGCAGCAGCAGCGCCACCCCGGTGGCCCGGCCGAGCAGCCGGGAAACCGTGTCGTACGACTCACCGGCGAGGTGACCGAGCAGGACCGAGCCGCCCACCCAGGTCAGCGTCCCGGCCAGGTTCCACGGTGCGAACCGCCGGTACGGCATGCCGGCCGCGCCGGCCAGCCGGGGCACCAGGGTGCGGGCGAACGCCACCCACCGGGCGGCGAACACACCGCGCCCACCGAGCCGGGCGAGCATGGCATCGGCCCTGGTCCAGCGGGCCGGGCCGACCCGGTGGCCCAGCCCGGCGCGCAACCGGGGCCCGTAGCGCCGTCCGGCGCGAAAGGCCAGCCCATCACCGAGGACCGCGGCGACGATCATCGCGAGCAACGCCGGCCCGAGCCGCAAGGTACCGTTGTAGGTGAGGAAGCCGACGAGCAGCAGGGTAGCCTCACCCGGCACGAGCAGGCCGAAGATCACCGCGGTCTCGCCCGCCACGATCAGCGCGGCGACCAGGTAGATCCACAGGGCGGGCAGACTCTGCACCCAGGTCAGCAGGTCGTGCACTCAGGCCCCCGGAACACGGGAGTCAGCATGCCAGCCGGGGGATCGACCGGGACAGCAGTTTCACCATAGATCAGGGGCCCCTGGGGGGTGACCCCGACGCGGCCTGCGCGAGCGCAGGCGGAAGGATAGAGGGTATGCAGCTTCGCACCGACCTCCGCAACGTCGCCATCATCGCTCACGTCGACCACGGCAAGACCACCCTGGTCGACGCCATGTTGCGGCAGGCCGGGGCGTACGGCGCCCGGGGCGAGAACACCGAGCGGGTCATGGACTCGGGTGACCTGGAGCGGGAAAAGGGCATCACGATCCTGGCCAAGAACACCGGCGTGCGCTACCTGCCGGCGGACGGCTCCGACCCGGTCACCATCAACATCATCGACACCCCCGGCCACGCCGACTTCGGTGGTGAGGTGGAGCGCGGCCTGACCATGGTCGACGGCGTGGTGCTGCTCGTCGACGCCAGCGAGGGCCCCCTGCCGCAGACCCGCTTCGTGCTGCGCAAGGCGCTGCGGGCCCGGATGCCGATCATCCTGGTGATCAACAAGGTGGACCGCCCCGACGCCCGGATCAAGGAGGTCGTGGACGACACCTACGAACTCTTCCTCGACCTGGACGCCGACGAGGAGCAGATCGACTTCCCGATCGTCTACGCCTGCGCCCGCGACGGCATCGCCTCGCTGACCCAGCCCGCCGACGGTTCGGTGCCGGAGGACAGCACCTCCCTGGAGCCGCTGTTCCGCACCCTGCTGGACACCATCCCGGCACCCGCCTTCGAGGACGGCGCGCCGTTGCAGGCGCACGTCACCAACCTGGACGCCTCGCCGTTCCTCGGTCGCCTCGCGCTGTGCCGGGTCCGCCAGGGCACCATCAGCAAGGGCCAGACGGTGGCCTGGTGCCGCACCGACGGCAGCACCCAGCGGGTCCGCATCTCCGAGATGCTGATGACCGAGGGCCTGGAGCGTAAGCCGGCCGAGACCGCCGGCCCGGGCGACATCATCGCGGTCGCCGGCATCCCGGAGATCATGATCGGTGAGACGCTCGCCGACGTCGAGAACCCGGTCGCGCTGCCGCTGATCACCGTCGACGAGCCGGCCATCTCGATGACCATCGGCACCAACACCTCGCCGCTTGTCGGCCGGGTCAAGGGCTCCAAGGTCACCGCACGGATGGTCAAGGACCGGCTCGACAAGGAGCTGATCGGCAACGTGTCGCTGCGGGTGCTGCCCACCGAGCGGCCGGACGCCTGGGAGGTGCAGGGCCGCGGTGAGCTGGCGCTGGCCATCCTGGTCGAGCAGATGCGCCGGGAGAGCTACGAGCTGACCGTCGGCAAGCCGCAGGTGGTCACGCGCGAGATCGACGGCAAGACCTGCGAGCCGGTCGAGCGGCTGACCATCGACGCCCCGGAGGAGTACCTGGGCGCGATCACCCAGCTCCTCGCCACCCGCAAGGGCCGGATGGAGCAGCTGGTCAACCACGGCACGGGCTGGATCCGGATGGAGTGGCTGGTCCCGGCGCGCGGCCTGATCGGCTTCCGCACCGAGTTCCTCACCGACACCCGGGGCACCGGCATCCTGCACCACGTCTTCGAGTCGTACGAGCCGTGGTTCGGCGAGCTGCGTACCCGCAACAACGGTTCGCTCGTCGCCGACCGGTCCGGTGCGGTCACCGCCTTCGCGATGATCAACCTCCAGGAGCGCGGTCAGCTCTTCGTCGACCCGACCACCGAGGTGTACGAGGGCATGATCGTCGGCGAGAACTCCCGCTCCGACGACATGGACGTCAACATCACCAAGGAGAAGAAGCTCACCAACATGCGGGCGTCGACCTCCGACGAGACGGAGAAGCTGATCCCGCCGCGCAAGCTCTCGCTGGAGCAGGCCCTGGAGTTCTGCCGCGAGGACGAGTGCGTCGAGGTCACCCCGACCGCGGTGCGCATCCGCAAGGTGGTGCTCGACCAGCAGCAGCGGGGCCGGGCCGCCGCCCGCCGCAAGCACGCCGGCTGAGCGCACCAGCACCCGACACCGGGCGCGGGGGGCCCGGGGGGGGGGCGCG
>NZ_JBEZCZ010000079.1:0-13459 GCF_040647875.1 Micromonospora sp. NPDC049230
TCCGGTTCGGGAGGCGGCATGGGGAAACGGGCCGGCCGGAAGACCGACACCGCGCCCCATGCCGACCTCACGTGCTCGACGCGAAGGGGCTGGCCGCGGCCAAGCGTGAGCTGTACGTCCTGCGGGCCGGGCTGGTCGTCCAGCGGCGAACCGCCCCGGCGGGTGTGCAGCCGGGGCGGTCCAGTTCGCGCGCGATGGCCTAAGAGGAGAGTGTGCCGGTTCGCAACCGGCCTTGGCCGCGCGCGACGTCCAGGAAGGAGCCGGGAACGGGGCGGGGGCGGTGCGCCAGGTGGCGGGGATGCACCATGGCTTCCGGATAGTCGTCGCCGGGCGTGAAGGGGATCGCTGTCATCGGGCGTAGAGGGGTGTCAGACGCATGACGCTCCCTGGAGGACAATCCTATGACCGGAACCCTCTCGTGACCGGGCCACCCGTGTGTGCGGTCGCTCCCGGCTCCCGGGCCGGCACCGACCCGCCCGACGGCCTCGGCGCGGTGGCCGACGTTGTCCTGATCAGGCTGTCGCGCGCCGAGCCGGAGAGGTTCGCGCTGCTCTTCGACAGGTACTACCCGGAGATCCACCGGTTCGCCGCGAACCGGCTCGGCCCGGCCGCCGCCGACGACCTGGCGGCGGAGACCTTCCTGATCGCCTTCGCCAAACGGACCCGATTCGATGCGGGAGACCCCGCCGACGACGGTGCCCCGGCCGAGCGCGCACCGGGCGGGCACGTCCGGGCGTGGCTGTACGGCATCGCCACGAACCTCGTCCGCCGCCAGCGGCGTAGCGAGCAGCGGCGCTACCGGGCAATGGCCCGGGCACCGCGGGACCAGTCCGTCGTCGGTCACGACGAGCGGATAGCCGCGATGGTCAGTGCGCAGAGCGTGCACCGCGATCTGGCCAGGGCACTGGCCTCACTCTCGGCCCGGGACCGGGACGTACTCCTGCTCGTCGCGCTCGGCGAACTCACCTACCACGAGGTCGCGGCAGCCCTGGAAATTCCGTACGGCACTGTCTGTTCCCGGCTCAGCCGGGCGCGTCGCAAGGTGCGCGAGGCGCTTGGCGACACCGATCCGAGCGGCCACGATCGAGACCTGGGGGACCTGTGATGGACGACGTGCGGATGATTCGCGACGTACTGGGGAAGGCTCCGGCACCGTCCGACGAGGCGACGGCGCGGGCCCGGGCGGCCCTGCTCGTGCAGGCTCGGGCCGAATCCGCGTCGGGCACCGTGGCGTCGCCGTGGCGTCGCCGTGTCGCAGCGGTGCGTACCCGGCCGGCGGGCCGCAGTGGCCGGCTCGGCGCCCGGTGGTGGCACGTGTCGCTCGGCGGGCTCGGCATCTCGGCTGCGGTTGCCGCGGCGCTTGTCGTGCCGGCGATCCTCGGGCCGGCGACGCTTCCCGGCGGCCCGGACCGGGGTGGGGTGGGCAGCCTCCCCGCCACGGTCCCGATCGGCGACGGCGACGACGCCGGGACGGTGCTGCGGCTGGTCGCCGCGAACGCCCGGCTCGACCGGGCCGTCGAGGCCCGGCCAGGGCAGTTCATCTACCGGGTGGGCGAGGAACGGTCCCTGTCGCTGATCGGCGATGTCGACGGTGCCGGGCCGCTGGCCAGGGTCTGGCTGGCTCGCCGGCACGAGATGTGGTACACCGTGGAGGGCCTGCGGTCGGCGCGGACGCGCATCACCGAGGGGGTCAGCCGTACCCCGCTGACCCCGGCCGACGCCACGCTCGCCCGCGACCTCGGGTACGACCTGACCGCCCCGCCGCAGGTCGAGGAGTACGGGCCCGCGCCCGACTACCAGCCGCCCGCCGACTGTGCGAGCTGCCCGGCGGTCCGGGACCCGGGCGATGTGTACCGGCCGACGCCGGCGTACCTGGCGAGCCTGCCGACCGATCCGGCCCGGCTACTGGACACCCTGCGGGAGGCGGTCGGTGACCAGAACAAGCACTCTCCCGACGCACAGGTCTTCACCAGGGTCCTGGACCTGCTCCGGGAGGCCGCCCCGATCGTGCCTCCCGACGTTCGGGCGGCCCTCTACCAGGCGGTCGCACTGATTCCCGGAGTCGAACGGGTCGAGGGCCGGGTCGAACTGGCTGGTCGGCAGGGTGTCGCGATCGGCCGCGTCGGTGAGTCGACCGGGGACGAGACCCAGCGGGAGGAACTGGTCATCGACACGGCGGGGCGTGAACTGCTCGGCTTCCGTACGGTGCAGATCCGGACCGCGCGCGGCATACCGGCCGGGACCGTGGCGGCAGTAGACGTGCCCACGTTCACCATCGTCGACCGGGTCGGTGAGGTCCGATGACCGCCGGGAAGAGTTGGTTGCGGGTCGGCGGTGGACGGCGACTACTGGCCGTCGCACTGTCCGTGGCGTCGCTCCTCACTGTTGTGCCGTCGGACGCGGCGGCCGGTGCCCCTTCCGCCGGATCGACGCGGGCAGCCGGCGACGGCGCGACGGCCGGTGCCGGGCGGGGAGTGCCGAGGACCGCCGGCACTGTGACGCTGATAACCGGGGACGTGGTCCGGCTGGATCCGGAGGGCGAACCCTCGGTTGCGCCGGCTGCCGGGCGGGACGGGGCCGCCCCGGTCCGGGGCGTCTCGTACGCCCGCTACCAGCGTGACGGCGCCTGGTACGTGGTCCCCACCGACGCCGTACCCCTGCTGCGGGCGGACCTGCTCGACGAGCGGCTGTTCGACGTCACCGGCCTGTTGGCCCAGGGGTACGACGACAGCGCCAGTCCGGTGCTGCCGTTGCTGGTCCAGTACGCCGACCCCGGCCAGGCCCGGCGGGCGGTCCCGTTGGCGGGAACGAGGGCCCGCCGGGTGCTGCCCGGGTTGAACCTGACCGCGAACGACCAGCCGAAGGCGGCGGGGGCCCGGTTCTGGGCGGACCTGGTCCGCCAGGCGAACCCGGCGGCCCGGAGCATCAGCGGCGGCGTCCGGAAGGTGTGGTTGAACGCCCGTTACCGGGCGAGCCTGCATCGGAGTGTGCCGCAGATCGGCGCGCCCACGGCGTGGCAGGCGGGCTACACCGGCAGGGGTGTCACTGTCGCGGTCCTCGACTCCGGGTACGACACCGACCATCCGGACCTGGCCGGTCGGGTGTCGGCGGCGCAGGACTTCACCGGGACGGGGAGCGTCGAGGACCGGTTCGGCCACGGCACCCACGTGGCGGCGACCGTCGGGGGCTCGGGGGCGGCCGGTCGGCATCGCGGTGTCGCCCCGGACGCGAAGCTGGCGGTGGGCAAGGTCCTCGACGACTCCGGCGATGGATCCGAGGAGTGGATTCTCGCCGGCATGGAATGGGCGGCCACGAAGGCCGGTGCGAAGGTGGTGAACCTGAGCCTCGGCGGCGCCCCGAGCGATGGCACCGACCCGGTCAGCCAGGCGGTCGACCGGCTCAGCGCGGAACACGGCACCCTCTTCGTGGCCGCCGCCGGCAACAGGGGGGCGTACGCGCCGGTGTCGGCTCCGGCCAGCGCCGACGCCGCGCTCGCGGTTTCCAGTGTGGACTCCGCCGATCGGATCAGCGAGTTCTCCAGCCGGGGACCCCGGGTCGGGGACGGGGCACCGAAACCCGAGCTGGCCGCGCCGGGGGAGGCGATCCTGGCCGCCCGGGCGACCGGGGCGTACCCGGGGATCGCCGGTGACCCCGACCACGTGCCACTCTCCGGCACCTCGATGGCCGCACCGCACGTTGCCGGGGCGGCGGCGATCCTCGCGCAGCGGCACCCCGAGTGGACCGGTGCGCAGCTCAAGGCGGCCCTGGTCGGCGCCGCCGCGCCGGCCCGGGAGTCCCGGGTCTTCGACGTCGGCGCCGGCCGGATCGACGTGGCCCGGGCCGTCACCCAGCCGGTGCGGGCCGAGGTGGCGTCCCTCGCCATGGCTCTGCCCTGGGGGGCGCCGGGCGGCACCCGGCAACTGACCTACCGCAACGACGGGTCGACGCCTGTCACGCTGCGGCTGGCGCTGAGCCTGGCCGACACCGCCGGCCAGCCGGCACCGCCGCAGCTGGCCACGCTCGGCGCGACGGCCCTCACCGTGCCGGCCCGGGGCAGTGCCTCCGTCCCGGTGCGGATCGCCGGGCGGCAGCGGGCCGGGACGTACGGCGGGGTCGTGGTCGCCACCGCCGGGGGGACAAGCGTCCGCACCCCGGTCGGGGTGCGGCAGGCCGCCGAGACGCACGAGGTGACCGTCCGATTGCTGGACCAGCAGGGCCGGCCCAGCGACAGCGGCATCACGATGGTGGTCGGCATCGACGCCCAGACCGCCGGTTTCCGGGACTTCGTGTCCGGATCGGGTTCGGTGTCGGTGCCCGCCGGGCGGTACGCCCTGCTGTCCAGCGTCTATCTGCCGCCACCGCCGAACGGCGGGCTCCGGACCGCCGTACTCGGTTATCCGGGTCTGACACTTGCCGACGACACCACGGTGACCCTGGACGCCCGGTGGGCCCGGGCGGCACCGCTGGGCGTGGCCGACCAGCCGGCGGCGACCGAGGGGCTGCGCGATGTCGTCATCGGCGCGCGGTGGCCCGGCGACCCGATCAACACCGGCATGTTGAACATCTTCGAACCGGGCTTCGGCGAGGTGCTGGTGGGCAGCGCACCCGGGGTGAGCGCGGAGGAGTTCAGCCTCACCGACAGGGCGGTGCTGGAACGGCCGATGCTGCAACTGTCGGCGACCGCACCGGAACGGTTCCCGGTTCGGGTCGGCTGGCTCTGGAAGCCCGGGCCGACACCACCCTTCGAGGGGACGGCGCGACTTCCGGTCGTCCGGCTCGTTGTCGGTCCGACCGGCGAACTGCCCGACGTGGACGTGGCAGACGCGCTCGCCGTGCTCACCTCCTCTGCTGACGAGGCGGAACCGTTCGCGCTGGCCCCGGTGGTACGCCAGCTCCAGCAGCGGGGCGCCCGGATGGTGTTGCTGGCGACCGGGCAGTTCGGTTGGGCGGGTGAGCCACTCGCCCTGCCGACAATCACTTCGGGACCCGGATACCCGGGGCTCGACCGATTCGTCGAACTCGCCGCTGCGGGGACACTCACCGCGACCGTGACCGGAAAGCCGGTCAGTCCATACCGCTACCAGCTTGGCTACCAGGTTCGGGGCGGGATCCCGGCGGACCTGGCGTACCGGCCGACCACCGGGGAACTGGCCGCCGTCCCGACCGGCTACCACGACGCGGGCGAGGGGGTACGGCAGGTCCGCGCGAGTCTCCGGCTCGGCGACGAGCACTACGGGTTGTTCGCGTCGACGCCGGTGTTCGCGCCACTGCGACGTACCGAGTACTACACGCCGGGCAGTTGGCGGATCTCACTCGGAAACGGCATCTCCCCGGCGGTGGCGAGGACGGAGCTGAGGCTGCGGCCGGGGGCCAACCCGGCGGTCAGCTGGGACAGGGCGGTGGTGGGGCCGGCATTGACCGGGCCGACCGTGGACAACGCCGGCAAGCCGTGGGTGAGCCGGCAGGGGGACGTGGTCGACGTGACGTTGCCGATGTTCACCGACGCCAGCGGCCATCCGAGACCCACCGACGAGTTCGGTGACGGCACCACGGGCAGCACCAGCCTGTACCGGAACGGGCAGCTTCTCGGCACCGTCGCCGAGCCCGGCCGGGGGCAGTTCGCCGTGCCGGCCGCAGCGGCGACGTACCGGCTCACCGCCTCGGCGACGCACCACTCGCCGACCTGGCGGTCGAGCACGACGGTCAGCGGGTCGTGGACCTTCCGGTCCGCCACGGCATCGGGCCGGCAGCCACTGCCGCTGCTGGGAATGCTCCTCGACGCACCTGTCGACCTGCGCAACACCGTGTCGGTCGGTGACCGCCGCCCGGTGCGGATGTCGGTGCACCGGCAGGACGGGGTGGCCGGGCGGCCGGTGGTGACGGTGACTGTCGCCGCCTCGTACGACGACGGCCGGAGCTGGCACGCGGTGCCGGTCAGCCGGGACGGTGACGGCTGGCTGGCGTTGGTGCCACACAGCCGGGCCGGTCACGTGTCGCTGCGGGCGAACGCCGCCGACGCGGACGGCAACGCGGTGGAGCAGACGGTGCTACGGGCGTACCGGGTCGGCGGGTAGCACGGTGGGTGGGGATTCCGTCGGTGCGGAGTCCCCACCGTCCCCGCCCCGATACCCGGGCGTGGGCGGCGGGCCATCCGGTGCCGTACGACGGACGGACCCGCTGACGGGTCACGTAACGTCCGGGGGCGCTCAGATCAGGAACTCTTCCCGCATCCGCGCGCCCAGGTTGATGCCGCCGACCGCCCGTGGCCCGGCCGGATCGTGCACGGCGACAGTGTTGTTGCGGCGCATCAGCTCCCGGACGGCGGGCGGCAGTCGCGGCGGGTCGTCCATGGCCACGAGGACCTGCCCGGCACTGGAGATCAGCCCATCGGCCAGGGCGGCGGCGTCGGTGTCCACCCGCACCCGGCCGTACTCCCAGCCGGCGGTGGTCAGGTCGAGCACCTCGAACACCCGGGTCAGCAGCGGGTTCGGGTCGGTCACCCGGTCGAGCCGGGGCGCCCGACTGCCGACCACAGTGACAGCGGCGGCCACCTGCGCGTACGGGTGGAAGCCGGACGGCAGCGCGAACAGCGGCCACCGCAGTGCGGGACCGGCCTCTCGCCACAGCGGCCGGTAGTTGCGGCGGTGCACCAACAGCCGCCGGCCCGTCCGGCGGTGGATCTCCTGGGCCTGGGCCTGTAGGTCCACGTGGGCCTCGTCGGCGACCCGACCCACGATCTGGGCCGCCACCACCAGGCCGTCGTCGCTGTCCAGCGTCGCGGTGAGCGCCTGGACCTGATCGGTGAACCGGATCCGCGCGTGGGGGCCGTACCGGGTCTGCACGTCGTGCAGCAGCGCCTGCTGGCGTCCCGGATCGAGCTGGACCCGCCTGCCGCCCAGCAACCGCCGGAGCCAACGCATGTCGCCTCGTTTCAGCAGAGCCGTCGTCGGACGGCGGCAATGCTAGTGCGTCGGCCCCACCCCGTGTGCCGTCGGGTGCCCTCGGACGGCGTTGACGATCATCGACGACGCGGCGTGACAAGTCCCGACTCGTACGCCCACACGACAAGTTGGGCGCGGTCACGGCAGTGCAGCTTCGCCATCGCCCGATTCACATGTGTCTTGGCGGTCAACGGGCTGATCACCATGCGTGCGGCGATCTCGTCGTTGCTCAGCCCGCCCGCGACCAGCTCGACGATCTCCTGCTCGCGGGCGGTCAGCACGTCACGCCCGGCCGCCGGCTCGGCCGGCGGTGGGCCGGACACGAACTCGCTGATGAGCGTCCGCGTCACGGCCGGTGCGAGCAGTGCGTCGCCGCGCGCCACGACGGCGATGGCCTGGAGCAGGTCGGCCGGGTCGGCGTCCTTGAGCAGGAAACCGCTGGCACCGGCGCGGAGGGCGGCGAAGACGTACGAGTCGAGCCCGTAGTTGGTGACGACGAGGATGTGGATCGCGGCGAGGTCGGGATCGGCGGCGATGCGGCGGGTGGCTTCGATGCCGTCGAGCCCCGGCATCTGCACGTCCATCAGCACCACGTCCGGGCGCAGGCGTCGCGACAGGTGGACGGCGGAGGCACCGTCGGCGGCCTCGCCCACGACCTCCAGGTCGTCCTCGGCGTCGAGCAGGGCTCGGAATCCGGCTCGCATCAGGGCCTGGTCGTCGGCGAGCAGAACCCGGATCATCCCGGCTCCTCCCTCCGGTCGGAGCCACGACGATCCGTCGCGGACTGAGCTGGCTGGACCTCGCGCGGGGCGCTCGATCATGCGGGCTCCTCCAGCGGGAACGCAGCGCGTACCGTGAATCCGTTGTCGTCGTTGGCGGCGGCCCGCAGGGTGCCGCCGAGCCCGGTCACCCGCTCCCGCATGCCGCGCAGGCCCACGCCCGGTGTCATCGGGTGAGCCGGTGACGCCTGACCGTCGTCGGTGACCGAGACGGTGAGCCGCGCCGGGGCGTACTCGACGTGGATGTGCGCGGTGGCGGGGCCGGCGTGGCGGGCCACGTTGGTCAGTGCCTCCTGGACGACCCGGTAGCCGGCCTGGTCGATCTCGGCCGGCAGGTCCCGTGGCGGGCCGCTGACGGTGACGTGCACCGGCACGCCGGCGGCCCGGGTCCGTTCGGCGAGTTCGTCCACCCGGGCCAGCCCGACGTGGTCCTCGTCGGCGGGTGAGCGTAGGACGTCGAGGGTGGTGCGCAGCTCCCGCATCGCGGCGCTGCTGGCCTCCTGGATCGCCAGCAGGGTGGCCGACGGCTGCTCGCCGTGTTTGCGCGCGAGGTGCACGGCGATCCCGGCCTGCACCTTGATCACCGAGATGCTGTGGGTCAGGGAGTCGTGCAGGTCGCGGGCGATGCGCAGGCGCTCCTCCCCGGCGCGCCGCAGCGCCATCTCCTCGCGGGTGCGTTCGGCCTCGATCGCCCGCTGCTCGACCTGTTCCAGGTACGCCCGGCGCTGCCGTGCCACCAGCCCCGCGATGTTGGCCGACACGAACCAGCCAAGCATCAGGGCCGTCCAATCGACGATCAGCCGGGCGGGCCCGGTGGTCGGCCTCGACCAGATGTCCCGGGCGAGGAACCCACCGAGGAAGGCGAAACTGGCGGTGGCGGCGGCCACTCGGTGCCCCCGCCAGCCGGCGACGTACACCGCGCCGAGCACGGGGAACGCGGCGGAGACCCCCGGGCGCACCCGGATGTGGACGGCCAGCATGGCGACGGTGATCACGCCCAGCGCCACCACCGGATACCGCCGGCACGCCGCCACGGCTACCACCATGGCGGCGACCAGGGCGACGTCGAGCGCCCCGACCGTGGCGTCCGGGGTGAGCGCGGCGTTGCCGAGCAGGAGGGCGCCAAGGATCAGGCCACCGAGGGCGTACGGCAGATCGCGACGCATTGCCGAACTGTAGAACGGGTTGTCCGGGTGCGGAATCCACCGACCGCGGTATCCGGACGTACCGCGGGCGCGGTAGCGCCGCCCGGCCAAGTGCCTGCGACGGCACGACGTTTTCCCAGCTCGCCGGCACCAGCATCGAGCCCATGACATACCGCTTCACCACCCCAATGAAAGCGTCGGCCGCGACCGGCCGGACCGCGCAGGTCTACCGGCAGATGTCGGACGACTTCCTCGGGCCACTGCCCACGTTCCAGGTGCTCGCCGCCGTGCCGGAGGTGCTGGCCGCGACCTGGGCGCTGATGCGCGAGGCCCTGCTCGCCGGGGACGCGTCCCGGGTCGAGCGCGAACTCGTCGCGGCGGCGGTGTCCCGGGCCAACCGCTGTCGGTTCTGTGTGGACGCCCACACGATGCTGCTGCACGCGCTGGGCGAGCCGAAGCTGGCCGAGGTCGTCGTCCGGGACGGGACACCACCGCAGCCGGGGCACGCCGCGCTCGTCGGTTGGGCGCAGGCGAGCCGGAACCCCAGGGCGACCGGCTGGACCAGCCCGTACCGCCCGGAGGTCACCGGCACCCTGCTCGCCTTCCACTTCATCAACCGGATCGTGTCGGCGCTGCTCGACCCCGATCTGCTCCCCGGCGGCCTGCAACGCTCCCCACTTGTGCGTTCGGTCGGCGGCTGGCTCTCCGCGAAGACGGTCCGGGAACCGAAGGAACCCGGCCGGAGCCTCGCCCTTCTGGACGCGGGCACGACGGCGGCACCCGGTTGGGCGGGGGACAGCCCGGTCGGCGTCGCCTACGCGGCCCTGACGGACGCCGCCACGCGGGGCGGGGACCTCCTGGGCGACGTGGCGCGCCAGACCGTCACGGCCACCGTGCGGTGGGAGGACGGGCAGTTCCCGGCCCGGCCGGCGGACTGGGCCGTCGACCTGGTCCGGGACGTGCCGGGCGCCGATCGCGTCGGCACGAGGATCGCCCTGCTGGCGGCGTTCGCGCCCAGCGCCATAAGCGTCGGTGACGTCGCTCTCTGGCGTCTCTCCCATCCCGGTGACGTCGACCTCGTGCGGCTTGTCGCCTACGGGGCGATCACGGCCACCGAGCACATCGCCCAGGCACTGACCTCGGCCCACCCTCTGGGAGACCACCATGCGTAAGGCATTCGTCGCCGCCAGCGCCCTGTTGCTCGTCGCGTTCGTCCTCCAGTTCGTCTTCGCCGCCGTGGGCGGGTTCAGCAAACCCGTCGGCGACGACTCGTACGCCCTGCACAGCGTCAACGGCATGGCCGTCATCCCGGCCCTCACCCTGCTCACCGCGCTGTGCGCGGCACTGGCCAGGGCGCCGGGCCGGCTCATCGCGCTGGCGGTCCTGCCGATCGGTCTCGTCGTCCTCCAGGCGCTCCTGGCCACGCTGGCCACCGCGGCGACCGACGCGGCGGGCGTCAGCACCCCGCTCGGCCCGATCATCGGTGGGCTGCACGCCCTCAACGGGATCATCGCCGTACACGTCGTGGTCGCCGTCCTCCAGGGGGCACGGAAGCTGACCGACCCGGAGCCGGCCGACTCCACCGCCGACGTCGTGCGCGGCGGAGAGCCGGCATGACCACCGGCTCGCTGCTCGTCGTCGACCTCGTGCTCGCGGTCCTCGCGGCCGCCGGTTGGCTGGGTGGCGGCGCCGCGGCGACCGTCCGGCGTCGCCCGCTCGCGCTGGCGCTGGCGGCCGTCGCGCTGCTCGCCACGCTCGCGCGCGCGATCACCATCACCGCGCTCGCCCGCGCCGGCTGGTGGTTCGCGGCGGAGAAGGTCCTCGTCGCCGCCCCGCTGTCGCTCGCGGCGCTGGCCGCGACCGGGTCGCGGTGGCGAGCGGTCGCGGGCGACGTCCGGTCCGTCGCGCCCGGGCTCCTCTTCGCCGGGTACGCCACGAGCGGCGCCCTGCTCGTGACGGTCCTGCACGGCTACCCGGCGTCGGTGGGCGCGGGACTGCTCGCGGTCGCCGGGACCGTCACGGCGACGGCCGTGTCCTGGCGCGCTCTGGGTGTGCGCCCGTCCCGGGGGCTGTCCCGGGTGGCCCTCGTGGTGGCGGTCGGCGCGTTGGTGACCGGAGTCGGGCTGACCGTCGGCCCGGACGCCACGCCCGCCGTGCCCCATGACCATGGTTTTCCGGACGCGCGGACCAGCGACGCACCGACCCGGCGGTTCACCCTCACGGCCGGGACCGCCACGGTGCGCGCGAGTGGTCGGGACGTCGCGGCGTGGGCGTTCAACGCCCAGGTACCCGGGCCGGAGCTGACCGCCACCGTCGGCGACGTGGTGGAGGTGACGCTGCGCAACCGGGACATCGGGCGGGGTGTCACGCTGCACTGGCACGGGTACGACGTGCCGAACAGCCAGGACGGGGTGCCGGGCGTGACGCAGGAGGCGGTGCGGCCCGGCCAGGAGTTCGTCTACCGGTTCCGCGCCGACCAGGCCGGGACGTACTGGTACCACACGCACTCGGTCTCCGACGTCGGCGTGCGGATGGGCCTGTACGGAGTCCTGGTGGTCCGCCCGGGGCCGGTGGCCGGCCTCGACGTCACGGTGCCGGTGCACACGCTTGCGGGCCGGCCGCTGCCCGACGCGCGGGTGGCACCGGTCGCGGCCGGCACCCCCGTACGACTGCGGCTGGTCAACACCGACAGCACGACGCACCGCTACGCGGTGGCCGGGACGGCGTTCCGGGTCGCCGCGATCGACGGCGCCGACCTGCGGGGCCCGACGTCAGTTGTGGACACGGCCGTGCTGATCCCGGCCGGAGGGCGTTACGACCTGGTCTTCGACGCGCCGGCCACGCCTGTGGCGTTGTTCGTCGACGGGCGGGCGGTCTACTCGACAGGGCCGGTGTCGACGGTGACGGGCCACTGGCCGGTGCTGGATCCGCTCGGCTACGGCAGCGCCGCCGCGGTGCCGTGGTCCCGGTTCGACCGGACCTTCACCCTCGTCCTCGATCGTGGCCTCGACCTGCACGACCTGCTGCCCCGCTACGCGCACACCGTCAACGGCGCGGCCGACCCGGACATCCCGCCGCAGGTCGTCCGCCTCGGTGACGTCGTCCGGTTCAGGATCGTCAACCGGTCGTCGACCGTGCACCCGTGGCACCTGCACGGCCACCACGTCCTGGTGCTGTCGCGCGACGGGCGGCCGGCGGCCGGCAGTCCGTTGTGGCTGGACTCGTTCGACGTCCGGCCGGGAGAGGTGTGGGAGGTGGCGTTCCGGGCCGACAACCCGGGGGTGTGGGCCAACCACTGTCACAACCTGGCGCACGCCGCCGCCGGCATGACGATGCACCTGATGTACTCCTGACCCGCCCGACCGGAGCCGGAGATCGAAATCCGCCACTTCGAGGTTGAGGGTATGGGAGCGCTCCCGTAACATACCTGTCGCGGCCTGTTAACGCTCACAAAAGCCACCGAGCCAGCGACCACCGCCAATGTACGGGCCGCCGTCCCCTCAGGAGGGTGCTCTATGACCAGATCCAGATACACCAATGTCGGTCTGGCGTCGGCCGGCGTTGCCCTACTAGTGTCGGCGTCGGTTGTCGCGGCACTGCCGGCCGGCGCCGCGGCGGCCGGCTGTTCGGTGGACTACGCCGTCTCGTCGCAGTGGCAGGGCGGCTTCGGCGCCAACGTGTCGATCACCAACCTGGGTGATCCGGTGACCAGTTGGACGCTGACGTGGTCGTACGCGGCCGGGCAGACGGTCACGCAGTCGTGGAACACGTCGCTGACGCAGAGCGGCGCCGCGGTCACCGCGAAGAACGTGAGCTACAACGGCTCGATCGGCACCAACGCCACGGTGTCGTTCGGTTTCAACGGATCGTGGACGGGCAGCAACCCCGCGCCGACGAGCTTCGCTCTGAACGGCGTGACGTGCGGTGACGGCACGACGCCGACGACCCCGCCGACGACCGGCCCGCCCCCGACCGACCCGCCGCCGACGAGCCCGCCCCCGACGGACCCGCCCCCGACCAGCCCGCCGCCGACCCCCTGCGATCTTCCCTCGACGTACCGCTGGTCGTCGACGGGTGTGTTGGCGACTCCGAAGTCGGGTTGGGTGTCGCTGAAGGACTTCACCGTCGCGCCCTACAACGGCCAGCAGCTCGTCTACGCCACCACGCACGACTTCGGCGACAGCTGGGGTTCGATGAACTTCAGCCTCTTCTCGAACTGGTCGCAGATGGCCTCGGCCACCCAGACCGGGATGAACTCCGGGACCGTCGCGCCGTCGTTGTTCTACTTCGCGCCGAAGAACATCTGGGTGCTCACCTACCAGTGGGGGGCCGGGGCGAAGTTCTTCTACCGGACCTCGACCAACCCGACCAACCCGAACGGCTGGTCGGCGGCGCAGCCGATGTTCACCGGCAACATCACGGGTTCGGGTACGGGTCCGATCGACCAGACGGTCATCGCGGACGACACGACCATGTGGCTGTTCTTCGCCGGCGACAATGGCAAGATCTACCGGACCAGCATGCCGATCGGGAACTTCCCCGGTAACTTCGGCAGCAGCTACACGACCATCATGAGTGACACGCAGAACAACCT
>NZ_JBEZCZ010000080.1:0-13148 GCF_040647875.1 Micromonospora sp. NPDC049230
GACCTCCTCGCCGGCTTCCTCGCCAGCACCGGCATGACCCTCGAACCCGAACCACCGAGATAGCCCGAACCCTGGCCTTTCAACCTCTGTAGCGACGCGGGCCGCGCGAGCGTCAGGGGTCGGTGGTACGAACTGGGCTGACCCGAGACGCGGGGAGCAGCGGAGGACACCACCATGCAGACACACACGGCGGCCCGCCGCTGGGCCACGACCTGGGCCGCCGCCTGGCCGACCCGGGACGTCGACGCGATCGTCGCCCTGCAACGGGAGGACGGCGACCACTGGGCCTCCCTGTTCCGCCCGTACCGTGGCCGATCCGGCCTTCGGGCCTACCTGGAGGAGTCCTTCGCCGAGGAGTCCCGCCCCGCCCAGGTGTGGTTCGGCGAGCCACGGGTCGACGGCGATGCCGCGACAGTGGAGTACTGGGCGGTGGTCCACCTCAAGGACCAGCCCCTGACCATCTCCGGATGCACAGTGCTGCGTTTCGACGAGGCGGGCCTCGTCGCCGAGGCCCGCGACTACTCGCACGTGCGCGAAGGCCACCACTCGCCGCCGGCCGGCCTGGTCACCTGACGAGAGACAGCACCCCAGCCAGGACAGATGTTCGACGCCGCGTTGGTCAATCTCTCCACCCGCGACATCGACGCGGAGTCCCGCAGCTCGCGCTGACAAGCCGCAAGGGAATACTTCTTCGTCACATAAGCACGACTCACGTCAGCGCCGTGGGCGTGGTTAGGATCTCCGGATGGCTGACGAATTCGACGTCGTGGTGCTCGGCGCCGGTCCCGGTGGCTACGTGGCCGCCATCCGTGCTGCTCAACTCGGTTTGCGCACGGCGGTTGTGGAAGAGAAATACTGGGGCGGCGTCTGCCTCAACGTGGGTTGCATTCCGTCGAAGGCGCTTCTCCGCAATGCCGAGCTGGCCCACCTGTTCACGCGCGAGGCCAAGACGTTCGGCATCAGCTCGACCGGCGAGGTGACCTTCGATTTCGGGGCCGCGCACGCGCGCAGCCGCAAGGTCGCCGACGGCCGGGTCAAAGGCGTGCACTATTTGATGAAAAAGAACGGCATCACCGAGCTCAACGGCCGGGGCACGTTCACCGGGGCTGACACGCTGCGCGTCGACGGTCCGGACGGCAGCCGGACGGTGTCGTTCCGGCACTGCGTCATCGCCACCGGCGCCACCCCACGGCTGCTGCCCGGCACCCAGCTCAGCGAGCGCGTGGTGACGTACGAGGAGCAGATCCTGAGTGCCGAGCTTCCCGAGCGCATCGTCATCGCGGGCGCGGGTGCCATCGGTGTCGAGTTCGCGTACGTGCTGCACAACTACGGCGTGCAGGTGACCATCGTCGAGTTCCTCGATCGGATGCTGCCGTTGGAGGACCCGGAGGTCTCGGCCGAGCTGCAACGGCATTACCGCCGGCTCGGCGTGGACGTGCTCACCGGCACCCGGGTGGAGCAGATCGAGGAGACCGGCGCCGGGGTGCGGGTCACCGTCTCCCGTGGTGGCGAGCAGCAGGTCATCGAGGCCGACCGGGTTCTCCAGGCCATCGGCTTCGCGCCCAACGTCGACGGGTACGGCCTGGACGAGCTGGGCGTCGCGCTCACCCCCCGGGGCGCGATCGCGGTGGACGGCCGCTGCCGCACGAACGTGCCGAACGTCTACGCCATCGGCGACGTCACCGCCAAGCTCATGCTCGCCCACAACGCCGAGGCCATGGGCATCGTGGCGGCCGAGACCATCGCCGGCGCGGAGACCATGGAGATCGACTACGCCATGGTCCCGCGGGCCACCTACTGCCAGCCGCAGGTCGCCAGCTTCGGCTACACCGAGGAGGAGGCCCGCAAGCTCGGCTACACAGTGAACGCGGCGAAGTTCCCCTTCATGGCCAACGGCAAGGCCCACGGCCTGGGCGACTCCAGTGGCTTCGTCAAGATCCTCAGCGACGACGCCACCGGCGAGCTGCTCGGCGCCCACCTGATCGGTCCGGATGTGACCGAGCTGCTGCCCGAGCTCACCCTGGCCCGGCAGTGGGAGCTGCGCGTGACCGAGGTGGCCCGCAACATCCACGCCCACCCGACCCTCGGCGAGGCCGTCAAGGAGGCCATTCACGGCCTGGCCGGCCACATGATCAACATGTAGTGCCGAGCTTCCTGCGGTCGGTGCCCTGATCGTTGGTGTGCCGCCGAGGACTCGCCTCCCGAACCCGCAGATAGATGGATCGGCATTGCGTCCCTCGCTTACGCCTGGCGGGGCGGCGTGATACAAGGCAGTCATGTCTGGAGCGGAGCTATCCACGGCGTTACGGGTCTTGGGCGCCATCGCCAAGCCTGCGACCGACAAGCTGAAGCGCCAGGAGGGCGTGGTCGCGGTCCTGCACAAGCTGGGCATGGCGCCGGACGCGCCACCGCCTGACTTCGCGGGCGTCTACACCTACACGGTGGTCGAGTACTGCTACGGCAAACCAGAACCGGTACTCCGACTGTTCCAGAACCAGTACGTGCGCGAGGCGTTCGAGCGGTCCTTCGTGACTGGCGACCCAGCTCACCTCGACCGCGAGGTCGCCGAGATCCTCCAGTGGAATGAGGAGACCGGCGCGCTCGGCCGTCTCGACTACAACCTGGCCCGTGAGGTCACCGGCTTCTCGATAGTCTTCAACCGGCTGGTCGACCGCACCCGCACCGCCGCCGAGACCAGGATGGAACTCGGCGTCAACGACATCCAGGACACGCTCGCCGGGCTGATCAGGCGAATTGACCGGATGGGCACCCGCGAGGAGATCCTGCGGCAGGAGGGCGGGGCGATCACCTCGATCCGGCACCTGGCCAACGAGTTGCGCGAGTGGTTCGCCGCGGTGGAGTACCGCATTCTGCGGGAGGTCGAGTCCGGCCCGGCGGAGTTCGTCTGGCTGGTGCGGGTGCCGGCCCGCCGCGGGTACGACACCGCTGTCGTCCTCGGCAAGACCGGCGAGCTCAGCGCCCCGGACGTCACCCGTGCCGCCGAGCTGGTGACGGCCCACCACGCGTCCGAGGGCTGGGTGGTCGTGCCGCAGCGGATCAGCAAGGCCGCCCGCGCTGTCGACGAACAACTCGAACAGGTCTACTGCTACACGCTCGACGAGCTGATCGACGAGAGCGCCGACTTCGAGCCGTACCTGAAATGGCTTGAGCGCGAGGTCCGCGACCGCCAGATCGACGAGCGGTTCGTGCCACCGTCCTGCGTGAAGGACGAACCCGACCGGGGCAGCGGCCGGATCGCCGCGCGAAGCGTCTACTCGTGGCGCGAGGGTGGGCTTGGCGAATACGTGCGTTCCTGGTTGGACGACGACACCAAGGAGCACCTGTCGATCCTCGGCGAGTTCGGCATGGGCAAGAGCTGGTTCAGCCTCCACTTCGCCTGGACCGTCGCGCAGGAGTGGCGGGCGGCCAAGGCCTCCGGCCGCAAACGGCCGCGTCTGCCGCTGGTGATCCCGCTACGCGACTACGCCAAGGCGGTCAGCCTTGAGTCGCTGTTCAGCGAGTTCTTCTTCCGCAAGCACGAGATCCTGCCCGGCGGCTACGGCGTCTTCGAGGCGTTGAACCGGATGGGTCGACTGCTGCTGATCTTCGATGGCTTCGACGAGATGGCCGCCCGGGTCGACCGCCAGGCGATGATCAACAATTTTTGGGAGCTGGCCCGGGCTGTCGTTCCCGGTTCGAAGGTGTTGCTCACCTGCCGCACCGAACACTTCCCCGAGGCGCGCGAGGGCCGCGACGTGCTCAGCGCCCGGCTGGCCGCCTCGACGCAGGCCCTGACCGGCGAGCCGCCACAGTTCGAGGTGGTCGAGCTTGAGCCATTCGACGACGACCAGGTGGATGAGCTGCTCGACAAGCTGACCAGCGGTCCGGCGAAGGACGTCATCCTGATGAATCAGGACCTGGTCGACCTCATCCGCCGCCCGGTCATGGCTGACCTCGTGCTCTCCGCGCTGCCGGCCATCGAGCGCGGCGCGAAGGTCGACATCTCCCGCGTCTACCTGTACGCGGTGCAGCACAAGATCGATGCCGACATTCGGGCCGAGCGGACGTTCACGTCGCTGGCCGACAAGGTCTATTTTCTGTGCGAGCTGTCCGCGTACATGCTCAAGGAGTCGATCCTCAGCATCAACTACCGTGCGATTCCCGACCACATCCGTGCGTGCTTCGGTCCCGCCGTCCAGGAACAGCGCGACCTGGACCACTGGCACTACGACATGCTCGGGCAGACCATGCTGGTCCGGAACTCGGAGGGCGACTACTCCCCGGCCCATCGCTCCCTGCTTGAGTTCTTCGCCGCGTACCGGATGGCGGCCAAGCTCGGCGTGATGAACGAGGACTTCATGGCCCTGATCGGGTCGGTACGGCCTACGGGCGAGCCGAGGTTCACGTGGTCAGAGCTGCCGTCCATCCCGGCCGACGAGCGCGCCGCCGCGATCGGATGGCGCCCGGAGGGCCTTGAGCAGCTAGCCGACTCCGCTGTCGGTGTCGACACTCCCGCCGTCTTCGACCTGATGAGACCGATGCTGACCACGAACCCGATCGAGTCGCTCGTCGAGTACCTGCGGTGCACCGCGGAACTGTCCGACACGCACACGAGCCTGCTGGGCGCGAACCTCATCGAGATCATTGCCCGGCTCGACCCGAACACGCTACGCGGCCGACGGCTCGACGGCGTCGACCTGCGGTCGGCGCAGCTGGATCGGCATGACGCGGGAATGAGCCTGGCCGGCTGCTCGCTGCGCGGAGTCAGGCTTGAGAACGCCGACCTGGAGGACGTGGACCTGACTGGCGCAGATCTGACCGGCGCCCGTCTCGCCACTGCCGAGTACCTCGGCTTGGAGCGCGGCGCCGTGTATTCCCTCGGCAGCCGCGGCGACCTGCCGGTCGTCTGCCTTACCCGGGACAACCGGGTCTACCTGTGGACGCTGTCCGGCGATCCCGAGCTGATCTTGAGAGTGTCGGGCAGGGTGGACGACGGCATGATGTTCAACGACGGCAAGATGCTTGTCGTCTACCAGGACGAGACGACGGCGTCGCGGCTCGCCAGCGTGCTACACGATCCGGCGACCGGCACGGTCTCGCCCTATCCCATCCGCGGGTTCACCGGCGACGCGGGACAGATCGGCGACAAGCACTATCTGCTGGAGTTGCACCAGCGCGAGAACGGCGAGTTGCTTACGCTGCGCGACATCGACACGGACGTGTTGACTGCCGAGATCCTCCTTGACGCGGCCAACGTGACTTTCGAGGTGAACGGGGTCGGCCGGGTGTTCGGCCTCAACGTGCTGAGCGGCGACCAGGACGAGACCCTTCCGACATCCGAGGTCGAAGTCTTCGAGCTGATCGTCGGCGCGGGCGGAGACCTCCGCTACGAACCGCACCGCACCGTGCGGGTCCCCATGGTCGACGCGGACAACATGCAGCTCTACGGTGAGAGTGGCGTCGGCGTGATATCGGTCAGCGACGACGGTCTGCGCCTGATGCTGCTCGACGTCGACACGAGCAGCGTGCGCCTGATCGACTTCACGGACCCGTACGGGGAACTCTTCGACCGGAGCCTCGACTACCCGGCTCGCAGCCTGCGCGCGTTCAAGCTGAGCCGGGACGGCAGCGTCGCCGCCGTCCCGTACGCCGGCGGCATTCGCGTGTTCCGCGTCGACGAGCCTGCCCGGCCGATCCTGGAGATCGACCCCGACCGCCATGCCACGAGCTTCACCTTCACTGACCGGGGCCTTCTGGTCGTCGCCGACGCCTACGGTGGCCTCAGTGCCTACGACCTGGCTACCTGCGCTGAGGTCGCCACGGCGAACCTGAGCACCAAGGTCCGTGGTGCGATCTTCCGGGAAGCCACAGGCCTGGAGCAGGCCGTCCGCGACCACCTCGCCCGCAACGGTGCGATCGTCGACTAGTCGTGCTTTCTCAGCCTCCTACAACAGCACGCCGACCCGTGCCGTGGTGCCCATGAACGGACAGATCCACGATCAGGCGGAGCGCAGCCCACGCCAGTCTGGGCACCCTCATTGCCTGGTCACGCTGCCCGTGGCCAGAGGCCGGCCATCTCCAGATGGCCGACCTGTCCGCGTCACGCCGTCGCTCGGCCCATCGCGGCACTGGCCAGCCCGTTCAACGTCGTCAGGTCGGCCGCCCCCAGGTACGAGTCCGACATCATGACCACCACCACGTAGTGGCCGACCGCGGCGGCGACATAGCCGACGTAGCGGTCGCCCTCGTCGTAGGTGCCGAGGAACAGCACCGTGTCCGGTCCGAGGTGGTCCTCGGCGACCGGGTCGAAGCCCTCCTCGTCGCCGCCCACCCCGCACCGGGCGAGCTGCGCCTTCAGCTCGGTGAGGTACGCGTGCGCCCCGTCGCCGCGGTACCGGGCGACGTTCTCGTAGATCCGGAATCGGGTACCGAGATCGGCCGCCTCGGTGCGGCTCACGACCGGCTGCGGCACCGGCGTGTCCGCGCACGGCTGGGGTAGCAGCGACCACACCAGCCCGTCCTCCACCGGGCCCGGCACGGCCCCGCCGAGATCGTCCGGCTGCAACATGACCCGGTCAGGGATCCCCCGTGGCCGCTGCTGCGCCGCCGCCGGCCCGCTCGCCGACACGAGCCCCAGGATCACGGCCGTCACCACAATCAGTGTTCTTCGCATGCGAGACGCCAACAAGAGTTGCAATCCGGCCGTATGACACGCCCCTGGCGTGCAGGAAGTGGAAGACCGCCGTGACGTCGCGCCGCCGCAGAAATTCACCGATCGGTCGACCGTTCCAAAGTCCTGAACTCCACCACTCAGGATCCACCTGTGCGGCCACGAATCACCCCGATCCAACGACGCCCAGTTGCAAGCACAGCGCATGCGTGCCGTCACATCAAGTCAGCGACACGTCGAGTCGTTGGCGCTCACCTCAGAGTTGACCCAAGCGGCGGCATCCGGAACACCACCATGGGCCCCCCATGTCCCGTGGAATGAAGCACAGAATCCGAACGCCGCTAACCCTCCTTCCGCCGGTGTGCGCCTCCTCGGCCCTACCGTGGAAGACGTGGATCGGATCGTCATCATCGGCTGCGGCGGCAGCGGCAAATCCACAGTTGCCAGGAAGCTCGCTCGGATCCTCGACGTGCCGCTGGTCCACCTCGACGCGATCTACTACGACGAGCACTGGACGCCGCTCCCCAGGGACGAGTTCGCCGCCCAACAGGAAAAGCTCGTCAGCGGCGAGCGGTGGATCATCGAGGGCAACTACGCGAGCAGCCTGCCCATCCGGCTCGCCGCCGCCGACACCGTGATCTTCCTCGACCTACCCGCCGCCGCATGCCTGTGGGGCATCGTCCAACGACGGTGGCGCTACAACGGCGGCCAACACCGGTCCGATGGCGTCTACGACCGGATCACCTGGCACTTCGTCCGCTACATCCTCGGCTACCGGCATACCATGCGACCCCGCGTCCGCAGCCTGCTCCGCGATCACGGGCCACACGTCCAGCTGATCACTCTCACCAGCCGACGCCACACCAACAGGTACCTCGACCGCGTACAACGGGAAAGACAGCCGGACGCCTGACGACTCCCAAGCACCCACTGAGCGGCCATCCACCGCCCCCGTACACAAAAAGGCCCTGACCCGGTGTGAGCCACCAGGTCAGGACCTTGATCGTTGGTGCGCCGCCAGGGACTCGAACCCCGAACCCGCGGATTAAGAGCCAGCGTCGAATCGATGCCTCGCGTGCCCGCGCGTCCCACCAGTCCACGCATCGGCAGGTCTCGGCTGATCCCACCGGCCGCACGTACCACACAATCCATACGACGCCGACCCTGTCCACGGCGACCGAGCACCCGCCGAGCACCCGGATGTACGACCATCCGGTTTCCGGGAGTGTCAGCCATGAGCGGTCGATCAGCCGTTACGTGTACACGCCCATCGTCGGTGCCACCAACCCGAAGCGAGTAAGGTGACATCGCTCGCCAGCCCGCCACCATGATCAACGACGGAGTCGGTGGCCCGGGGGTGTGCACACCATCTGGAATGTCGGACGTCGCGACGAGACCGACCCCAAGCGCCAGTCAGTCGAGGAACCCAGTCACCGGACCCATACCGGTCAGAAGGCCGGCAGCACGACCGTAGCGGACCATCTCTTGGTCGAAGTTCGTGTGCTGGTCCCGCATGTGCGCGACGCCGGGGTCGTCCGGGAAGCCTCGGTAGGTGGCGAACATCGCTCCGGCGCGCTGCGCAGCCACAACCCTGTCAGCGCCGACGCGCTCACGTCGATGACATTCGCGGACCAGGCCGCCTCGTCTCCGTGCATGCTCATGCTGTCCGACAGCCCCCAAGCGCGGGCGTGCGCGGTCCCGGACAGCAGGTCGTAGAGGGCGGGCAGGTCAGCGAACGCTTCCGTCACCAGAGTGCTGACCTTCGTGCCCGTCGAGGTCTCCTCGCCGCCGCGGACCACCCGCACGCCCTTGAGGCGTGTACCTGGCCGGTCAGCGATCGTCTCGATGCGCGCATCCTCCAGCCGGTCAAGGAGTGCCTGGCGCCGCCGCTTGATGCCGTCGCCGGGCGCGGCCATGTATGCGGCTGAGGGCACCTGCTGGGCGGCCCTGATCGCGAGGGTCGCGTCCTCGACCAGGAACGCGACGCCGCGACCCAGCCGGGTGGCGAACGGCTCGCCTTCGGCGAGCAGCCACCACAGCCATGACGCCGACTCGACGGCTCCGCGCGTCAAGGCTGCGTGCGCGTAGACGGGAGCGCCCTGCTCTCGCACGTAAGTCAGCAGTAGTCCAAGGGCGCGTACGTGATCGGCGACGTGCACTCCCATGCTCATCGCGGTGAGCACGCAGTCGCGCCAGACCTGCCGGCGGGCCTGGGCACGGACCATCGTGTCGAGCGCCCGGTCGTCGCGGTTACACCACGCGTCCGGCGCTGGTGTGGCGTCATGCACGCGGGTCAGGGTCTGCTGCAACGTGTCGGCCTGCTACTGACAGGCGCGGGCCGCGCTCAGCAGCAGCCGCATGGCAGGATCCGGCACCACTTCCCCCTCACCATCCGCCACCATGAAGGGGCGAACGAGGTCATCGTGCACCTGAGCACCGGTCTGGCGCCTGCGGTTTCTGCGCCGGGCTGATCGTGGCTTTCATCCTGAGGCGGCGAGGTAGGTAAGCAGGGTTCTGGACAGCGGGGCCGCGCATCCGGTGTCGGAGCAGGGCTAATCGCAACTCCATATCGTGAACGCGAATCATGACGGTTCGTCGCTGCTATGCGCCGGTAGTGGCCTCACGCAGTCTGCGGAGGCGATCGAGGAGCTGAGGCGGCTTGGCCCCGGGAGCATGTCTCTGCCGCGCGAATCGTTCAAGCACGGCGACCTCGGCAGCGGGGTCGGCCAGTCGGGCGAATATGATGGCGGCCCTCTCGTAGAACCAGGGAGCCACCCCGTATCCGTTGATACGTGAGTCGTTCTCTACCGCGTCGATGCATCGGACGGTCAGGAGCAGCGCCGCGTGGATGTCGTTCTTCTGCATCGTCATGATCTGGTCCACGAGGGTGTGCGGCTGCTGGCCGTCGACCAGGCCGCCCGTCGTGGGCGCGCACCACAGCGGTAGGGCAGTGCTGTCCGACCACGTACGGCCGTCTCCGCCGCTGACCTTCTCGGTCCAGCCCTGGCCGTCCCAGAATCGGTAGGTCCACCGCCCTGACGGGTCCAGGTACCAGCCAGCGATGACCTGCGGTACACGTTGAGTGGGCACGTGCGCCGCAGCAGCCGGTGTCGGCACCGTACGGGGCCCGGTCCCTTCGGCGCCCACGGCGGCGGCTGTACTGCCGGTCTGCTGGGATGCCAGGGAAGGCGTGGCGGCGGTCCCAAGCATGTCGTCGAGGGTCAGATCGGAGCGGATAGGTATGGCGAGGATGCGTGCTCGCGCGACCTTCGTGTTGTCCTGGTCAGCGGCAGCGACAACGGCGGTAACGACGTTGCGGGTCAGGTTCAGCGCCAGGACGAAGCCAGCCTGGGTGAGGCGATCGCGGACGTCAGCGGACACGGACGGGCTACACCAGACGCGTTGTCCCCTCTGCTTGGCGGCCTGGATGCGGTCCGTGGTCTCTATCTCGGGCGCGGTGAGGTCCGCGAAGTAGTCCGGTTCACCGAGAATTCGTGCGGCCGTGACGAGCTGCCGGTACTCGGTGCTGGTCAGGATGTCGTCGGCGAGTGCCACGTCCCGCAGTCCGTCGAGGTAGCGATGATGCAAAACGCGTACCTGCTGGGCGCCCATGCCGGACTGCCCGGCCAGTCGTGCCAGCGCCTTGGCTTCGACGCCGGTCAGTTTACCGTCGCTGAGTACGCTCCCGACGGCGGCGAGGTACGCCTCGGCCGAGGCGGGGTCGGCGTCGCCAGTGGAGTAGGGCAATTTTCCTAGCAACGACTGGATCCAACCGTCCGCGCCCTTGCGCAGGCCGGTGACCCGGGTACGTGGCCGGGCATGGCGCGGGTACCGCGGCAGCGGGACAGGAGCGGACGGGAACCGCAGGGCGGGCGCGTGGGCCAGGAGTCTGGGTAGAAGTTGGGCGGTTGCCCGGGTGTCACCGAGAGCGGTGTGGGCGTCATGCAGCTCGATGCCGTACACGGTGCAGCAGGACACGAGCTGGAAGTTCGGCGCGGCCAGGACCTGTCGGGCCAGCCGCAGAGTGCACACCGCCGGCAGGGGCGCGGGCCTGATGCCGACTCGAGCGAACTCCTGCGCGATGAACCCCTCCTCGAAGCGGGCGTTATGCGCCACCGCCACAGCGCCGTCGAGCCTGGACAGGATCTCCCCCGCCACGTCTGCGAACGTCGGCGCTCCGGACAGCATGTCTGCGGTGATGTGGTGGACGAAAGTCGGACCTGGGTCGCGGCCTGGGTCGACGAGGGTGGCCCACTCGTCGGCCACCCGACCTCCTTCGATGCGGACCAGGGCGATCTCCACGATCCGGTCGGACGTCGATGACAGCCCGGTCGTCTCCACGTCCACCACCACGAACGGGACCTCACCCAGGTCGACACCTTCCCTTCCGCCCGCTGACCCGTAGGCGAACAGTCCGACCGACGACATATTTACCTCTCTATCTCAGCAATTCGGCTTGATCCTGGCCAGAGCGGCTGGCCCTCCAGCGACGGATGCTCATGGGTCACCAGAACGGCCGCGTGCGCGAGAGATCCGTTGGACCAACCGGCTTAGCAGGCACCCGTCATCCAAGGCCTCGGCATGTCATGTGGTCGCGACTGGTTGCTCCTGCGCCTGGTTGAGGCTCTGCCGGTACTCCAGGGCCTCGGGGACCTCCTCGTACTGCAGCAGGCTGCCGGTCAACGCCAGCAGGTGTTCCTTGGCCTCCTCCGGCGTGGCGTAGAAGAACTCGCGACGGTGGTTGACCAGGTTGACCCGCCGGTCGGCCAGCCGTGCGTGCATCTTCGCCTCGATGCTGGCGGCGTCTTCGGAGAAGAACAGGGCGTGGACGTCGAAGTTGAAGGGCACCGAGGCGTCACTGAGTTCGCGTACCCGGTCCAGCGGGTCCAGGCGACGGGTCATGCCGACCTTGACCATCTTCTCGCCGAACGCGCCGAGGTTGGAGATCACGTACACGTAGCCGGCCCGGACGTTGGCGGCCCGCCGGTCGACGTCCTGGATCGCGGTGTCGATCTGGGCCAACCGGTCCTGCATCTGGGCGGCACCGTCGGCATCGCCCTTGGCCTGCAAGGCGGCCAGGGCGTTGGCGTAGTGCTGGCGCTCCTTGTCGAGCCGAGCGCGTTCGCGTTCGATCTCCTGCTGGGCACGTCGCTCTTCGCGCAGCCGGGCCTTCTCTTCCCGTTCCCGTTCCTTCTCCTCGGCCAGCTTCTCCTGGTAGTCGGCGGTGAGTTCCAACTCCTTGACCCGCAGCCGGTGGTACTCCTCGGCGATCCGAATGTTCATCGTCTTGCCGAGCTTGGCGATGGTTGCCGCCACCTTCCCCAGCCGGTCGACGGCCGAGTCGAGCTTGTACGGCTTCAAACCCCGTACAAGGTTGTCCGCCTCGGCGTTGTAGGCGCGGAGCATGAGCTTTGAGAAGTCCCGGAGCATCACCCGGCCCTCGGCGGCCGAGCCGTTGACCGTCCATCCGGTGGCAGCCTTGACCGCTCCCCCGTCCTTCCTGGTCATGGCCTTGATCTGGTCCTGAAGCCGGCTGAGCTGGCTCTGGTAGGCAACCGCGTCCGACAGGGGATGCCGGTACTGATAGACACCGGCTTCCTGCAGCAGTGCCGTCTCCTCGGTGACCACGATCTGCTGCCGGAGACCGCGCAGGTATCGATCGAGTTCAGCCTTTTCAGCTTCGCCCTTCGTTGTCAGGTCCGCGATCTCACGACTGAGTCGAACCCGGTGCTGCTCGAGCTCGATCGCGGACAGCACGCCGAGCCGTGACATCTCCGCCCTTAGACCCGTCAGCTCAACGCGTACCTGATTGAGCTCGCCGCGGAGCTGCGCATTCTCCACCGCTAGCTCACGCGCCTTGCCCCGGGCACCGAACAGAGGAATGTCCGGACTTGCGTTGCGCTGCTGCGAGACAACGACTGCGGGAGCACCAGCAGCCTGCGGGGCGGCCGTGACGGGCTCCGTCGGGGCCGGAGCCGGCGAATCCGGGATCCATAACTGCCACCCCGGCGGAGGAGGGCCCCAAGCGGGATCCGGTGTCCAGCCCGAAGGCGGGACCCATCCAGCAGGCGGCGTCGGCCAGTTCGGTGGTGCGTTGAAGCGGTATCCCATTGTTCCCCCAGGCTTGACCACGGCCCGACGACGGTAGCGCCGTAGCCCTCGGGCGGACATCGACGACTCAGATCGGCTGGTCAGCCATCCAGACGGCCACGAACGCCCGAGCGGGGACTTCAGTCTGGTTACCGACAGAAATGAGCGTCGGGAAACAAGTCAGCCGGAGCGGTGCGGGACGCCGTGGGCGGCCTTGAGGTTCCCCCGGTGGCTAGGAGGCTTTCGATCATGCTCTGATGGCACTAAAGGGAGTCATCCGTGGCAGCACCGAAGGGGTCTGCTGCACCGGCAGGTGACAGGTGTAGTCACGCGGCCTGACTGGCCGGTGGGTGCATGATGGTCTCGAATTCAACGGGGGTCAACCGGG
>NZ_JBEZCZ010000081.1:0-12851 GCF_040647875.1 Micromonospora sp. NPDC049230
CTGGATCAGCACCGAACACCTCGCCGACTGGATCGCCACCCGCGGCTACGCCACCAGCTGACCCACACCACCGCACCAGCGAAGGGCCGGACCCCTAGAAACCGCCCGGGCGGTTTCTAGGGGTCGGCCCTTCGTCGTCGTCATTTCCACCAACTGCGGCACGTATTGACAAGTTTCGACACAAGGGCGAGGCTTGGGCAACCGGTGAGAGCGCTCTCTCGCACCAGGGCTCCGCCGGTCACCACCAGTCTGGTCAGGGCGATCTCCGCTGTCTTCGGCGGGGGCACCGGAGCCACCCCTGACCCGTCCCCCGACAGGAGTCACGAGATGGACAGGGCCGCACCCCTCTCCGGCACCCACCGCCGACTGCGCCTCGCCACGGCGATCGGCGCCCTGCTGCTGCTCCTCGGCACGTACGTCGTCTCCACCACCGCCCGGGCCGACGCCGCCCCGGTCGCCAACGCCATCCGGGTGGCCGAGTTCCCCGCCGACTGCGCCTACAGCCACCGGCTGCCGGACGACCCGATCATCTTCCCCGGGCTGCCCGGGGCCTCGCACATGCACAGCTTCTTCGGCAGCACTGTGACGAACGCCCACACCACACTGCCCGACCTGGTCAACTCCCAGAGCACCTGCAACCCGCGGGTGGACGTCTCGTCCTACTGGGTGCCGACCCTCTACCGCGACAACGTGCCGGTGGAGCCGGCGATCTCCACGTTCTACTACCTGGGTGAGGGCGTACGCGCCGACGTGGTCGCGAACACCCAGCCGTTCCCACTCGGGCTGCGACTCGTCGCCGGCAACGCGAAAGCCGCCGGGCCGAACGACAGCATCGCCCGCTGGTCGTGCCTGCACGCCGGACAGGTGCCGCCGTCGAAGGACTTCGTCACCTGCCCGGCGGGCACGATGCTCGAGTCGTACCTGGACTTCCCCCAGTGCTGGAACGGCCGGGACCTGGACTCGCCGGACCACAAGAGCCACCTGGCGTACCCGGTGAACCAGGCCTGCCCGAGCACCCACCCGGTGCACGTGCCGAAGCTGCGGCAGGTGCTGCGGTACCCCGTCAACGGCGACCCGTCGCGGTTCCGGCTGGCCTCCGGGCCGGGCTACACCATGCACGGCGACTTCTTCAACGCCTGGCCGGTGGCGGAGATGGCCCGGCGGGTCCAGGACTGCATCAGGCCGGTCATCAAGTGCGGTCACGACGGCCGACCGATCTGACTCGTATCCGAGGGCGGGCCCGGCCACGCCGGGCCCGCCACCCCAGCCGAAAGGGTGCCCGGATGCGGATCGCCAGACCGACAGCGCTGCTCGCCGCGATGCTGCTCGCGGCCGGTTGCACCACCGGGCCACGGGATGCCGCCGGCACCACCGGGCCCGCGACGACGGTGCCGGCCGCGACCGCGGTGCCAACACCCTGGGGTACGACGGGAACGTTCAGCCCCACCGACGTCGCCTGGCTCCAACTGACGGTGGCGATGGCTGATCGCCTGCTGCCCGTACTCGATCTGGTGCCGGCGCGGACCACCGACCCGGCCTGGCGGCGGCTGGCCGCCGAGGTCGGGGCCGCCCAGCGCGACATCGCCGACCGGAGCCGCCGGCTGCTGGCCGACTCGGGTGCGCCGACGACCAACCCGCACGAGGGCCACGACATGCCCGGCATGGTCACCGCCGACGAGGTGAACGCGCTGCGGTCGAGCACCGGGCAACAGTTCCTGCGGTTACTCGCCGGCCACCTGCGGGCACACCTGGGGCAGTCGGTCCGGGTTGCCACCGCGGAGCGGCGGAGTGGGGTTCACCCGGCGACCATCGTCGTGGCCGAGACGGTGGTCCGGGGCGGCACCGCCCGGCTCGCGGGGCTCGATCGACTCGACCGGCCGCCGTCAGCGGTCGACGTGTCGCCCGCCCAGCGGCTCCCACCGGTCTAGCCGGCGCCGTTCTCACGACGACGGCAGCGCCGTTCTCACCGCTACGGCGGTGCAGCACGCCCCCAGCGGCGCTGCCGGCAGCTCCGATCGCCCCGCTCAGCGGTTCGCCAGCAGCCGGGCGATTGTCGCCGGCTCCGCCAGGTGCGGGAAGTGACCGCCGGGCAGCACGGTCACCGTGATCCCCGGCAGGGCACCCGTCAACCAGGTCAGATAGCGCGGCGGCGGCTCGGACGAGGTCACCCAACGGTAGGGGACCCCCCGCTCGCCGATGGACCGCAGGTCGCGCTGCCGTTCGGCGGCGATTTCCTCGTCGGACCCGCGCAGGATCTCACCCCAGTAGCCCAGCAGGAGGTCCGGCCGGGGATCGGTCGCGGTCCGCACGATCTCGCGCGCCTCGGCCGGCAACCCCTCGATGCCCATTCCGGCAAGCATGGCGTCCCACACCCGCCGCCAGTCCGGGCCGCGCAGCGTGGGCTCGGCCTGGCGTACGGCCACACCGAACGGGCCGGGCAGCAGGATCTGGTCCAGATTCACCACGCCGCGCACCGGGTGATGTGCCGCGTACGTCGTGGCGACCACCGCGCCGACCGAGTGTCCCACCACGATCGGTCGGTCGACGCCCGCCTCGGTGACCCGCTCGTGCACGACGTCGGCCACCTCGGCCATCCCGTAGGACACCCGCCGGGGTGCGTCGCCGTGCCCGGGCAGGTCGAGGGTGAGCACCTGCCGGGCGGGATCGATCACCGCGAGCTCGCGCCGGACCGGGTCCCACTGTCGCCGGTCGAACGTGAGGCCGTGCAGCAGCACCAGGGGTGCGCGGTCGTCGTCCGTCATTGCCTCACTCTCCTACGTCCGGGCGCTCTCCCGCAGCGAGTCGATGGTGAGGTCGAGGACCGCCTCCAGGTGGTCGATCTTTCCGGTGGAGAGCAGCAGCAGCACACCGCCCTGGATGCCGGCCAGCAGTGCCGCGGCGGCGCGGTCGGCGTCCACCCGCGCGGCGATGTCCCCGGTCGACTGCATGTGCCGGATGCCCTCGGTGATCGCCGCCTGCCAGCGCCACATCAGCCCGGTGACGATCGCCTGGGCGGCCGGTGCGCGTCGGCCGGTCTGACCGAGCAGACCGTTGAGCGGGCACTTCACGCCCTGTGCGAGGTAGCGCTCGATGAGCCGGTCACGCCACGCCACCCAGGCGGGCCAGGACGTCAGGTTGCTCAGCATCGGCTCCTGGTCGAGGAGCACCTGGTCGGCCTCGTGCTCGGCCACCGCGAGCAGCAGCTCCTCCTTGCCGGCGGGGAAGTAGTGGAAGAGCTGCCCCTTGCTGGTGCCGGTGTGGGCCATCACGTCCTCGAGGCGTACCTCGTCGACGCCGCGTTCGCGGATCTCGGCGGCGGCACCGGCGACGATCCGCGCCCGGGTGGCCTCGCCCTTGCGGGTCAACGCCCGTGTCATGCGACCTCCGTCACCGCTTCCTGGCCCGTACCTGCTGGTCCGACCCTAGCGCGGACTTTGGACTTGCAGGTCCAATTTTGGCGAGCAAAGGTTCGCGACGCGGTCCGCTCCGGGCCGACACCACGATCGGGAGGGGCACCACCATGAACCACTACTACCTGCTCGGGCGGTCCGGTCTGCGGGTGAGCCGACTGGCGCTGGGCACCATGAACTTCGGCGTCGACGGGTTCCACGCCGCGTACGGAAAGACCGAGGAGGAGGCGGAGCCGATCTTCCGCCAGTACCTGGAGGCGGGCGGGAACTTCATCGACACGGCGGACTTCTACACCGCCGGGGAGAGCGAGAGGATCCTCGGCCGCCTGATCGACAGTGCCGGTGTACGCGAACGGCTCGTGCTCACCAGCAAGTTCACCAACACCGTCGACCCGAGCGACCCGAACGCCAGCGGCAACGGCCGCAAGCACATCGTGCGGGCCGTGGAGGCGTCGCTGAGCCGACTCGGCACCGACTACATCGACCTGTACCTGCTGCACACCTGGGACCGGATCACCCCGGTCGAGGAGGTGGTGCACACCCTCGACGACCTGGTACGCGCCGGCAAGATCCGCTACGCCGGGCTGTCCGACGTGCCGGCCTGGTACGCGGCCCGCGCGCAGAGCCACGCCGAGGCGCACGGCCTGACCCCGATGATCAACTTGCAGCTCCCGTACTCCCTGGTCGGTCGGGGCATCGAGGCGGAGTACGTGTCGATGGCCCGGACCGTGGGCATGGGGCTCACCGCGTGGAGCCCGATCGCCGGCGGCCTGCTCAGCGGAAAGTACCGGCGCACCGGCGACGGCCTGAGCGGGACCGGGCGGTTGACCAACCCCGACGCCGCGGGCCGGGAGATCAGCCCCGGCGACTGGCAGGTCATCGAGGCTCTGGAGGACGTGGCCGCCGACCTGGGCCGCACCATGGCCCAGGTCGCGATCAACTGGGTGGCCACCCAGCCCGCCGTCGCCTCGGTCGTCATCGGGGCGAGCAGCGCCGAGCAGGTCCGCAGCAACTTCGAGGCGCTGGAGTTCGAGATCCCGGCCGACGCGCGTCGCCGGCTCGACGAGGCCAGCGCACCAAAGCTCGAGGTGCCCTACGTGATGTTCACCCCGCAGTACCAGTCCTGGGTGGTGAGCCCCGGGCTCGGTATCGGCGACAAGCCGGCCGGCTACGCGCCGCCGGTGTTCAACGGCGCCGCCCAGCCCACGACGTGAGGCGACCCGGGGCCGCCGCCCGCCGGCCGGCGAGGACGGCGACGCCGGCACGGGCTCCGCTCGCGGAGCCCGTGCCGGCGGTCACGGCCGGCTCTGTTCGGGCAGTTGGTTGCCGTAGTAGGCGCCGGCGCCGTGCTTGCGGGTGAAGTGGCGGTCCAGCAACCACTGTGGCGCGGCTGCCGCCGGGTTCAGCGAGAGCGTCTTCATGGCCATCTCCGCTACCGCCTCGCAGACGATCGCGTTCTCCACCGACTTGAGCGGGTTCGCCGCCCAGGTGAACGGGCCGTGGTTGGCGGCGAGAGCGACGGGGTTGGCCAGCGCCTCGGCCTCTCCCCCGATCAGCTCGATGATCGCCAGGGCGGTGTTGAACTCGTAGTCGTGGGCGCACTCGTCGGCCGTCAGGTCCCGGGTGACCCGGATCGGGCCGGCGAAGGTGTCGGCGTGCGTGGTGCCGAGCACCGGCACGTCCCGCCCGGCCTGGGCGAAGGCGACGGCGTTCGTCGAGTGGGTGTGGGTCACTCCGCCGATGGACGGCCAGCGCAGGTAGAACGCACGGTGGGTCTCGCTGTCGACGGAGGGCCTCAGCTCACCGGCGACGACCTGCCCGGTCTCCAGATCCACCGGGACGAGGAGGTCGGCCGTGAGGTCCTGGTACGCCACGCCGGAGGGCTTGATCACGTAGATGCCGGCCTCTCGGTCGACCCCGCTCACGTTGCCCCAGGTCAGCGCGGCCAGGCCGGCGTCGGCGATGAGGCGGTTCGCGGCGAGGACTGCGGCACGCAAGTCGGTTGATCCGGCCGTACTCATTGCTGGTGTCGCCTTTCGGGGTGGGGATGGGATCCGTCGCGGCGCGACCCTTTGCTGCGGTAGCGGGGCAGGTTAGCGCTAACATTTCGTGCGGTCAATAGCGGGTGCGCCTGGTCGGATGGGGATGACGCGCCCACACGAGGCACGGCACGGGCGCAGTTTAGACGCCGGCGCGGCAGCGCGCGGCCCACGTCCCGGATGGTCGGCGCCGGGGTCGAGCGCGGCGACGAGCCGGGCTCACTCGTCGACGCGGGCCGCCTGGGCCAGTCCGGGGGTCGGTGTCGGCTCCCCCTCGTAGAGCGCCACGTACCGCCGGCGCAGCTCGGACCCCTCGGTGCCCAGCGCGGCGAGGTCGAGGATGTTGTGACCGACGCCCAGCGCCTCGGGCAGGGTGCAGACCCGCAGCGGGATCGCGTGCGCGTCGGCGATCCGACGGGGCACACTCACCGCCGCGGCGCGGTCCACCACGCCGTCGAGCGGGCTGATGGCGACCGCGGCGCTGCGCAGACCGGTGCGTCGGGGCGGGTTCGGCAGACTGCGCGCGATCGTCAGGTACTGGGTGACGGCGGAGAGCGAGTAGCCGCGCGACGTGACACGGTCCGGCAGGACGCGTCGCCCGTACAGCGTGAGGAGCGGTCGGACCGCGAAGGCCGGCGCCTGGCGCGGGTCCGGGCCGAAGAACGGCGACAGCAACAGCAGACGCCGTACGACGTCACCTGGCACCTGGGCCAGCCAGGCGGCCAGCACGGCGCCGCCGGAGATTCCCACGACGCCCACCTCGTCGCCGAGGCCCGCCGCGACGGCCAACCCCCGCGCGGCGTACGTCGTCAACTCCTCGGCCTCGACCCGGTGGTGGGCCCGCCTGTCGACGGTCCCGTGCCGGGGAGCCCGTGGGATCCAGACGTTGTACCCGCTGTCGAAGAACTCCTCGGCCAGTTCGTCGTACTGCTCGGGCGCGAGGGTGTATCCGTGCAGCAGCAGAACGACCCGGCGGGTACGGGAGCCGTGGCTCAGCAGGCGGCTGCGCGATTCCGGTCGGAGCGCCGGATCCGCCGTCTCGGCCGCGATGACGGCCTCGGCGGCACGGGTGGCGGTGTCGAAGTCGAGCGGTTGCCACGGCGCGACCCGTCGCCCAGGGCGGCGCACCGGCCAGAGGTACAGCCCTGCGACAAGCGCCACGACCAGCGCCAACCCACCGACGAGAAGCGCGATGATCTCCGGCATGCGCCGATGCTGACAGGGGCGGGGGCCGGTGCCGGCCGAGGGGGTGCGCCCGGGTGACCGGGCGCACCCGATCGGCTATCGCGGTGGCGCGAAGACGACCCGGGAGCGCAGTTGCCGGAAGCCGGTCCGTTCCAGTTCCGCGAGCACCGCGACCCGGCGGGCGTCCACGTCGGCGATGACCTCGCGGGCACCGCCGTCGGCCAGCACCCGGACCGCCTCGGTCAGCAGCTCGGGCCGAGCCGCCTCGTCGAGGAGGCCGAGATAGGCGAGCAGTGGGTAGCAGGCGTCCCCGAACGTTCCGGCCAGCCCGACCGGCCGCCCGGCCTCCAGCGCGACGCGCCATCTGTCGGTGGCGTCTCCCAGCCAGGCCAGCGGGTCGGTGGCCAGGTCGACTCCGCCGACCGCCCGCGCGATCTCGGCGCCGGTCAGCACGTCCGGCTCGGCGATCCTGGCGACCAGGACGTTGATCTCCGCCAGGTCGGTGGGCGCCCGGAAGTCGTAGCGGCCGGAAGACGCCGGCAGCGGTGTGCCCGTCCAGGAGCACCGGAGCCGCTCCCCCCGCTCGACCAGCCCGGCGAGCCGGGCGGCCTCCATCGGCGCCCGCACCACGGCCAGCACCTCCGGTCGACGCCGCCAGTGCGCCGGCAGTGCGGCGTAGTAGCGGCCGGGGCCGCCCAGCGCCTCGTGGGCGGCATGCAGCAACTCGGCGCCCACCTCCGGCTCGGCGTCCAGATCGAACCGGTCCAGCCAGGGGGCGCCGACAGCGCCCGGTGGGAGGAGCCAGGCGGCCCGGCCGACCACCCGGCCGGCGCGCAGGGCGACCCAGGTGGTCTCGGGCCGGTAGCCACCGCTGGCGACCCCGTCGGCGTACGCGACCTGGCGCAGTTGGGGCAGCGGATCGGGCATGGAGTCGAACAGGTTTTCCTCGCCCGCGACGAGCGGACGAATGAGCAGATCAGTCATGATCGTGGTCCTCCGGGTGGCGAGCGCCCCGGGTCAGGCCCGCGCGGACGCCGGAGCGCGGAGGGGGCGCAGAACATCGGACATTGTTCTGACCTCCTTCCCGCTCGACGGCGTGCCACGAAACCATACGCGCAGCCCTCGACGGCGGGCAATGGGTGCCCGCCGTCGGGTTGGTCGCGGACAACGGCGGGTGCCGGACGACGTCAGGTCGTCCGGCAACCGTCCGCCCTCATCCGGCGACCGGAGAGTCGTCGCGGTCGAGCTGGGCACCGCCGCGCCCGGGGCGGACCGCCGCCTCGTCCGTCGCGCCAGCGGCGGTATGCCGGATCATGCGGGCCGTCACTGCCCGGTAGGAGCGCGGGTCGACGGGGAGCAGCCACTGCCGCGCCCGGGTCAGCGGGCCGAGGTTGAGCCGCAGTTCGTCGAGCACCTCGTCGATGTTGTGCATCGAGAACGGGATGATGTTCGTGCCACGGGCGTGCCGCCCGTTGGTGCGCTTCGCCATCCAGGCCAGGCGGGTACGCACCTCGTCGCGCATCCGAGCCTCGGTGGGCAGGGTGAGCCCACCCCGCAGGTACGCGGCCGTCCACACCGCCGCCATCTCGGCGCTGAGCGGGCTGAAGAACGACGAGTTGTAGCCGGCGAACGTCAGCCGAGGCACACCGAGCGGCAGGATCTGACGGTAGAGCTGGAAGTTGCCCGCGTCGTCCTGGAGCCGGGCGTGCAGCGCGTCGTCGAAGAACGGCACGTGCTGGCGGAAGCCGGTGCCGCAGATCACCAGGTCGGCCGCGAGCACGGTGCCGTCGGCCAGGCGGGCGGCGGTCCGGCCGTCGTCGTCGACGAGCAGCTCGGTGATCACCTGGTCGCGGTGCACGGCGATGCGGCCGTCGGCGACGCGCTCGAAGAAGCCCTCGGTGGCGAGGCTGACAGTGCTGCGGGCGATGTCCTCGAAGCTGCCGTTGGGCACCAGACCCAACTCACGCAGTTTGAGCTGCCTGGTCGCGACCGAGCCGACGCTGTCGACCATCCGTTGGCGCAGGCCGTTGCCCGGCCCGTGCAGGAACCGCTCGAAGCCCTTCAGGTGCAGGTAGCGGAACAGCGCCTCACCCATCCGACTGAGCAGCAGGTACTTGTAGTTGAGTACGCCGCCGAGCTTGCGGGGCATCTTCCAGAGCAGGCCCCGGGCCACCACGTGGGTCTGGGCAGCGACCTCGCTCAGCGGGACCGCCACGTCGCAGGACGACTTGCCGTACCCGACGACGAGGACGTTGCGGCCTCGGGCCGCCTCGATGTCGTGGAACTCCCCCGTGGCCAGGACACGCCCGCCCGCGGCGGCGAAGGCCGCGTGACCGTCGAACGACGGGACGACCGGGTCGCAGAAGATGCCGTTGGCGACGATCAGGTGGTCGTACCGTTGCACCGTCACCGGCTCCTGGGCACCCGCCGGCCGCGACGCGATCAGCCACCCGGTCTCGTCGTTGACGAGTTCGGCGGAGACGACCTCCGTGGACAGCCGCAGCACGCTGGCGAGCCCGAACTTCTCCACGTAGGTCTCGAGGTACCGCTGGACCTGCTCGCCCGAGGGCCACTGGATAGTCGGCGGGCATCGGCAGGTCGGACAGGTGATAGGTGCCCTTGTTGTTCTGGGTGTGCAGGCCGGGGTAGCGCCTGGTGCGGCTCCACACCCCACCGACGTCGGGCGCCTTCTCGAAGACGGTGACGTCGAACCCGCTCTGCCGCAGCACCTTCGCTGCGCTCAGGCCGGCGAATCCGGCACCGACGACGGCAATTCTCATGGCATCCTCCGAAGTGCGTGGACCGCTGCGGCGGCGGTGGTGAGCGCACGCTAGCCAGCAGGGCGTGGCCGTCGCTATCCGTTGCGCGCGAGGTGTGTCCGCTGCGCGCAGCCGACCGGTCCGTGTCGGGTGCACGGCTTTCCGACACCGCCCCTGCGGGCCGCGCCTTATGGTCAGCGCACCAGGACGACCGGGAGGGGTCGGATGGATGCGGTGACGGTCCGGACGGACGACGTCGACCAGGCCCGCGCCGAGGTCGGCCGGGTCTTCTGTCCGCATCGACTCACCCCGCAGGCGGGCGTGCGTGCCGTCCAGTTGCGGATGGCGGCATACCGGGTGGGCGGGGTGGGTGTCATCGACCTCGACTACGGGCAGGCGGTACGCATCCAACCCCCCGCCCTGGAGAGCTTCTATCTCGTCCAGATCCCCCGGGCCGGCAGCACCGTGGTGCGGCACTCCGGGAACACCGTGACCTCGACACCCGACGTCGCCTCGGTCCTCTCCCCGTACGACTCCTCGGACATGCGGTGGTCCGCGGGGTCACCACATCGGATCTTCTACGCCGACCGGCACGCCGTCGACAGCGAGCTTGCCCGCCTGCTGGGCCGCCCGGTGGACGACCCGGTCCGTTTGGACGTCGGCATGGCCATGACCACGCCGAGGGCGCAGGCGTGGGCGCGTGGGGTGGCGTTCCTCGCCGACGAGTTGGCCCAGCCGACGGACGCGTCCCTGTTCGACCACCCGCAGGTGGCCGCCCGATTCGAGCAGGGGCTCATCGGCCAACTGCTGCTGGCCCACCGGCACAGCCATTCCGACCTGCTCGCCGAACCGGACCACCACCCCCACCCCGGGCGGCTCGTCCGCCGGGCCCGCACCCTGATCGCCGACCACCACGGCGAGGCGCTGACCGTCGGTGATGTCGCCGAGGCGCTGCGGGTGAGCGTACGCACGTTGCAGGACTGCTTCCGGCGGGAGTTGCGGACCACGCCGACGGCGTACCTGCGGGCCTGTCGGCTCGACGCGGCGCAGCGATCGCTGCGGGCGGCCGAGCCGGGGGTCTCGGTGACGACAGTCGCGCTACGGCACGGGTTCGTGCACCTCGGTCGGTTCGCGACCGAGTATCGGAGCCGGTTCGGTGAGTCGCCGTCCGCGACCCTCCGCCGCTGACCGGGAAACACCACCTCGCCGGGCTCGCCGGAAGGAGTGCGCCGCCGACAAAATCGTTATCCCGCAACGGCCGGCGAGTCTCCTTCAGAGAAGGCGCTGGTAGCGATCAGGCACCGCCCTTCGTCGAGCAGCGATGTGACCACACGAAGGAGTCGAGACGATGCGCGCAACCGGCCCGGGTGAAGCGGACACCCCGAACGGACGCCGGGGTGTCCACGCGGAGCCCCGACGACTCCGCGTACGGCGTCTGGGCTGGCCCCTCGCCGTGGCCGTCGTGGTGGCCGTACTGGTGACCGGTCTGATCGTCGTGGTGCAGCCGAGCGGGTCGACGCCCGTCCCCGCCGCTACCCAGGCGGCCGACGCGCCACCGTCGACGAGCCCGCAGGCCGACGCGCCCACAGCGACCACTCCCGCCGCCACGACGAGTCCCGCCGCCGTGACACCGACCACGAAGCCGACGGCGAAGCCCACGACCCGGCGTCCGGTCGCCCCGGCGGCGACCGCCGTGACCTCGACGCGCAAGGGCGTCGGGGTGTGGACCTTCGACGGGGTCAGCCAGGCGCTGGCCAGTTCCGGGGCGAGTTGGTACTACACCTGGGACGTCGCCCACCCGGGTGTCACCAGCCCGAAGAACGCCGAGTTCGTCCCGATGATCTGGGGGGCGAAGAGCGTCACCGCCGGCAACCTTGAGAAGGCCACGCAGAACGGTCGCTACCTGCTCGGGTTCAACGAACCGGACCTGAAGGGTCAGGCCGAGATGACAGTGGAGCAGGCGTTGGAGCTGTGGCCGCAACTGGAGGCGACCGGCCTGCCGCTGGGCAGCCCGGCGGTGGCCTGGGGCGGTGACCGGCCCGGCGAGTGGCTCGACCGCTTCATGGCCGGGGCCAGGCAACGCGGTCACCGTGTCGACTTCATCGCCCTGCACTGGTACGGCGGCGACTTCACCACCGCCAACGCGGTCAACCAGCTCCGGTCGTACCTCCAGGCGGTGCACGACCGCTACCGGCTGCCGATCTGGCTCACCGAGTTCGCCCTGATCGACTTCTCCAACGGCGTTCGCTTTCCGACCCAGGCGCAGCAGGCCGATTTCCTCACCGCGGCGACCCGGATGCTGGGCGGCCTGACCTGGCTGCACCGGTACGCGTGGTTCGGCCTGCCCGCCACCGACAAGGACCAGTCCGGGCTCTTCCGCACCGGCGGCGAGGCGACCGCCGTGGGCCGCGCCTACCAGGCCGCGCGCTGAACCGGGTGCACGTGGTCCCGCCACGAGTGCCGCGGCTCGTACCCCAGCACCCGCCGCGCCTTGTCGATGCTGAGCAGCGTCTCGTGCTCGCCCAACTCCTTACGGACCTCGACGCCCGGGTAGACCTCGGCCAGCAGGCTGGCGCTGGACCTGCTCATCACGGTGTCGGCGTTGGCGATGATGAAGACGTCGGCGCCGGGCCGGTCGTGGGCGAGCGCACGCTCGACCGCCTGCGCCCCGTCGCGGGCGTCGATGTAGCCCCACAGGTTCCATCGCCGCGCCCGGGGGTCGGCGTCGAAGGAGGGGAACGGGGCGTAGTCCTCGACGTCCATCACGTTGGAGAAGCGCAGGCCCACCATGACCAGCTCCGGGTCCCACCGGCAGAAGTGCCGGGCCATCTCCTCCTCGAGGACCTTGTTCAACGAGTACGTCGACTCCGGCCGCGGCGCGTACTCCTCGTCGACCGGCGCGTACGGCGGCGGGGTGTCGAACGGCAGCCCGAGCACCGTCTCGCTCGACGCCCACACCACCCGCTTGATTCCGGCCGCCCGGGCCGCGGCGAAGACGTTGTACGTGGCGGCGGAGTTGTTCGCGAACGTCGTCGCGTTCGACATCAGCCCCGGGGCCGGGACCGCCGCCAGGTGCACTATCGCGTCGACCCCACCGGCGTGCTCGTCGGCGCCCCCGGTGAACGCCTCCACCACCTGCCCGTAGTCGGTCAGGTCGACAAGAAGGAACTCCCCGTCCACGTCGCGCGGATCACGGCCGCCGGCCCGGTCCACGGCCAGCACGTCGACGCCCACGGCGCGCAGGTGGGCGACCACGGCCCGGCCGAGCTTGCCGGTGGCGCCGGTGACGACGACACGCCTGGGCAGTGCGGAGTTGCTCATCACCACATCCTCGCCGAGAGCGGCCGCGGGCCCGCACCCGGCCCTAGCTGTGCTGTCCAGGGACGTTGGTCAACCTGGTGATCGGTGGTAGGCCGCCAGTGGCGGTGTGGGGTCGGTGGTGATTGTAGTGATGTAGG
>NZ_JBEZCZ010000082.1:0-10660 GCF_040647875.1 Micromonospora sp. NPDC049230
GCGGGTGCGAGCACCTCGTCCGGCGCTGCACAGACACAAGGGGAAAAAGTCTTCGGGGTTTCGACGCCTGCGAGCGGGGGGCTCGCGGCGCCGGGATCCAGGTGTAACGGCCCGGGGGGCCGGGGTCATTCCCGGGGTGGCCCACCTGCCGGCACCCTCGTCGAGGCGGGGCCTGCTGTCGTTCGTGGGGACTGCAACGACCCGGGGGGCGGGGTCATTCCCGGGGGCCGGGCCATCCCGTCGCACCCGGTCGAGCGGAGTGCTCGGGGAGTCGCCGCGGGCGTCAACGATGCGGCCCGGGCCGGCATTCCAACCCCGCCACCAGCGGTTTTCGTCGGGCAGGCGGGGCGCTGGGCGGTGGTCCTGCGATCGTCAGGGTATGTAACGACCCCGCCCCGGCCACCATTCCGACCCACGGGTGCAGCCGGTCACAGGGCAACCACCCGAAGGCCCGCGAACCTCGTGCCGGACCCCAGACGGGGCTTGATCGACTCGGCTTCCTGAAAATCGGGGCATCCGAAACGGCATGACACCGCGACTTCAAGGAACCCGACCGCCGTTGACGGGATCCCTGACCGGGCGCGTGGTCGGCCAGTTGGCCTGGTTTCCCGGAAGCACCGCGAACAGCGTGTCGCGCGCGCCGGGTTCATCCTGAACGACACCGGCAGTGGTGGGCGTTACCCTGACACCATGCAGGCCGTCTCCCCCACCGCGACCGGCGTGGCCTTTCTGGCCCGACCGGGTCGCCCTGCCGTGGTGGCGCGCACGCTCGCCGAGCTGGCCGGCCCCACCCGGGGTGTCGTCGAGCTGCCGGTGCGGTTGATGTGGAACGCCGAGCGCACCTTCGACCTCGGCGACCCCGACCAACTGCTCTGGATGTACGAGAACGTGCTGCGCGAGACCACGCGGGCCGAGGATCTGCGGGCGCTGATCAACGGTCGGACGCTGCGCCGGGTGTGGCGGTTGCTCAACCTGCCCCGGGGCGTACGGCAGGCCTGGGAGAGCCGACACCGCGGCCTGCGCGCGGCGTGATCGGCCCGCACCTGCACGAGTTCTACCGGGAGGTCGCGCGGGTGGCGCTGACCGCCGCCGGGCCGTACCGGTTCGTCCTCGGCGGTGGGGTGGCCTGGGCCGCACACGGGTTGGTCGCCCGCCCGACGGAGGACGTCGACCTCTTCGCCGATGTGGAAGGTGCTGCCGCGGCGGCGTCCGCCGGGGTGCGGACGGCGCTGGAACGCGCCGGCTTCACCGTCACCGACGCCGACCCGGACAGCGACCTCGCCGAGCTGTTCGACGGGTACGACCAGGACATGAAGGACTTCGTGGTGAGCCGGGACGGGCGGCAGATCCGGCTCAGCCTCGCCCGGTTGGACCGCCAACAGAGCCCGGTGGTGATGGACCTCGGCCCGGTGATGGACGTCCGCGACCTGGTGGCCAACAAGATCGCGGCGTTGGTCAACCGGCGGGAGGTCCGCGACTTCATCGACGTGGCGGCGGCGCTGGAGCACTACGACGTGACCGAACTGTTGGTGCTGGCACGGCAGGTCGACCCCGCGCTGGATCCGGCGGACGTGCGGGCCGCCGGCCGCTACCTGGACCGGCTGTCCGAGCAACGCTTCGGCCGTTACGGCCTGAGCGCAGCCGACATCGCCCAGGTCCGGGAGCGCTTCGCCACCTGGCCGCGCTGACGCGACCGCCGCTCGTCACATCAGGCAACGACGCCACGGACCAATCCAGTTCGCCGCCGCGCTGGCCAAGGAACCGGCGACGAAGCACGCGACGACGCCCCGGGCCAGGCCAACTCGGCACCGCGCTGACCAGGTGACCGGCGACGAGGCACGCAGGACCCCGGCCCAGCGACGGCTGCCGGACGAGCCGTGGCGGGGCGGGCAGTCGAGCGGCACCCGCCCCGACGGCGGATCACTTGGTCGGTCGACCGCCAGTGACCCCCAGGATCTCGCCGGTGACGTAGCTGGACTCCTGCGAGGCGAAGAAGACGTACGCCGGCGCCAACTCGGCCGGCTGACCGGGGCGACCCTCGGGGGTGTCGGTGCCGAACCGCTTCACCTTCTCCGGCGGCATGGTCGCCGGGATCAGCGGCGTCCAGACCGGGCCGGGGGCGACCGCGTTGACCCGGATGCCCTGCTCGGCCAGGTCGGCGGCGAGGGCCTTGGTGAAGTTGGCGATCCCCGCCTTGGTGGTGGCGTAGTCGAGCAGCTGCGGCGACGGGTCGAACGCCTGGATCGACGCCGTGTTGATGATCGCCGACCCCTCGGCCAGGTGCGCGATGGCGGCCTTGCAGAGCCAGAACATCGCGTACAGGTTGGTCTTGAACACCCTGTCGAACTGCTCGGTGCTGATCCCGAGGATCCCCTTGTCCTGCGACATCTGGTACGCCGCGTTGTTCACCAGGATGTCGATGCCGCCCAGGTCCCGTACGGTCCGGTCGACCAGCTCCTGGCAGTGTGCCTCGTCGGTGATGTCGCCACGGACCGCGACGCCCCGCCGGCCGGCGGCCTCGACCAGCCGGATCGTCTCCCGGGCGTCGGCGTCCTCCTCCTCGCTCAGGTACGAGATGAGCACGTCGGCGCCCTCCCGGGCGTACGCGATCGCGATGGCCCTGCCGATCCCGGAGTCACCGCCGGTGATCAACGCCCGCTTGCCGTCGAGTTTGCCGCTGCCCCGGTACGACTCCTCCCCGTGGTCGGGTTTCGGAAACATGTCCCCGGTCGAGCCGGGCGGTGACTGCTGCTGTGCGGGCTGACCGGACTGCTGGCCGTACTGGCTGGTCGGGTCCTGCTGGGTGTGCTGGTCCTCGCTCACGTCACAACTCCTCGGTGCGCGCGGGAAGCGGGGCTCTCCCGCGAATGTCGTCCCGGATCGCCCTACCCCGCTGCGGTCCGCGGAAACCGCTGTGACGCTCGGGGCTGGCGTGGCGGAGGTGACCGCCGCTCGTTATGGTGCGCAAGGCGCTCACGAGGCGCGTCCACCCCCATGGAAAGGCACGTCATGACCTCTTCCTCCGGCCCGTCGCGCCGCCAGGTGCTCGTCGCCGCGGCGGCGGCGGCGACCGCCCCGCTGATCGCCGCCGCGCCCGCGCAGGCGGCCGGCAGGCCCCGGCCGCGCACCTGGGACCTCACACTCCTGGGCACGTCGGACACGCACGGCAACGTCCACAACTGGGACTACTACCGCGACGCCGAGTACGACGACAGCAAGCACAACGACATCGGCGTCGCGAAGTTGGCCACTCTGATCAACCAGATCCGCCACGAGCGGCGCGGCAGGGCGACGCTGGTGCTCGACGCCGGTGACACGATCCAGGGCACGCCGCTGGCCACGTACTACGCCAAGCAGGAGCCGATCACCGCCACCGGGGAGAAGCACCCGATGGCCCGCGCGATGAACGTCATCGACTACGACGCGGTGACGCTGGGCAACCACGAGTTCAACTACGGGCTGCCGCTGCTGGACCTGTGGATCCGCCAGCTCGGTTTTCCGGCGCTCGCCGCGAACGCCGTCAACGCGAAGACCGGCAAGCCGGCCTTCCTGCCGTACGTGATCAAGAAGGTCTCCCTCGGTCTCGCCGCGCCGACCCTGCGGGTCGGCATCCTGGGGCTGACCAACCCCGGCGTGGCCATCTGGGACCGGGGCAACGTCGAGGGCAAGCTGCGCTTCGACGACATGGTCGCCACCGCCGCGAAGTGGGTGCCGATCATGCGGGCGCGCGGCGCGGACGTCGTGCTGATCTCCGCGCACGGCGGTGACAGCGGCACCTCCAGCTACGGCCCGGAGCTGCCGAACGAGAACCCGGTGGCACTTGTCGCCCAGCAGGTGCCGGGGATCGACGCGATCCTCTTCGGTCACGCGCACAACGAGGTGGTCGAACGGTTCGTCACCAACGAGCGGACCGGCGCGCAGGTGCTGCTCTCCGAGCCGTCGAAGTGGGGTCAGCGGCTCACCCGGATGGACTTCACCCTCTCCCGGGAGCGTGGCCGCTGGACGATCACCAAGAAGGCCGCCACCATGCTCAACACCAACACCGTGGTCGAGGACCCGAAGGTGCTCGCGGCCGTGCGGACCCAACACCAGAAGACCATCGCGTACGTCAACCAGGTCGTCGCGCAATCCACAGTCGAGTTGTCGGCGGCGGAGTCGCGCTACACGGACACGCCGATCCTGGACTTCATCAACCACGTGCAGACCGAGGTGGTCGGCGCGGCGCTGGCCGGCACCGCGCACGCCGACCTGCCGGTGCTGTCGATCGCGGCGCCGTTCAGCCGTACCGCGGTCTTCCCCGCCGGCGACGTGAAGATCCGCGACGTGGCCGGGCTCTACGTGTACGACAACACCCTCGAGGCGGTAGTGCTCAGCGGCGCCGAGGTGCGCGCGTACCTGGAGTACTCGGCGAAGTTCTTCCGCACCCTCGCCCCGGGCGCCCCGGTCGACCCGGAGCAGATCAGTGACCCGGCGGTGCCGGACTACAACTACGACGTCTTCTCCGGCCTGGACTACGACATCGACATCGCCAAGCCGGTGGGCCAGCGCATCACGCGGCTGGTGCTACCCGGCACCGACACCCCGGTGGCGGACAACGCGCAGTTCGTGGTGGCGGTGAACAACTACCGGCGCAGCGGCGGCGGCAACTTCCCCGGCATCGTGAAGACCCAGGTCTACAACGCGCAGCAGGAGATCCGTCAGCTGCTCATCGACTGGGCGCAGGCCAAGGGGACGATCAACCCGGACGACTTCTTCCAGCCGAACTGGCGGCTGGTACGCGAGGGCGTGCCGGTCTTCTGATCGCCGATCGTCGGCGGGCCGTGGGTGGCGACACCCGCGGCCCGTCGCGCGTTGTCAGCCCTGCACGTTCCAGCGGACCGGGTCCTCGGGTTCCGGCTGGTCCCGCCCGGGGTCGGTCTCGGTCAGGGCCACCCGCTCGTCGGGACGGACCGCGGGCGGCAACTCCCCGAACCGCGCGTGGCGCAGAAACGCGTACTCGTCGTCGGTGAACGGCTGCTCGGTCATCGGCGCCTCCTGCTGCTCTTCCGTCATTGTCCGGCGGCCACGCGGGTCGGCGCCAGTAGTCGGGCACACACCCTGTAAGGCATCCTAGGATCCTGGGTGAGCGGTGGTGGCCTGGCGCGACGGGCGGGACAACCGGTCGAGCACCGCGAGGGCGGCCCTGATCGGCCGACGGCGCAGCATCTCGTCGAAGCTGGCCCGCCCCTGGCAGAACTGGACGAACATCCGCCAGCCCGGCGGGGTCGCCAACAGGGCGTGGAACACACCCGGGCGGCGAATGAACACGTCGAGCAGCCGAAACCCCGCCCGCATCTCCGGCAGCAGACGCTCGGCGACCGCCCGCTCGTACCCGGCCAGATCCCCGGCGGCGACCGCCGCACCGGCCAACTCACCCGACCGCAACGCGAAGCTGATGCCCTCCCGGCTCCACGGCTCCAGCAGCCCCGCCGCATCCCCCACGACCAGCACCCGGCCGTTACGCAACGGCGAATCCTCCTCACGGCAGCGGGTCAGGTGGCCCGAGTCGTGCTCCGCCGGCAACCCGGTCAGCCCCAACCGGTCGACGAACTGCCGCAGGTACTCCCTGGTCCCCTCCCCCGCGCCCCGGCCGGCGATCACACCTACTGTCAACCGGTCACCCTTGGGAAAGACCCAGGCGTACGAGCCCGGCATGGCACCCCAGTCCAGCAGCAGCCGACCCCGCCACCGCTCCCGCTCGGCGAGCGGCACCGGAATCTCCAACTCCAGACCCAGATCCACCTGCCGGTACCGCACCCCCACGTGCCGGGCGGTCACCCCCGACGAGCCGTCCGCCCCGATCACGGCACGAGCCGCGATCGTCGTGCCGTCGGCCAACCGCAGGCGTACCCCCTCGGGGTCCTGCTCGATCGCGCGGACGGCGACCCGCTCCCGCAGCTGTGCCCCGGCGGCGACCGCCGCCGCGCGCAGCCGGTCGTCGAACTCCTCGCGGCGCACCATCGTCACCACCGGGCTGTCGTTGCGCCGGGTGAACTCCCGACGGCCGTCGCGGGTGAACGTCACCCGATCCACCCGGTCGTGCGCGGGCACCTCGATCCGACCACTGACGGCCGCCAGCGAGGTGCCGATCAGACCACCACCGCAGGTTTTGTACCGCGGGTGGGCGGCACGCTCGACAACAAGTGTGGAAACACCCGCGCGAGCAGCGGCGTAGGCCGCGGAGAGCCCGGCGGGGCCGGCGCCGACGACGACGAGATCCCAAATGATCACGAAAGCAGCCTAGGGGATGGCGAGGGTCCGGCCGAGCCGCGCAACCGCGCACCGTCGACGTGTCCTCGCACGGCTATCCTCGGTCGGTCCGCGCCCGCATCCCTTCGCCGGACCGACCGCCATCCGGACGGGGAGTCGTACGTGGTCATCAGCATCGACAGGCTCACCCTGGGCTACGGCGACCACATCGTGGTGGCCGGCTTCGGGCTCGACGTCCACCCGCGGGAGGCGGTGGCCCTGCGCGGCCCCAACGGCGCGGGAAAGTCCACACTGCTGCGGTGCGTGGCTGGTCTGCACGCACCGGGCGCGGGAACCGTGACGGTGGCCGGTTCGCCGGTGGACGAGCGGGACGCGGGATTCCGCCGCGCTGTGGTGGCGATGCTCGACGACGTCGCCTGGTATCCGTCGCTCACGGTTGGTGAGCACGTGGAGCTGGTTCGGCTCCTCAATCCCCCGGATGTCGACACCTGGTGGGACCCGGCCGAGCTGCTGGACCTGCTCGCCCTGGATACCGTCGCCGACGACTCCCCGGTACGGCTCTCCTCGGGTCAGCGACAGCGCCTGACGCTGGCCATGGCCTTCGCGCGGCCCAGCCGGGTGCTTCTGCTCGACGAGCCGGAGCGACATCTGGACGCGGCGGGCCGGCAGACCGTGCGTGGCCTTGTACGGGCCTACCTCGATCGGGACGGCGCCGCCCTGATCGCCACGCACGACCGTGACCTCGCCGAGGCGTGCCGCATCGTCGAGATCACCGGGCCTGAGCGCCCCCGGCCGTCGCGGTGAGCGCCGCGCCCGCCGCGGTGTCCGCGCGCACGGTCCGGCGGTGGCTGCGGGCTCGACAGGTGCGCCAGGCTCGGGAGCAGTGGAGCGCCGACGGGCTCTACACGGTTGCGCTGGCGGTCGCCGTCCTGCTCGTCACGATCGGTGCCGCGGTACACGGCTATCTGCTGGACCGCGCCGGGACCGGCCCGGTGACCACGGCGACAGTCCTGGCCGTGGCCCTGGGCAGCGTCGCGGCGCTCCTCGCGGGCGCGGCGCTGGCGGGGCCTCTCGGAACCACCGCCGCGGCGCTCAGCTGGCTCGCCACCAGCCCGCTGCGCCGCGCCGACATGCTGCGTCCCCGCTTCGTCGCCGTGCTCGGCGCCGGCCTCATCGGCGGGCTGCCGCTGGCCGTCGTCGCGGCCCGGCCGGCGTTCGTCGTCCCGGCGTTCGCCCTCGGCGTGGCGACGGCCGCCACGGCGGTGCTGGTGCAGACCTCGGCCCGTGATCCGGCCCGGGTGCTGCGGATCTCGGCGGCGGTCTGCGGCGTCGCCGCGGTCACTGTGGGTCCGCTCGGCACGGCCCCGGCCGCGCGTCCCCCTACCACCGCGGTCACGGCGTTGGCCGTGCTGATCGCCGGGACCTTGACGGTCCTGGCCGCGCGGCGGCTCGACGCGGTGCGGCTGGCCACCCTGCAAGCCTCCGGCGCGTCCGTGCTCGCGGTGACCGGCGGCGTCGCGGCGGGAGATCCGGGCCTGCTGTCCCGGGTGGCCGAGGACCGGCGGTGGAAGCGACACCGGCCGCGCGGCCGGTTCCGGCTGCCCACCGGCTCCGCGGCCATCCCGGCCCACGACGTGATAACTCTCCTGCGCATGCCATCGCGGCTCCTCCTGATCATGGCATTGGCCGCCCTACCCGCCCTGGTCAGCGTGGCCCCCGCGACCCGGGCCGCGCTCTGGCTCGCCTGCGGCCTGTACGCCACGGCCCAGGTCACCGGCAATGTCCGCTACGACACCGACCGCCCCGGACTGGGCCGGCTGCTCGGCCGCACCGACGGTGCGCTGCTCCGGCTGCGCGCCGTCGTCCCGGTGGGCGTCGCGGTGATCTGGGGCGCCGGGTCCACGGCGATGCTCGTCGGGCCGGCGGGTACGCACACGGTGTGGGGCGCCGCTCTCGGCGCGGCTGCCGGCCCCGCGCTCGCCACCGGCGCGCTGCGCTCCTGCCGTCGCTCGTTCGTCCGCCACGACTACCCCCTGATCGTCACACCGCAGGGAGTGGTGCCGAGCGGACCGCTGCTCTGGGTCGCCCAAGCGTTCGACGTGGCGCTGATCGGCACCCTGCCGGCCCTGACCGCGATCACCGCCGGCGGGTTCACTGGCATCGCCGTGACCATTCAGGCCGTCGTGTCCATTGTCGTGCTGACCGCGTTCCTCACCGCGTCCCCGACGCGCCGGACCCGTGAACGTCTTGGTCGCTCCGCCCGCGCGGCTGTCACCAGAGCGGTGACCGTGGTGTGGCGGCTCTGAGCCGCCGCCCGCCGTCGCCCGGCAGCCGCACCTGATCCGCACCGCCCGATCGGGTGTGCATCTTCGGTCAGCGAGGGGGTAACCGGCGCACGGCAACCGCCGCACGACGGCGGACGAGCGAAGGAGGAACCATGCAGCAGGTGCAACTGTCGGAAGCCGAGCAACGGGTGTACCAGGCGGTCACCACTCTTGAGGCACGCGGACAGGTGCCGTACCCGGACCTGATCGCCGAGGAATCCGGGCTGACCGAGGAACAGGTGGGCAGCCCCCTGCACCTGCTCACCGAGAAGGGCCTGCTGCACCGCGAGGACTCGCCGATGGCGGGTCTCGACTTCGGTCCCCGGTTCTGCGCCCGCCAGATGGCGTGACGCGCGGAACCAGCCGAGGCGATTCGCCCCCCGGTGGCCCGGGTAGCGGTCAACAATGTCTGATCGACTGTCAACGGGGGGCACGATGAGTGCGGCGCAACCGGTGGACGCGGCCGCGAACCGACGGCGCTGGCAGGCGGTCGGCGTCGGGTTGGTCGCCGCGTTCATGACGTTGCTCGACGTGAGCATCGTCAACGTCGCGGTGCCGTCCATCGACCGGGCGCTGCACGCCTCGTCGAGCGACCTCCAGTGGATCCTCTCCGGGTACGCGCTCACCTTCGGCCTGGCGCTGGTGCCCGCCGGCCGCTTCGGCGACGCCCGCGGCCGAAGAAACGCGTTCGTCTTCGGCATCGCCCTGTTCACTGTGACCAGTGCGCTCGCCGGCCTCGCCGCCTCCCCGACCTGGCTGGTCATCGCCCGCCTGCTCCAGGGCGCCGCCGCCGGCATCGTCAACCCGCAGGTTATCGGGCTGATCCAGCAACTCTTCCGAGGGTCGGAACGGGCCCGCCCGTTCGGGCTGCTCGGCGCCACCATCGGCATCTCCACCGCCGTCGGGCCGCTGCTCGGCGGGCTGCTCATCGCCGTCGGCGGCGAGGAACACGGGTGGCGCTGGGTCTTCTTCGTCAACGTGCCGGTCGGCATCCTCGCGGTGATCCTCGGCTGGCGGCTGCTGCCCGGCCGTCCCGCGGGTCAACCCGGCTGGCGTCGACTCGACCCGGTCGGTGTCCTCCTGCTCGGCGTGGGTGTCGTCCTGGTCCTGCTGCCCCTCGTTCAGGAACAGCAGTGGCACAGCCCCTGGAAGTGGGCGCTCATCCCGGCCGGCCTGGCGGTGCTCGTCGCCTTCGGGTTCTGGGAGCGACGCTACGCGCACAACCACCAACCGCTGTTCGACCTCGGGCTGTTCAGCCTCCAGTCGTACACCCTGGGCTCGATCCTGGCGCTCGTCTACTTCGGCGGCTTCACCGCGATCTTCTTCATCTTCACCCTGTTCCTCCAGATGGGCCTCGGCTACAGCGCGCTCGTCGCGGGACTGGCCATCACCCCGTTCGCGCTGGGCTCGGCTGCCGCCGCCGTGCTCGGTGGCCGCATCGTCAACCGCGTCGGCCGGCCACTTGTCGCCATCGGACTGCTCACCGTCGTGGTCGGGCTCGCCGCGACGGTGGTCGCGTTGCACCTCGCGCCGGACGCCCCGGCGCCCTGGGTCACCGCCGGCCCGCTGCTCATCGCCGGCATCGGCAGTGGACTCGTGATCGCCCCCAACCAGACGATCACCCTCGCCGAGGTACCGGTAGCGCAGTCGGGCAGTGGCGCGGGCATGCTCCAGACCGGTCAGCGGATCGGCGCCGCCGCCGGCATCGCCGCCGTCGGCTCGGTCTTCTTCTCCTCGCTGGCCGACAGCCGCGGCAACTGGACCAGCGCCTTCGAACGGTCGCTCGTGCTCGCCACCGGCATCATCGCGCTCGCGCTGGTCTGCGCGCTGATCGACATCCTCCGCGCGCGCCACCACAAGACCTGAGAACACCAGGGGTACGCCGCTGGCCGGCACCCGATTTGCGGGGTGCCGGCCAGCGGTCGGTGTCGTGCTGGTGCTTGTCGTGCGGTGGTGCTGGTGTGCTGGTGGGTCAGCTGTTCCAGTACTGGGCGACCAGATCAGCGGCCTGCTGCTCCCACTGGGCGTAGGCGTCGGGGTAGGCGGAGACCTGGACGGTCTGCGCGGCCTCGGTCAACGGCATGTCC
>NZ_JBEZCZ010000083.1:0-7853 GCF_040647875.1 Micromonospora sp. NPDC049230
CAGCGTTTCGCCGATCTCGGCGTGGACGTGCAGATCACCGAGCTGGACGTGATGAGTGGCGGCAACCAGGCGAACGTCTTCGCCGGGGTCACCCGGGCCTGCCTGGCCGTCGCGCGCTGCACCGGCATCACCACGTGGGGCGTGCGCGACAGCGACTCCTGGCGCGGCGACGACAACGCCCTGCTCTTCGACCGGTCGGGCAACAAGAAGGCGGCGTACAACTCCGTCCTGGACACTCTCAACTCCGGCTCGACCACTCCCACCACGCCCCCGCCGGGCACCGGGGTGGACACCAGCGCCTGGTACGTGTTGCTCAACCGCAACAGTGGCAAGGCGCTGGACCTGTACGCCTCGGCCACCAACGACGGCGCCCGGATCAGCCAGTGGTCGCGGAACAACGGCACCAACCAGCAGTGGCAGTTCACCGACTCCGGCGGTGGCTACTACCGGGTGAAGTCGCGGCTCTCCGGCAAGGTTCTCGACGTCAGCGGCCGCTCCACCGCCGACGGCGGGGCGATCGTGCAGTGGTCCGACAACAACGGGACGAACCAGCAGTTCCGGCTCGCCGAGTCGAGCGGCGGCTACGTGCGGCTGATCAACCGCAACAGCAACAAGGCCGTCGAGGTGCAGGGCTCGTCCACCGCCGACGGGGGCAACATCGTGCAGTACGCCGACTGGGGCGGAAACAACCAACAGTGGCAGCTGGTCCGCATCGGATAACAGCCGTCACGAGGCAGCTCGGTAAGCGTGGTGGCCCGTCCCGTTCATCGGGGCGGGCCGCTACGGTGTCGGCTGGCTGTGCGGTTCCGGGGCTGGTTTCCACAGCGGTTTCGTCCGCCGGTCCGGGCCCGTTCGGGTGGGTCCGGTGCCGGTGCCGGGCAGCCGATCCCGATAGACGTCAGTCGTTTGACGTATGACGTTGTGAGCGCTAATTTTCCCACGCGGGCGGCGCGGCCGCACTGTCGACTGCCGGCATGGCCGGGCAGGTGCTCTCGGTGGCCGCATCTCGCCCGCACCCCCGACGTGCCGCCGCCACCACCAGACGCTGGCACGCACCCCCAGGGCACGCGCGTGCGTTCTGCTCGTGGGTGACCCCGATCGAAGGAGTGGACCATGAATGCCATCGGTGAGGTTCGTCCCGCCTCTCCACCGAGACGTCGCTGGCGGTCAGGGTTGGCCGCGGCGGCGGCAGCGATCATGGCGGCCGGCACACTCGTCGCGGTCAACGCGGCGCCCGCGGCGGCGGCGACGGTGGACACCAGCGCCTGGTACGTCCTGGTCAACCGCAACAGCGGCAAGGCGTTGGACCTGGTCTCCTCGGCCATCAACGACGGCGCCCGGATCAGCCAGTGGACGCGCAACAACGGCGCGAACCAGCAGTGGCAGTTCGTCGACTCCGGCAGTGGCTTCTACCGGCTGAAGTCCCGGCACTCCGGCAAGGTCCTCGACGTCAGCGGCCGCTCCACCGCCGACGGCGGGGCGATCGTGCAGTGGTCCGACAACAACGGGACGAACCAGCAGTTCCGGCTCGCCGACTCGGACGGCGGCTACGTGCGGCTGATCAACCGCAACAGCAACAAGGCCGTCGAGGTGCAGGGCTCGTCCACCGCCGACGGCGCCAACATCGTCCAGTACGCCGACTGGAACGGCACCAACCAGCAGTGGCAGCTCGTGCCCACCGACGGCAGCAACCCCCCGCCGTCGGGTGGCAGCGGGTGCGGCAAGGCACCGACGCTGGCCAGCGGCACGCACACGATCCAGAGCAACGGGAAGAGCCGCACCTTCATCCTGCGGGTGCCCGCCAACTACAACAACAGCAACCCCTACCGGCTGATCTTCGCGTTCCACTGGCGCGGCGGCACCATGCAGGAGATCTCCTCGGGTGGCACCAGCGGCACGCCGTGGTCCTACTACGGGCAGCAGGAGCAGTCGAACAACAGCGCGATCCTGGTCGCGCCCCAGGGGTTCGGCAACGGTTGGGGCAACTCCGGCGGTGAGGACATCGTCTTCGTCGACGACATGATCAGCCGCATCGAGAGCAGCCTCTGCGTCAACCCGAGGCAGCGGTTCGCCCTCGGCTTCAGCTGGGGTGGTGGCATGAGCTACGCCATCGCCTGCGCGCGGGCCAACGTCTTCCGTGCCGTCGCGGTCATCTCCGGTGGGCAGATCAGCGGTTGCAGCGGCGGTACGCAGCCCATCGCGTACTTCGGGCTGCACGGCATCACGGACAACGTCCTGAACATCTCCGGGGGCCGGGCGTTGCGCGACACGTTCGTCCGGAACAACGGCTGCACCGCGCAGAGCCCGCGCGAGCCGGCCGCCGGCAGCCGCACGCACGTCACGACCACGTACTCGGGTTGCCGGTCTGGTTACCCGGTGCAGTGGGCCGCGTACGACAACGGTCACATGCCGGGCCCGGTGGACGGCACCTACGCCGAGAGCGGCATCACGACCTGGACCAAGGGTGAGATCTGGAGGTTCTTCGCACAGTTCTCGTGAGGCCGGTCGGCCTCAGCTGGCGGCGCCTGCTCCCGTACCTCGGGGGCGGGCGCCGTCTCGTTGCCCGCGACGGTCAGCGTTGCAGCCGGATCGGCTTGCCCGAACCGCTGCGGCGCACCAGCCAGGCCTCGGTGATGTGGGTGAACATCGCCTCGGCGGCACCGTCGGAGTCGTGCGCGGCGATGCGCTCGTAGATGCGCCGGTGGCCCCGGTTGGACGCCACGCACAGGGACCGTTCGGTGCGGCCCATGTAGCGGGCGGTGTTGATGACCTGGCTTTCCAGCGCCCGCACCACGCCCCGGGCGATCCGGTTTCCGGAGGTCTGCATTATCGCGTCGTGGAAGGCCCGGTCGTGCTCGTGGTAGGTGACGTGGTCGTCGACGAGCTCGTCCATCCGGTCCACCATCGCGTGCAGCCGCTCGATGGTCCCGGCGTCGGCGAGGCGGGCGGCGACGTTCGCCATGTCGGACTCCAGCACGCGCCGGGTGACCACGAGATCGTCGAGGATGTCGAGGCTGTCGTCCTCGGCGATGGTGGCCCCGAGGACGAGTTCGTCGAGCATGTCCCACTGCGCCGCCGGGGTGACCATGGTGCCCGCACCCTGGCGAACCTGCACCAGCCCCTTCTCCTGAAGGATCTTGACTGCTTCCCGGACGACGGTCCGGCTCACGGAGAACGTCTCGCAGAGGATCGGCTCGGGAGGTAGGGACGTACCGGACTTATGGACGCCACGGACGATGCGCTCCACCAGCTCGGCGGTGACCGCCCTGGCGAGGTTTGTCGGCCTACGCACCCATGCCGGTGTCACCGGGCTGCTGAGGGCTGTTTCCTGCGATAGCGTCATGTCCCCTCCGAAAGGCTCGCCGTGGCACGACGTCCGGCTCAGTGTACGGCTGAGTATTGACGTCACACGTCATACGAGTTACGTTCCGGGCAACATTGGCACGGCGGCACGCCCGCCGGCCACCCCACTTTCTGAGGTGACAACTGATGAGACAGCGCGCAATATGGTCGGCCGTCCTCGTTGTGGGCCTAGCCCTGGCCGGTTGCGGAAGTGCAAGCGATTCGAGTTCGTCCAGCGGGTCGGACAGCAAGTTGGTGGTGTGGGACTGGAAGTCCGGTGAGGCGTTCGCCAAATCCTATCTGGACAAGGCCAAGGCTGACTTCAAGAAAAAGCACCCAAAGGTTGAGGTCGAGTTCGTCGCGCAGCCCTTCGACCAGTACTACACGCTGCTCGGTGCGGCGATCCAGTCCGGCAAGGGTCCGGACGTCATGCTGTTCAACGGCGGTGGCCAGATTCGCGACCGGGTTGACGCGTTGGTGCCGATCACCGACTACGTGGCCGAGGACAAGCAGCGGCTGGCCGGTTGGGACGCGTTCACCAAGGACGGCAAGGTCTACGGCGCCCCGGTGACGCTGCAGGGCTATCCGATCTACTACAACAAGGAGATCTACCGCAAGGCCGGCCTCGACCCGGCGACCCCCGCCGCCACCTGGGACAAGTTCGTCGCCGACTGCGCCGCTATCGCCAAGGCCGGCGCCAAGTGCTTCGCCCTCGGCAACAAGGAGGGCGTCGGCATCCAGTTCTGGCTCTCCAGCATGGGGTCGGTCACCCTCACGGCCGCGGAGTACGACGCCTGGATCACCGGCAAGCGCGACTGGAACTCGGCGAACGTCAAGCGGATCTTCCAGCTCTGGAAGGAGACCGGCGACAAGAAGATGAACAGCGACGGGGCCAACTCGACAGCGATGTTCAACGACTCCTTCGCACTCTTCCAGTCCGGTAAGGCCGCGCACGTCATGGGTCTGATGTCGGACGTGGGGCACTGGCAGGACTTCAACGAGTTCCTCACCCCGGAGAAGCTCGGCGTCATGAAGGCCCCGGTCGTCACCGCTGGCACCACCCCGAGCCTCCCGTACGACGGTGGCATCGGCTACGCGGTCGCCAAGTGGACGAAGGACCCGAAGGTGGCCGCCGACCTGGTGCGCTCCCTGAGCTCGGCCGACGCGTTGAAGGCCTTCTACGCCGACGCCGGCGCGATCGCCGCCGACACCACCATCGACGTGTCCGCGGGCGGGCCCGCGGTCTCCACGATCGTCGGCGACCTGAAGACCGGCAAGCCGGCTCTGCACGTCGCGCTCTCCTCGAAGACGCTCGACCTGATGGGCCGCCTCTCCCAGCAACTGCTCAGCGGGTCGATCACCGTCGACGAGGTGGTGAAGCAGTTGGCCGCTTCCGACCAGGCGGGCTGACCCTCGTGTCAATTGGAAACACGCAACCGTCGGTCCGTCTGGCTCAGGCCGGACGGGCCGGCGGGGCGGCGCCCACCCCCGCCACCCATCGGCATGGTGCACAGCCCCGTCGCACCCGCGGCGGCCTGCGGGCCGAACGCCTCGCCCCCTACATCCTGGTCGCTCCGGCCATCCTGATCATCGTGGTGCTGCGGCTCTATCCGCTGCTCCTCGGCGTCAACTTCTCCTTCACCGGCGACGGTGCGCAGAACGGGACGGCTGTCGGATTCGGCAACTACCGCGAGTTGTTCCACGATCCGCTGTTCCGGACGGCGCTGAGCAACGTCGGGCTGCTGGTGCTGTTGCTCCCGGTGGCGGTGGCCATCCCCGGCCTGCTCGCGACGTTCATCTACCTGCGGGTGCCCGGCCACCGCTTCTACCGCAGCGTGTACTTCTTCCCCGCGGTGCTCTCGCCGGTCATCGTCGGCGCGATCTTCAACCTGCTGCTCGCCTTCGACGGTCCTCTCAACGCCATCCTCGGGTCGTTCGGCATCACTCCGGTGGACTGGCTCGGTGACCCGGACATCGCGATGTTCATGGTGGTGGGTGTGCACATCTGGGCCACCTTCGGAATGGCCCTGGTGGTGTTCCTCTCCGGCTTCGCCACCCTGGACCCCGCGCTGCTGGACGCTGCCCGGGTGGACGGGGCGTCGCTGCGCCAGGTGGTCTGGCACGTGATCGTCCCGGCCCTCTCGCGCACCATCCAGTTCGTCTTCGTGACCACGATGATCGGGATGCTGACCTCGATGTTCGGGTTGCTCTACGTCATGACCAGCGGCGGGCCGGAGGGGTCGACGTACCTGCCGGAGTTCTACATCTGGAAGCAGCAGGGCCAGATGAACCGTCCCGCTCTCGCGTCGGCCGCGTCGACGATCCTCTTCATGATCATGCTCGTGGTGGGGCTGTTGCAGATCAAGCTGCTCGAACGATCCGGAAAGGAGGATTGATGTCTCGGGCCCGCCTGGGATGGTGGCTGATCGCCATCCCCATGTCACTGCTCGCGCTGGCGACGATCTACCCACTGCTCTTCACCGCCAACGTCGCGATGAAGACCCGCCGTGACTACATCCTCGACCGGTTCTCCCTGACCGACGCCCTGCGCTGGGAGAACATCAGCACGGCGTGGAACAGCGTCGGCATGGGCCGCTACTTCGTCAACTCGCTGCTCGTGGTGACGGTGTCGGTGCTGCTGCTGCTGCTGCTCGGGTCGATGGCCGGCTTCGCGCTGAGCCAGCTGCGGTTCCGTGGCTCGTCGGCGTTGTTCCTGGGTTGCCTCGCGGGGCTCTTCATCCCGTTCCAGGTGATCATGGTGCCGCTGTCCCGGATCATGGCCGACGCGGGGCTGATCGACACGTACCCCGGTCTGATCCTCGTCTACGTGGCCCAGTTCCTGCCCTTCACGGTCTTTCTGATGACGAGCTACTACCGGGGCATCCCATCGGAGATCGTCGACGCCGCCCGGATCGACGGCAACACCGTGTACGGCGTGTACCGCCGGATCATGTTGCCGCTGGGCACCCCGGCACTGCTGTCGGTCGGCATCCTCAACGCCCTGTTCTGCTGGAACGACGTCCTCATGGCGCTGGTGATGATGCCCTCCGCCGATCACCGGACACTGATGATCGGTGTCACCTCGTTGCGGGGTCAGTACTCCGACAACATTCCCACCTTCGCCTCCGGGGTGCTGATCGCCGCCATTCCCGTCCTGTTGGTTTACCTGTTCCTCCAGCGCCAAATTGCCGACGGTGTAGCCGCCGGTTCCACGAAGGGTTGACATGCGGATCACGGGATATCGGACGCTCTCCACGGTCCAGGAATGGGGGCGGCCCGTCGGCGACGCCAACGGGGTGTTCGCCGACGGGGTGGTTCCGGTCTCGATCGTCATCGTCGACACCGACGAGGGCATCTCGGGAGTCGGCCTCGGGCCGCACGTCGAGATCGAGCGGATCTTCGCAGCAATCGAGGGCGAAGACCCCCGTGCCGTGACAACGCTGTACGACCGCATGCTGCGGCACACCTTCAAGGCCGGTCACGCCGGCCCGGTGTTCGGCACCATCGGCGCACTGGACACCGCCCTCTGGGACATCAAGGCGCAGGCGGCCGGCGAGCCGCTGTGGCGGCTGCTGGGCGGACGTGACCGGCGCGTCAACGCCTACGCGTCCGGCCTGGACATCGGGCTCACCGACGACGAACTCGTCGCGGAGTACGAGGTCTACGCCAGCCACGGTCTGCGTGCCGCCAAGCTCAAGGGCGGTCTCGACCTCGATCGCGACCGGCACCGCCTGACCCTGGTCAAGGAGGTCCTGACCGAGGCCGGGCACGGTCGGCGACCGGGTCTGATGCTCGACGTCAACGAGGCCTGGACCCGCAAGCAGGCCGTGCGGCACGTCTGCGACCTCGAACGCGCCCTCGACCTCATCTGGATCGAGGAGCCCGTCCGACGCTGGGACGCCGAGGGCCTCGCCGTCGTCAGCCGAGGCGTCAACGCGTCGGTCGCCACCGGCGAGAACCTCACCGGGCTCGAACAGTACCGTCCGCTGCTCGCCGCCGGCGCTGTCGACATCGTCCAGATGGCCGCGGTCTGGGGAGTCACCCACTTCCTGCGGGCGTCCGCCCTGGCGCACGCGTACGACCTGCCGGTCAGCCCGATCGGCAACAGCCCGATCGGCCTGTTGCACGCCGCGACCTCGGTGCCGAACCACCTGACCAGCGAGTTGCAGGACCTGCGTCCACCGGTCGGCCTCTCCGTCGACCTGCACGTCGAGGACGGCGCCTTCATCCTCGGCGACGCACCCGGGCTGGGTGTCCGGGTCGACGAGGAGCAGATCCGTGCGGCGAACCACCGCCCGCAGGTGCAGACGGCCGAGAGCCCCAACGTTCGGCCGGAGCGGGCTGGCCGGCGGCTGCTGGGCGGAATCGACGGGGTGGTCCCCGCCGGCCAGGTGCCGGTCGTGCCACTGAACTCCCGTACCGAGGTGTCGCCCACCGCACGGCACTGAGCTGACCGCCAGAAAAGAGAGAGAACGTGGGGGGGCCCCCCCCCCCGGGCCCCCCCCCCCCCC
>NZ_JBEZCZ010000084.1:0-7524 GCF_040647875.1 Micromonospora sp. NPDC049230
GTTGAACGCCTTCGCCATCACCTTCAGCGACCGCTTCCCAGCCGCTGAAACCTACTAACCAAGATCGCCGGAAACACCGTTAGCGAGACAGCCCCTGGTCGGGGATTCGTCGGTTTCTTTTTGTTGGGCTTCGGGTTCGTGGTGGCGCTGCTGGTGACGGTGTGGACGTCGTGGCGGCGGGTGGGTTGGCGGTTGGGTTGTCCGGGTGGTCGTCCGGGTCCTGGTCGGGTGGGTTTCGGTGCACTGGCGGGACAGGCGGTCGTTGGGCGGAGGTGACGAAATCCGCGGCGGACGCGGGTCGGGGTGAGTCGTTCGGGTCGGGCTGGTCGTTCCCACGGGTGGCGTAGGTCAGCGGCGAGGGGCCGGGCCAGCCGGAGTTGGGTGTGGGCAGCGATGATCAGCCAGGTCCATCTGTCGGCCGCGTGCGGGTCGCGCAGTTTCGGCACGGTCCAGCCGAGGGTCTGCTTGAACAGCCGGAACGTGTGCTCGATGTCGAAGCGCCGCAGGAACGCCTGCCACAACAGGGTCACCATCGTGGTGTCCGGGTCAGCGGCCGGGTCGGCACCGGTGGAGCACCACAGCCATACCGGTTTCGCGGTCGCGCCGGAGGGCAGCCGTTGCACGTCGAGACGCACGACGGTGCCTTCCAGGATGGGCAGTTCGGGGCAGTCGGCCCAGGCGGCGCGGCGGGTGAGGCGGGGGTGCAACCGGTGCCAGGCGCGGGCGGTCGCTGTGCCGTAGAGCCGAGTCTCGGTCACGGTGGTGACGTCCGGGGTGTCCCAGCTGGCCGGGTCACCGAAGATGAACTCGGTGCCGTGTCGTGGTGGCCGGCCGCACTTGGGGCCGGGCACCCACGGCCGGGGGCCGCGACGCAGGACCCGGTCCGAGCGCATCCGGGCCAGGATCCGCACCGGCAGGTCTCGCAGCAGCCAGGCGAGACGGGCCGCGTCGTAGCCGGCGTCCATGACCACCCAGATCGCCAGGTCACCGGGCCGCCAGTGCCCGGCGGTGACAAGGCGACTCACGACGTCACGCACTTGCCCGGCGGTGGCCACGGCCAGGTCCGCACCCGGGACGAGGCGCACGGCGTCCAGCGGGGCGGTCCACGAACTACGCCCGGTTTCCAGAGCGACCAGGAACGAGTACGGCCATCCCGGCACCCCGATGTGCTGGTCCTTGCCACGACCGTAGGTGTGGCACAGGATCCGCTCCGGCACGGTGTGCGCCTCCGGCCGCAACCAGCAGGTGACATCCACCGCCAGGACGATCCGCCCATCGGCGGCCCGTGGGATCGGCGTCGAGGCCACCACCTGCCGCAACCGGTCCACATCGATGCGACCGGCGCCAAGAGCGTCATACAACGCGCCGTGACCTCGACGATGCTCCGCCACCAGAGACAACGCCGGCAACGACCGCACCGGCCCGTCCGCGCACAACACCGCGTCAGCCAACTCGAACAAAGCATCAGCTCGCGCGCTCAGACAACGATGCAGTTCCCTACGGAACGTCGCGAGGTCCCCCACCGCGCTCTCACGCGTAGCGTCATGCACACTGATCATCCCGCAGCCCTTGATCCCGATCTTCTTCCCTCGACAAGAAGAATGATCAATCAAGGGCTGCGGCCATGATCAGCCAGGGTCGATACAAACCAACCCCAGGTTAAAGATCAAGTTAGCGTCTTGCCTACAATTCTGCGCCTCGTCCGGCTTCCAGTGGGCTGGAGCGCTGGCCGCTCGCTAATCATTACTGTCCCTCAGGCCTGGCGAGTGGTGCGGCGCCCGGCGGCGGCACGAGGCCACAGCGCACACGTACGTCCTCCGGCGAGAGTGGTCCGCAGCCCACTGCCTGCCCGGCAGCTCGGCCGCACAGCCTGTGAACAATCTAACACTCTGGGCTGGAAGGGTGACCTAACGTCAGGAACATAAAGGACAAGGACTATCAAGACGGACTGCCAGAAGCACAGTAAGTGCCGGACGGGGTCCAATTGACTCCATTCGGGGAAACGCATACTGATCGATGTCATGTAGCGTGGCACGAGCGCGCTATTCAGACCGGCCGTCGTTCCCGTTCCCTAACGGCTAGGAGACCTTACGGAAGCCTTTTATTCCGCGTGCGTGAGTAACTCCGGGCCCGAAACCAGCTTAAGCTTGCGGACTCGTCGCCAGAGGAGCGACGCCAGTCGGTTTTAAAACCGGGATGTAAGCTATGAGCAATTCGTGGACCACGCACGCTGCCGCCGGTTTCAATTACAGGGCCAGACCGGAATCCGACTTCCTGACAACTCTCGATGCAGCGGCAGTACGCTGCACAAGTTCGGACGACAGCCGTTCTGCTTGCTTGAGTTGGGCTGGTTTCCACGTTAACAACAGGAGGAACCTGGTGAAAAAGCTGATGATCCATGCCGCTGCCGCAGGCATAGCAACGTCGGCGTTGGTGTTCGTCGGCGCGGCACCTGCATCCGCCGACCTCTGCGCTTCAAACAAATGGGCTACGTCTCATACCTCAACTCGGACAATTGCAACAATGAATGAGAACGGCTGCTCCAAGGTAGCGGCGAGGGTGGACCGGTACTCTGGCTCGCAAGTTTATACTCACAGCACCCCCTGGCAGTTCAAGGTTGCCGATACTGGTGACCACCAGGAAGGCGTCGGCGCAGGTAACGCCGCTCGTTCCTATAACGGCCAAGGCGCTTACCCCGGTTGGGTTTGGCTTTAGATCCAATCCTTGAGGGGAAATCCCATATCCGACGCCGACTGCGCCGGATATGGGATTCCTTGCTGATCTTCATGGAGTGTCCACTGAAAACGAAACTTATACGAGCATCGCTTGCGGTAATTTGCTGTGCAATGACTCTGGCTGGGTGCAGCTCGGCTGAAAGCCCGCCGCCCAATCCCTTCGAGGCCGAGTTTGAGCGAGCGAAACGTCAAGCTTCTTCGGAATTCGAGCACGCCGTACTCGAAGACTCAACGATTTCGCGCGCCGAGTACCAAGAGTCGATTGATCGATTCTTGCGATGCATGAACGACAATGGTATCGAGGCCACCGCGCTCCCCGCCCGAAATGGCACGTTCACATACCGTTGGCCAAAGGCGCAAGGCAACGACGACACAGAGTCAAAGTGTCGCGTCGGCACAACGATGCATATCGAGCCACTATACATCGAAATTGTCGTGAATCCAAAGAACGAGGATCGATTCGAACTAATGGTGCGTTGCCTTGCCCGCGAATCACTCGTCCCGCCCGGCTACACAACGGATGACCTCCAGAAAGACATGTCGTCAGGCTACGCGAACGCGCCGTTCGACCACAATTCGACGAAAGTTATGGATTGCATGAGCGGGCCGGCTTGACCGAGAGTCATACCCACAAGTGTCGCAGTCACGCAAGAAAGCACTTTGCCGATGATAGGCGTACTTATGAAGAGTCAATCCCATTCAACGCGACGTAAGGTTGTTTCGGGAAGTGCATTCCTCCTCGCTGGATTATGCCTTATGGCGATCGGCGCGGTGGCTGCTATCACGGTCCTGCCAGCACCTCGTGCCGACTCGACAACCGAGACCGCTCGCCCAAGGATGTTTCATGCCGTCAGCGAACAATTCGCAGATGAGCGAGATGTCGAACTGGTGGTCGTCAGGGCACCCTCACCTACCCTTTCTGCCACCGCAGAGGGAGTTATAACTGACTTTGACTGCTTCCCGCGATATGGCTTACGGTCGGGTACCTCTCCGTTGGCTATCGACGGGGAACCAAAGCTAGCACTCGCGACCGAAGTTCCTCCCTGGCGGAATTTCGTGTCCGGAACTAGGGGCAACGACGTTGCGGCGCTGCAACGCGAGCTGAAGCGCCTCGGCTACTTTCCCGCGTCACCAACCTCACGGTACGACCTCGCAACCAAGAACGCAGTAGCGAAGCTTTTCGAACGAGTCACCGGCCGCCGACTCACGGCAAACTCATTGATGATGACGTCGATAATCTGGCTTCCTACGGCCGATACTGTCGTCGAGAAGTGCGAGGCATCCGTTGGGGCTAGAGTGAGCGCAGGTACGCCGATCGCTAGCATTCGGGGAGCCATCCATACTGTGGAGATGAAGGCTCCTCCTGCCGATATCGTCCCGGGTAAGCGCGAGCTAATCGTTGGCGACCAAGTTTTAGTGGTGAACCAGTCGGGTGCGATAACGGACAACGCGGGCCTGGCGCGCTTCGCGTCGAGCGACCAGTTTCGAATATTCGAAGAGTCGAATGGCCAATCCGGACTCCGTGCTAAGTATCGGTTGACGGAACCGAAAGTGGTCTACAGCGTTCCCCCGTCGGCGATACTTTTCAGCGCGACCGGTAATGCCTGCGTCGTAACCGCGGATGGTCAGTCGGCTCGCGTTTCGGTTGTAAGTTCCACCTTAGGCAGGTCACTCGTCGAAGCCGCAACCGGAATTGTTTGGCCTGAGGTGCAGCTCGAGCCATCACCGGAGTCGACGTGCATTTGACGTGTCACGAGGTCGGGCATTCCTTTGGCGCTGCTCCAAATCTCTTTTCGAGACTAAGCCTGCATCTTCAGCCCGGCAAGACGACAGCTATCGTCGGACCTTCAGGATCAGGCAAGAGCACCTTGCTAAGCATCTTGAGCCGGTCGACCATACCGCGGACGGGCAGCATAACTTTTACTGGGATTGATCGTGTTGCCTGGGTCTTTCAGAATCCGGTCGGCGTTGCTGCGCGAACCACGCTTGATCACGTGGTGCTACCTATCCTAGCCCGCGGTCAATGCGACCGTAGGAAGGCTGAGGCAGAGGCGCTTTGCCTGCTGGCGGAGTTTGGACTTGCGTCGATAGCCGCCCGACCGTTCCGTGAGATATCGGGTGGCGAGGCCCAACGGCTCATGCTGGCTCGAGCGGTCGCGTCCATCCCTCAACTCCTGCTAGTCGATGAACCTACAGGCCAGCTCGATCGTAGTAGTGCAGCAACTGTGGTTGAAGTACTAGGGGCGCTCGCACGTGATGGAATGATTGTCGTGATAGCAACTCATGACCCAGATGTCAGAGCCACTTGCGACCTGATTGTGGATCTGAGTGATTATCAATGAGGCTTAGTGGTCTACTTTCCGAAGCATGGCGGAACATCACTTCGGGCACCACGCGGACGCTCGTCCTTGCAACCGCGGTTGCAGGAGCCGCTGGTGTTATGGGTTACGCAGAGGCATCCACCGTCAACCGCGTGAATGCGGAAGCGGACAGCTTTCGATCAGCAGGCGCCTCAACCCTCATCTTGTCTGCGCCGGGATTCGTCAACGGGAAGGCGTGCGAGACTCTGGCTGGCGCTTCAGGGATTACTCGGGCAGGCGCGCTTAGGATTGCGCCGGCAGCCTTGGGTCATCTGGCGCTGCCCACGTCGGCCATCCCGTACAGAGAAGTCACGCCGGGATTCCTGAGAATGATCGATGTGGTGCAATGGGCCGCGCTTCCCGTTGGAGTGTTACTTTCAGAGTCTGCTGCCAGTGCCATTGGCGTCCCCGCAGGAGGTTCCTTTGAAAGCGCTACAGGAACTGTAAGTGTCCAGGGAGTGTACGCTTTTCCTGACGATGGTCGTTCCCCCGAGCTCGAGTTTGCGGCTGTCGGAGTTAGCCCCGCTAGCGGAGTATTCGACGAATGCTGGGCGGAGGTATGGCCGCCCGATGAGTCTGTCGTCCAGCTGCTCAGGAGCGCGCTAACAGCTGTTGCTCCAACGAATACCGACCCCAATTTACGGCAGCTCAATACCACTCTTGGAGCCGATATCGATGTCGGCGAACTCCTCGACACGCGGTTATCGCGGCATGGGCCTCAGGCAGGCTTGGTGGTCGGCCTCGCTCTTGGTTTCGTATCGGTGTGGCTCAGGCGCTTGGAGCTGGCAAGCGCACTTCACTGTGGCCTCTCGAAGACCAGCCAAGTCCTTCAGTCAGCGATCGAGGCGATCGCTTGGGCCACTGCAGGGGTTCTACTGGCTCTTCCCATCGTCCTCTATCAGGCCAAGCTGGGGGGTTCGCCCGTGCTAGTCACGATTCTTGGCGGGCGTTGCCTTGTCGGCATCTGGGCTGGCGCGGTAATAGGTGCGGTTCTTGGGGCGGTTCGAGTACGCGAACGTCACCTATTCCGGTACTTCAAGCACCGCTGATACTTAAGAGACGTCCCTTTAGTCCCTAAGAGCGCGTTTCACATTGCTGTCAGTCGGGTGTGTTGAAGGTGAGGCGTTGTTGGCGGGTGGCGGGTTCGCCTCGGGTGAGGCGGCGGAGCATGCCGCTGAGGGCGGCCCATCGGATCATGGCCTCGGACGTGGCGCGGTGGGTTCCGTCGTCGCGGGCCAGGCGGCGGTGGGCGGTGATCCAGGCCAGGGTCCCGTACCACGACCCAGCGGCGGGGTGCACGACGAACCCGCGCTGGTCGGCGGGTTTGCGGACGATCTCGACGGTGGTGCGGAGCAGGTCGCGGGGCCCAGTCGACGAGGCGGCCGGCGAAGCCGGAGTCGGCGAAGACATGCCGGATCGGGGTCGCCGCGTAGGTGGCCAGCAGGGCTCCTTTGGCGCCGTCGCGGTCCTGCCAGGACGCGGCCAGGACCCAGACGGTGACCAGGAGTCCGAGGGGTGTCGGTGACGATGAACCGCTTCCGGCCGTTGATCTTCTTGCCGACGTCGTAGCCGCGGGTTGCGCGGGGCACGGTCTCGGCGCCTTTGACGCTCTGCGAGTCGATGATCCCCGCCGTCGGCTCCGGGTCACGGCCGTGAGTCACTCGGATCTGCCCACGGAGTTCGGTCAGGATCCGCTCGGTCACGCCCCGGCTGTTCAGCCGGGTGAAGTGCGCGTACACGGTCTGCCACGGCGGGAAGTCGACCGGCAGGTACCGCCACGCGCAACCGGTACGCACCACGTACAAGATGGCGTCGACGATGGCGCGGCGGGCGTGCCTTTCTGGTCTGCCCATCCACTGCGGAGACGGCAGCATCGGCTCGATGATCTCCCACTCGGCGTCGGTCAAGTCAGACGGGTACCGCCGCAATCGATCCATACCTGCCTACCGACCGAACTACCTCCATCGGCCGGATTCACTGTGCGACACACCAGACCGACCCACATGCCAAACGCGCTCTAATACTCCAGCCGCACCTGGTGGAGGTGGAGTCTTCGCTGCTAGTGGGCTGTTTTGGCGCGGTGCTGGTGTCGGCGCCGCCATCGTGACCATCGATGGATGTGATCGAAGGTTCGGATGGTGGTGATCAGGTGTGCCAGGAGACGTCGGACCTCGCCATGGGTGAGGGGTATGAGGCCGTCATCGGATTCAGTGCCCCCTTTTTGGCGTGGGCGGCGGTGACGGCGAGGTAGGCGTGAGCGCACAGAACGAGTGTTATGTGGCGGTACCAGGCGTCGTAGCGACGCACCTGGTAGTGATCCAGGCCGACCTCGGCCTTCGCGGTCTGGAAGCACTCCTCGATCGCCCACCGGGTCCCGGCGATGCGGATGAGGGTCTCGTCGCTGGTGTCGGCAGGGCCGAAGCACAGGT
>NZ_JBEZCZ010000085.1:0-6829 GCF_040647875.1 Micromonospora sp. NPDC049230
ATGGTGGGGTCGAAGCCGCGGACGTCGGTGAGGAAGCCGCCGTGGCGGGCGTAGGTGTGGCCGGGGGTGTCGGGGTCGGGGTGGTAGTAGCGGTCATTGTCCCAGCGGTCGGTGGGGATGGGGGTGATGGCGGTGCGTGCCTCGGTGAGCAGTCGCCAGAATTCCTCGGGGCCGTCCGCGCCGGGGAACCGGCACCCGATACCCACCACCGCGATCGGCTGGGTGCGCGCCGCCCGCAGGGCGGCGGCCTCGGCCCGCGCCACCCGCAACTCCAGCAGCGCCCGCCGGAGCAGGTCCTCGCGTTCCGAACGACTGTCCCGCTCCTCGGGCGCTGCGGTCGCGTCGACGGCCCTCATGCGGTGCCTCCCGTGTCCAGTTCCTGCTTCAGGAGCCCCAACAGGTCGTCCTCGCTCAGGTGGGCGAGCTCCGCTTCCAGCCCGGCCAGGTCCACCGCCGGCTCGGCCGGGTGCGCCGCCGGCTCTTTCGCGCCGTTCAGGGTCGGGGCCGGTGGCTGCGGTGGTCCGCCGACCAGCTCAGACAGCAGGAATCTGGCCAGCGCCGCGACAGTGGGGTTCTCGAAGGCCGCGGTCGCTGGCACGTCGGTGCCCAGCCGCCGGGCGAGCCGGTCCCGCAACTCGACGCTGGTGATCGAGTCCATCCCGGCGTCGAAGAAGCCGAGTTCGCGGTCCATCCGGGACCCGGCCGGCCGGCCGAGGACGACAGCGAGTTCGACCTGGACCGCGTCCTCCAACATCCGGACACCTGCCGCCGTGTCGCCAGCCGCACGCAGTCGGCGGGCGAACTCCTCGTCGTGGGCGCCACCCGTCTCGCCGGTCGGGCGCATCGTCGCGAACATCGGCCGCGAGCGCTTCGCCTCCAGCACCGGCAGCAGCCGGTTCCAGTCCAACGGGGCGACCGCGACCTGGCACCGGATCGGGGCCTCGTCGGATGCCACGCCGGTGAGTCGGTCCAGCGCGGCGAAGCCCAGGTCCCGGCTCACCGGCGCGGTTCCGGTGGCCCGGAAGGACTCGCCGTGCTCCCGGGCGAGCGAGCCGTCGGCCCACCAGCCCCAGTCGACGGTCAGCGCGGGATAGCCCCGTTGCGCGCGGTCGTGCGCGAAGACGTCCTGGAAGTGGCACGCGGCCACGAGGTGCCCGGCGAGCGCGGCCCCGAAGACCGACCAGGCCGAACCGCAGGACACGAAGAAGTCCAGCGCGGCATCCTCGGCCGCCGCGGCGACGACGAGCGTGCCCTCGACCTTCGGCCGCAGGATCGCGCGGAACCCGGCCCAGTCGATGTCCGCCAGCGGCCGGAGTTCGAACAGGCCCGCGGCGTGGATCACACCACGGACGGCCGGCCACGGTGCGCGGTGCGGGTCGAACACCGCGCGCATCGCCACGGGGTCGGCGACATCGCCGTCCGGGGTGTACACCGTGGCACCGTCACGGCGCAGCCGTTCGATGGCGGCGATGGTGTGGCGTTCGGCGTCCACCGGGTCGGCGGGCCCGGCGGCTGTTCCCTCCCGCGCCAGCGGGCCGCGTCCCAGCAGGACCAGGTGCCGCGCCCCGCGCCGGTACAGCCATTCGGCGAACAGCACACCCAGGGCCCCGCGACCACCGGTGACGAGATACGCGGCCTCGGGATCGAGCGTGCGGGGCGTGGGTACGACGTCGCCCGGGCTCCGGCCGGCATCGGCTCGTACCAGCCGGGGAACCATGCGCTGCCCGGCGCGGTACGCGACCTGGTCCTCGGCGTCCGGGTGGAGGATCTCACGGGCGATCGTGGCGGCCTCCGCGTCGGGATCCGGGTACCGCGGATCGAGATCGATCTGGCCACCCCAGACTCCCGGCTGCTCCATCGACACGGCGCGTCCGAGCCCCCACGCGGGTGCCAGCACCGGCACGCACGGCGCGTCGCCGGCCGCGACGGCGCCGCGGGTGACCGCCCAGAGGCGCGCGCCGGCCGCGATGCCCGGTGCCGATAACGAACGCGGCGCGGTCAGGAGCGGGCCGCACGAGGTGCTGAGTGCCTCGTTCCACTCCGGCCCGGGCGTGCGCAGGCTCGGATCGGCGTCCAGCGCGGCGAGGTGAACGACGCCGCGCAGCGCGTCGCCGGCACCGCGGATCGCCTCCGCCACCGCGGCGAACCCGTCGTCTGGGCTCAGCGTCTCCGACCGGACCAGGACGCAGGTGTGCCCTGCCGCCTCCAGGAGCGCGGCCAGCCGGTCCGCGACGCCGTCCGGGCCGACGCCGGTCAGCACCCAGCGGCCGGCGTCCCCGGAACCGCCGGTGCCGTTCGCCGAGGCGGGATCCCGGGAGTCCGGCTGCCAGGCGACCTCGTACAGGGCCGCGTCGACGTCGTTCTGGATGTCCCGCTCGGCGGCGCTCCGGTGCGGCGTTCGTCCATTCGACGTGTCGGCCGGCGGGGATGCCTCCGCACCGCGCGCCGTCCCGGGCCAGGCCGGCCGCTCGGGGATCCAGAACCGCTCCCGCTGCCAGGGATAGCTCGGTAACCGGACCCGTCGGCCGTCGCCCGGTTGCAGCGCCGCGTGGTCCACCGGGTGGCCGAGGACGTGCAGCGCGCCCGCGGCGTCGAGCATCGACGTACGGCCGTCGTGGTGCGCGCGCATCGACTCGACCGCGACGACCCCGGTCCCGTACCCGTCCAGGCACTGGAGGATGGGGGTCGCCAGAGCCGGATGCGCGCCGACCTCCAGCACGACGTGGTGTGCCGCCCCCGCGGCCCCGCGCAGCGCCTCGGTGAAGAGCACGGGTCCGGTGACGTTGCGCGCCCAGTAGTCGGCATCGGCGAAGCCGGGCTCCGCGGGCCCGCCGGTCACCGTCGAGTAGACGGCCACCGTCGGCGGTGCCGGGGCGAGATCCCCGAGTTGCGCGCGTAGCGCCTCTGCGGAGGCCGCCATCGCGGGCGTGTGGAACGCGTACTCCTCCTGGACGATCGACCAGAACACGCCACGGGCGCGGACCGCGGCCGCCAGCTCCACCATGGCCGGGCGGGTGCCCGCGACGACTGTGTTGCGCGGGCTGTTCACCGCCGCGATCGACACCTCCGCGCCGTAGGGCGCGATCACCTCGGCGGTCTCCCGCCGGTCCAGCCCGACGACAGCCATCATCCCGCCGCCCCGGGTCGCACCCATCGCCGCCGCGCGTCGCACCGCGACCTCGCACGCCTGCTCCAGGGTGAGGCACCCGGCCGCGTAGGCGGCGGCGATCTCGCCCACGCTGTGGCCGATCAGCGCGTCGGGCCGTACACCCCAGGCCTGCCACACCTGGCTGATCGCCGCCTGGACGGCGAAGATCGCGGGCTGGGCGACGACAGTGTCGTCCAGCCGCGACCGCTCGGGGCCGGCGAACAGCTCGTCGCGCAGCGACCAGCCGGCGATCCGGCGCACCACCGCGTCGCAGCGCTCGATGACCTCGTCCACGGCAGGATGGCGGGCCAGGGCGCGGCCCATGCCGGGCCACTGCGAGCCCTGCCCGGAGTAGACGACGATCAGCCGGTCCCGGCCGTCGCGGCGCGCGACACCGCGACGGACGCCGTCGCGGTTGTCCCGCCCGCCAGCGCCCGCTTCGCGTCGGCCGGGCACACCGCGTCCGTCGTCCGCCGACCGGGCCAGCAGGTCCGCCGCCCGCTTCACGGAGTCGGCGACCACGGACAGCCGGTAGGGCAGGTGCGTGCGGTGTAGCGCGGCCGTGCGGGTCACGTCCGCGAGGACCAACGCGCCGTCGTGTGCCTGCTCGAACATCCGCCGGTACGCCTCGGCCGTGTCGTCGAGCGCCTCGGGCGAGTGTGCGGACAACAGCAGCAGGTGGGCGTCCGGCTGGTCGGGGCGAGACGAGGGCGGCCCGGGTTCCGGTGTCTGCGCGGATTCCGGTGTCTGCTCCAGCAGCACGTGCGCGTTGGTGCCGCTGAAGCCGAACGAGCTGACGCCGGCGACCCGTGAACCGTGCCGCGGCTCCCACTCGACGGGCCGTACGGGAATCCGGACGGGGATCTCCCCCCACGGGATGTGCGGGCTCGGCTGTTCGAAGTGCAGGTGGGCGGGGAGCTGGCGATGGCGCAGGGCGAGCGCCACCTTGATCAGACCCGTGATCCCGGCTGCGGCCTCCAGGTGCCCGATGTTGGTCTTGACCGAGCCGACCCAGAGCGCGTCGCGGCGATCGGATTCCGGCCGCAGCGCGTCGACAAGGGCGCTGATCTCCAGCGGGTCGCCAAGCGGTGTGCCGGTGCCGTGCGCCTCGACGTAGCCGACCTCCTCGGGCCGTACTCCCGCGTCGCGCAGCGCCTCGCGCAGCACCGCGACCTGCGCGCGCCCGTTCGGCACCGTCAGCCCGGCGCTGCGGCCGTCCTGGTTGACCGCGGAACCCCGGACCAGCGCCCAGATCTGGTCACCGGCGGCCTGCGCGTCGGCGAGCCGCTTGAGGACGACGACGCCGCAGCCCTCGCCGCGACCGTAACCGTCGGCCCGGGCGCTGAAGGACTTGCACCGCCCGTCCGGGGCCAGCGCGCGCATCCGGGTCAGGCTTGCCGTGGTCAGCGGGGACAACATGAGGTTCACTCCGGCGACGACCGCCAGGTCCGTCTCGCCGGAACGCAGGCTGCGGGCGGCGAGGTGCACGGCGACCAGCGAGGACGAACACGCCGTGTCCACTGCGAGACTCGGGCCGTGTGTGCCCAGCAGGTGCGACAGGCGCCCGGCCGCCACGCTGAAGGTGTTGCCGGTGGCCAGGTACGGGTCGTCGGCGGCGGCCGGGTGCGCCGCGAGAAGCTGTAGGTAGTCGGAGGTGTTGATGCCGACGTACACGCCTGTCGTGGAGCCCTCGAGCGTCTCGATCCGGACGCCGGCGTCTTCGAGCGCCTCCCAGGAGACCTCGAGGAGCAGACGCTGTTGCGGGTCCATGCTGCGCGCCTCGCGGGGCGAGATGCCGAAGGCGGCGGCGTCGAACCCGTCGACAGGGCTCTCCAGGAAGCCGCCGCGCCGTCCGTACGAGGCGGCGCCGTCGGACCGGGCCGGCGTGTCCCAGCGGTCGCCGGGCACGTCGCCCGTCGCGTCACGCCCGTCACTCAACAGCTGCCAGAACGAGTCGAGGTCGACAGCACCGCCGGGCAGCCGGCACGCCATGCCGACGATCGCGAGCGGTTCGGCGGCGCCGGGTCGCGGTACGCGCGGGGCGGGCTCGACGGCCGGGCGGGGGACGGGTACGGGCACCCGGGCGTCCACCGGAGACGGCGTGATCCGAGCCAGATACTCGGCCAGCCGGCGGATCGTGGGGTGGTCGAAGACCAGGGTCACCGGCAGCCTCAGCCCGAGTTCGCCCTCCAGGCGCGTACGGATCTGCATGGTCATCGCCGAGGTGAGGCCGAGGTCGAACAGGCCGATGTCGGGGCTGAGCGTTTCCGGGCGGTGCAGCCCGAGCACCGCCGACAGTTCGGCCTGCAACCGGTGGACCAGGTCGCCCACCCGGGCCGGGTCCGCGCCCGCCGCCGCGACGGGGAGGGGCAGCGGCGCGGGGGTTCGCGCGTGCGTGACCGAGCCGGCCGTGCCGTTGGCCGCGCCGGCCGTGCCGTTGGCCGAGCCGACCGAGCCGTTGACCGAGCCGGCCGGGACGGTGCCGCCGGCCGGGCCGGCCGTACGCGGTGTCGGGAGCCAGTACTCGCGGCGTTCGAAGGGGTACCGGGGAAGGTCCGGCAGCACCTCCGGGCGGGTCGTCTGCGGTGACCAGTCGACCGGCCCGCCGGCGACCCAGGTCCGTGCGAGCGCCTCGACCAGTCGCCGGTGCGGTTCGGTCGTTCGGGGCAGCGAGGGGACGCAGGTCCACTCGGCGCCGCTGGCGGCCGCGACCGCCGCCGCCGAGGAGAGCAGGCCACCCGGCCCCAGTTCGACAAGGATGGTGGTTCCCCGGTCCAGGGCGGTGCGGAGGGCCTCGTCGAAGTGGATGGGCGCGCGGCTGTGCCGGACCCAGTACTCCGGGGAGGCCACCTCCGGCCCGGCGAGCAGCCCGGTGGTGTCCGACACGAACGGCACGGTGGCCGGTCGCAGGGCGGCCTGGGTGAACGCCTCGCCCAGCGCGCCGAGCATCGGCTCCACCTGCGCGGTGTGGAAGGCGACAGGGACCGACAGCGGCACCGTGCGCAGGCCCTCGTCCGCCGCCAGCGCCGCGAACGCGTCGACGGCGTCGGACGGTCCGGCGATGACCGTCTCCCGGGGGCTGTTGCGCAGGGCTATGTGGACGCTGCCGTTGGCGACGGGTGCCAGGCTGGCCAGGCGTGCCGGGTCGCCGAACACCGCGAGCATCGCGCCGTGCCCCGGCAGGTCCGCGACGAGGTTCCCGCGTACGGCGCTGAGGCGGGCGCCGTCGCGCGGCGAGATGATTCCGGCGAGTGCGGCCGCCGCGTACGCGCCCGCGCTGTGCCCGAGGACGGTTTGCGGGACGATCCCGTGCGCCCGCCACCAGGCGGCCAGTGTCCAGGCCAGCGCGTAGAGCGCGGACTGGGTGTGACGCGGGTCCTCGCGGTCCGCGGAGCCGTTCGGGGGGTCGAGCAGGACGTTGATTCCCGCCTTGCTGGCCGGCCCCGCCGCGTCGGCGAGCGAGTCCAGTGCCGCGGTGATGAGCGGGTCGCTCTGGTAGAGCTCGGCCAGGGCGCCGCGCAGCGGCGTGCCGTGGCCTGGCACGAGGAAGGTGATGTGGGGGGTGGTGGTGGGTGGGGTGTGGTTTTGGGTGAGGTGGGGGTGTGGGGTGTTGGTGGTGAGGGCGGTGAGGGCGTGGGTGAGGTGGGTGGGGTTGGTGGTGGTGATGGCGGCGCGGTGGGG
>NZ_JBEZCZ010000086.1:0-6110 GCF_040647875.1 Micromonospora sp. NPDC049230
CTACCCACTTCCAGGCCACCCTCGACCTGGTCGAAACCCTTGACTGGCTACGCGCCGTCCCCGACCACCAAGATCTACGAGACAGAACCTAGGGCTGGTTCAAGTCTGACCGCCATAACATTGCGTAAGCGTGCAGCCATAAAGCTGGATTGCGGCCGCCGCCGCTCTGTGGGACATCGGCGGGCACCACGAGAGCCGCTCTGCACGCTGGTAAACTTTCAGCTGGTTAGCGTTGGCGGCAAGCCGTACCGTTCGCGTTCTTCAGCGCTTAGTGCACGCGGCTCACCGTCTTCAGTCAAAACCTGCCCCGGGCCATTGCAGACGTCCCAGCTCATGATCGTGCCGTCGTCGTAGGTGACGATGACGCTGCCTCGCCAAGACAGACTGCGCACTCTTCCACGAGGTATGTCAAGTGCGGCAAGGGGCCGCCCGTCTTGAGCGCTCCAGATGTAGAGCATGCGGTCATCGCTGATGGTCGCGAGGCGGTGCCCGCCGGTTCCCCAGGTGAGGTGTTTGACGTTGCCCGTGTGGCCAAGACAGCGTGAGGTGACTTGCTTCTGCGCTACGGCCCAGATCTCGACGTGGTTGCCGACGGCGGCGGCGAGTCTTGTGGAGTCATCCGACCAGGCCAGGGCTGCTACCTTTTCGGCCCCTTCGGTTCGCCATTGGCGGACGAGGGTGTAGTCGTCTCCTCGCCATAAGCTCACGTTATGTTCGCGGGCGACTGCAGCTATGAGGCTTGAGTCCGGGGACCAGGCAATCGTCCCGGTGCTGTCTTCGCCTCCGTCGAGAACTGCTAGACGCTGCGGTTTGGCCACGTCCCAGACCGAGAGGGTGGGTGCGGTTCTATCGAAGAAGCAGTGCGTATGGACGGCCAGACGGGAGCCGTCGCCGGACCAGGCGAGTCCGTAAACCCATGGGAGCGGCGTCGATGTCGGTTTGCGTTTCGGGATTTGTCGCGGGTGAGCGCCCCACTGCACCCGGAGCCCACCGGATCGCGCGTCCCACAGGGTGACCTGTTCCTGTCTGGCGGTTGCGACCAGGTCGCCTATTGGCGAGAACGCGATTGACAGGCAATCGTCGTCTCCGAGTCGCAGCGGCGGTGCTACCCTGTCCGCTTCGATGATCTCCGGCATCCTTCCGATCCTTTTTACAGCGGCTCGTCTGAGGTCCGGAGACCAGGAGATTTTCTGCAGGCTTCCGGTAGGCAGGCGATGGAAGCTTCGGCCGGTAACGTCCCAAATCTCGACGTCGTGAAGTGAGGTTCCTAAGCCTATTCGTTTGCCATCGGAGGACCATGCGATCACGCTGATTTGGTGGGGGCGTGCCCGCCGCTCAACTGTGCGGCCGGTGCCGACGTCGATCAGCGCCACGCGGTCACGGTGGCGTGTTCGACGCACGGAGCAAGCGATGACGTCCTCGACGGGTGACCATGCCATGGTTTCGGTCATGCCGGGTGGTGCGCTTTCGGCGGCTCGGCCGGTGTCGGTGTTGTAGATCCACAGCGTGCGGGCCTTCGGCGCGAAGAAGTCGGTGCGACGCATTGTGAATGCCGGGTCGGCTGAGACGGCGAGCCGGATTCCGTCAGATGCCCAGCACAACACCGGGCGCGCCCACGCTACCTGTTGTCGCAGGACCTCCGGCGTGTGCTCGCCGATGCTGACGACGAGCAGCAGGTCGTTGGAGGCGATGGCCAGCCGGTCACCCTGGGGAGACCATGCTGTGGCGCGAACGTGCGTGGCGGCGATGCTGGTGACAAGCTGCGGGACGTCATCGTTCAAGCGGTAGACGTCGACGGTTCGGTAATCGAACTGTCCTGCAAAGCAGACATCGCCGTGCCACGAGAATGAGTCAAACGATGCTGGAAGGCTCCCCCTCCGGGTGCCCAGGTTGCGGCCGTCTGCGACGCGCCACAGCATGGCGCCTCGATCGTGCTCGGTGAGGGCGAGGGCCCCGCTGGCACTCAAAATGGTTTGCCCCCTCGCTCCCGGTTCAGCGGCAAAGGCAACCTCGGCAAGGCGATCGGCGTCGTCCCAGGTGCAGACGCGCCCCGTCTTGTCGGCGGTGCGCAGGCCCTGGCTGTCGGGCAACCAGACTGCGGAGGTGATGCCGGTGGTGTGCCCGACAGTGAGGTGCCGTGTTCGCGAGGTGGCGGTCAGGGCCCAGCGCGTCATCGTCGCTGCCGGGGTGGGTGGCAACTCGTGTAGCGCGGTGTGGGCAAGTGCCACGGCCAGTTCGGGGTCCTGCCGGCGCACCTGTTGTGCCAGCTCGGCGATCCGCTCGGATTGTCGGATGCGGTCCTGGTGATCGAACTCTTGGGAGGAGTCGAGCAGGCGTCGGGCTGCAGTGGAGAGGGGTGCCTCGGCTGCGAGCGCGAGGGCATCGGTGAGCGTTCGGCCGCGCAAGAGGTCGTCTGTGTGTGGGTCCGCTTGCCATGCTGCCGCGCGGTGCTCGAGCCTGGTGATGCGGTGCAGGCGCTCCTCGTTGGCGCTGATCAGAAAGGCGAGTCGTCGCCACTGGCGGAACAGGGCGTCGTGGGTCAATTCAAGGCAGGTGCCGTCCTCGACATCGGTGATCAGACGGGCTGCCCTGAACTCCTCAAGGATGCGAGCTGCGGTGGTGTCGAGGTCGGATCGTCGGATCGTCCTTCGTACGGTTTCCTTACCTTCCATAGTGATGCCGCGCAGCAGAGCAGAGTCGACGGCGTGTTCGGGGTACCGCTGGGTGAGGTTTTCGTAGATCTGCTCGGCATGAGCTGCGATGGCGCCGCCCACCTCCCCGGCCTGTTCGTATTGGGCCACCGTGATGTGTTGGCGATGGGACTGCAGGTGCAGGCGTTGCAGCAGGTGGCTGAGCAGGGGAAGCGCGTCACCGACCGTGGCGTCGGCGGTCATGCGGTCGATGAGGTCGTCCTCGAACGTGAGTCCGGCGGCCCTGGCGGGCCCCGCGATGGCCTGTCGGATGCGGGGCGGATCCAGGAGACCGATGGCCACAGGTCGGGTGATGAAGCCGGCCTGCTGATCGGTGAGCCGGCGGCGGAACTCGGGCCGGATCGCCACCAGCAGGCGCAGTTCCGGCAGCACGGTCAGCGTTCGGGTCAGCAGGGTCCACCATTGGGCCCGGTCGTGCTCGCCGGTCATCGTGTACAGGTCTTCGGCTTGGTCGATAACGAGCAGTACAGGGCCGCGGGCGGCGGCGAGGAAGCTTGGCACAACCTGGAGTGGGGCTTCCGGAGAGGCTGCTTCTTCGCGCAGCAGTCGCGCCGTCTCCAGTACAGCCTTTGGGCCATCCGCTAGAGCCGCGGCGAGGCTCATAAACGGGTCGGCGGCCGGACGTAGCGGACCCACCACGGCCCAACGCCGTGGTAGTCGAGCGAGGACACCCGCGCGGATCAGCGAAGATTTGCCCACTCCCGAGGGTCCGACGATGGCGACGATCCGGGTTGCTGGCGTCGGCCCGGAGCGCTCTAGTCGGTTTAGTACGTCCCTTGCTTCGCGATCGCGCCCAAAGAAGACACTGTCGGCTCCGCCTGAAAACTGACCACGTGGTTCCGGCTGAATCGGGACCACCTCCTGAAGCATCGGGAGGTGCTGAGCGTAGAGGACTGGGCGGAGATCCGGCGGCTGCGGCGGTCGGAGGGTATGGCGATTCAGGCCATCGCACGGCGGTTGAGGATGTCTCGCAACACCGTGAAGAAGGCCTTGGCCAGTGATGAGCCGCCGCGGTATCGGCGGGCGGCGAAGGGTTCGATCGTGGATGGGGTCGAGCCGCAGATCCGGGTGTTGTTGGCGGAGTTCCCGGAGATGCCCTCGACGGTGATCATGGAACGGGTCGGGTGGACTCGGGGCAAGACGGTGTTCTGTGATCGGGTGCAGCAGCTGCGGCCGTTGTTCCGCCGTCCGGATCCGGCTCAGCGGACGGAGTATCTGCCGGGTGAGCTGGCGCAGTGTGATCTGTGGTTTCCGCCGGCGGACGTGTCGTTGGGGTTCGGGCAGGCTGGTCGGCCGCCGGTGTTGGTGATGGTGTCGGGGTATTCGCGGTGGCTGACGGCGACGATGATTCCGTCGCGGCAGTCGGCGGATCTGCTGGGTGGGCATTGGACGCTGATCTCCGGCTGGGACCGGACGCCCAAGGCGTTGGTGTGGGACAACGAATCCGCGGTCGGGCAGTGGCGGGCCGGTCGGCCGCAGTTGACCGAGGCGATGAACGCCTTCCGCGGCACTCTCGGCATCAAGGTGATCCAGTGCCGGCCGGCGGACCCGGAAGCCAAGGGCCTGGTCGAGCGGGCCAATGGCTATCTGGAGACGTCGTTCCTGCCCGGGCGCCGGTTCGGCTCGCCGCAGGACTTCAACACCCAGCTGTCCGAGTGGCTGGTGCGGGCGAACAGCCGCCAGCATCGGATGCTGGGCTGCCGACCGGTGGACCGCTGGGAGGCCGATCGGGCGGCGATGCTGTCGCTGCCGCCGGTCGCGCCGGTGGTCGGTTGGCGGCAGACCACCCGCCTGCCCCGGGATCATTACGTTCGCTTGGACGGCAACGACTACTCGGTGCACCCGGCAGTGGTGGGCCGACGAGTAGACATCGTCGCTGACGCCGATCGGGTGCAGGTGTTCTGCGAGGACCGTCTCGTCGCCCGCCATGACCGGTGCTGGGCGAAGCATCAGAGCATCACCGATCCGGTTCACCGGCAGGCCGCCGCTGACCTGCGCATGGCCGCCCGGCAGGTGCCGGCGGCGGCGGTCACCGCTGAGGTCGAGCACCGACGGCTCAGCGATTACGACCGGATGTTTGGCCTCGACGTCGAGGCGGCCGCGTGATGGCGACCAAGACCAGCCGCAACGTCTCCTCCGAGATCGCGTTTCTCACCCGCGCCCTGAAGGCACCTTCCTTGGCTGCGTCAGTGGAACGTCTGGCGGAGCGGGCGCGGGCGGAGTCGTGGACGCATGAGGAGTTCCTCGCCGCTTGCCTGCAACGCGAAGTGGCTGCCCGGGAGGCCCACGGCGGTGAGGGCCGTATCCGGGCCGCGAGGTTCCCGGCCCGCAAGAGTCTGGAAGAGTTCGACTTCGAGCACCAGCGGTCGTTGAAGCGGGAGACGATTGCCCACCTCGGCACCCTCGACTTCGTGGCGTCAAAGGAGAACGTCGTCTTCCTGGGCCCGCCCGGCACCGGCAAAACTCACCTGTCCATCGGACTGGGAATCCGGGCCTGCCAGGCTGGGCACCGGGTCGCGTTCGCCACCGCAGCCCAATGGGTGTCCCGCCTCGCTGATGCCCACCACGCCGGCCGCTTGCAGGACGAACTGGTCAAACTCGGCCGGATCCCGCTGCTGATCGTCGACGAGGTCGGCTACATCCCCTTCGAAGCCGAAGCCGCGAACCTGTTCTTCCAGCTGGTCTCTAACCGCTACGAACGAGCCTCGCTCATCGTCACGTCGAACAAGCCCTTCGGTCGATGGGGTGAGGTCTTCGGCGACGACGTGGTGGCCGCAGCCATGATCGACCGCCTCGTCCACCACGCCGAGGTCATCTCGATGAAGGGCGACAGCTACCGGCTCAAGGACCGCGACCTCGGCCGCGTTCCCGCAGCCAACAAGACCAGCGACTAAAGATCAACCAAACCGGAGTGGTCCAGTTTCAGCCGGACCACAGTGGTCACGATTGAAGCGGCGTTGACAGACACCCGCGCGCTCCGCCGTAAACGGCGCGAGGCCGGGGTAGGGGCTTTCTGCGCCACGCCACGTGACCGCTGTCCGACGGTGTTGGAAGTACCGCCAGCCGAGCCACAGGACAACGCAGAGTGGGAGCCACAGGTAGGCGTAGTCAAGGACAAAGCGCCACGGTCCTCGCCAGCTGTCCGCGCGCGCCGTCAGGATGTTGATAGCCAGGCCAACGGCGATCGCGCCCAGCAGGGCACCGGACTCGCGACGGTACTCCCCTGATGCCCGCCCCACCCGGCCATCGGGTCTGCTGCACCGGCAGGTGACAGGTGTAGTCACGCGGCCTGACTGGCCGGTGAGTGCATGATGGTCTCGAATTCAACGGGGGTCAACCGGGACAGCGACCGCTGGCGTCGGCGGCGGTGGTAGGTCCGTTCGATCCAGGTCACGATCG
>NZ_JBEZCZ010000087.1:2500-5400 GCF_040647875.1 Micromonospora sp. NPDC049230
GGTAGGTGAAAGTTGCTGACCTTCTGTGGGTGTTCCCGAGTAGCGGCGGACCCCTGAAATCTGCCGTGAATCTGCCAGGACCACCTGGTAAGCCTAAATACTTCCTGGTGACCGATAGCGGACAAGTACCGTGAGGGAATGGTGAAAAGTACCCCGGGAGGGGAGTGAAATAGTACCTGAAACCGTTCGCCTACAATCCGTCGGAGCCTTGCGGGGTGACGGCGTGCCTTTTGAAGAATGAGCCTGCGAGTTAGTGGCATGTGGCGAGGTTAACCCGTGTGGGGGAGCCGTAGCGAAAGCGAGTCTGAATAGGGCGATTCAGTCGCGTGTCCTAGACCCGAAGCGGAGTGATCTAGCCATGGGCAGGCTGAAGCGCGGGTAAGACCGCGTGGAGGGCCGAACCCACCAATGTTGAAAAATTGGGGGATGACCTGTGGTTAGGGGTGAAAGGCCAATCAAACTCCGTGATAGCTGGTTCTCCCCGAAATGCATTTAGGTGCAGCGTCGCGTGTTTCTTGCCGGAGGTAGAGCACTGGATGGTCTAGGGGGCCCACAAGCTTACCGAAATCAGCCAAACTCCGAATGCCGGTAAGTGAGAGCGCGGCAGTGAGACTGCGGGGGATAAGCTTCGTAGTCGAGAGGGAAACAGCCCAGATCACCAGCTAAGGCCCCTAAGCGTGTGCTAAGTGGAAAAGGATGTGGGGTCGCATAGACAACCAGGAGGTTGGCTTAGAAGCAGCCACCCTTTAAAGAGTGCGTAATAGCTCACTGGTCAAGTGGTTCCGCGCCGACAATGTAGCGGGGCTCAAGCACACCGCCGAAGCTGTGGCATTCACATTTTATCCTCGCTTGGACTTGATTCCTTGTGCAGGTGTGTGGATGGGTAGGGGAGCGTCGTGCCGCGAGTGAAGCAGCGGGGTGACCCAGTTGTGGACGCGGCACGAGTGAGAATGCAGGCATGAGTAGCGAAAGAAGGGTGAGAAACCCTTCCGCCGGATGACCAAGGGTTCCAGGGCCAGGCTAATCCGCCCTGGGTGAGTCGGGACCTAAGGCGAGGCCGAGAGGCGTAGTCGATGGACAACGGGTTGATATTCCCGTACCCGCGAAAGAGCGTCCCTGATGAACCTCGTTGTGCTAACCACCCAAACTGCCGGAGACCTTCGGGTTGATGGTGGGGAGGCTGGGAACCTGATGGGTAGTAGTCAAGCGATGGGGTGACGCAGGAAGGTAGCTGAGCCCGGCCGGTGGTTGTGCCGGGGTAAGCGTGTAGGCCGTGTTGTAGGCAAATCCGCAACACATGAAGGCTGAGACGTGATGCCGAGCCGATTCAGGTGAAGTCAGTGATCCTATGCTGCCGAGAAAAGCCTCTAGCGAGTTCTTAGCGGCCCGTACCCCAAACCGACACAGGTGGTCAGGTAGAGAATACCGAGGCGATCGGGCGAACTGTGGTTAAGGAACTCGGCAAATTGCCCCCGTAACTTAGGGAGAAGGGGGGCCGGAGACGTGAAGCCCCGCGCGGGTGGAGCGTTGTATGGCCGCAGAGAGCAGGGGGAAGCGACTGTTTACTAAAAACACAGGTCCATGCGAAGAAGTAATTCGATGTATATGGACTGACGCCTGCCCGGTGCTGGAACGTTAAGGGGACCTGTTAGCTCTTCGGGGCGAAGCGGAGAACTTAAGCGCCAGTAAACGGCGGTGGTAACTATAACCATCCTAAGGTAGCGAAATTCCTTGTCGGGTAAGTTCCGACCTGCACGAATGGCGTAACGACTTCCCCACTGTCTCAACCACAGGCCCGGCGAAATTGCAGTACGAGTAAAGATGCTCGTTACGCGCGGCAGGACGGAAAGACCCCGGGACCTTTACTATAGCTTGACATTGGTACTCGAATTAGCTTGTGTAGGATAGGTGGGAGCCGGTGAAGTCCATACGCCAGTATGGGTGGAGGCAATCTTGAAATACCACTCTGGTTGATTTGGGTATCTAACTTCGGACCGTTATCCGGTTCAGGGACAGTGTCTGGTGGGTAGTTTAACTGGGGCGGTTGCCTCCTAAAAGGTAACGGAGGCGCCCAAAGGTTCCCTCAGCCTGGTTGGCAATCAGGTGTTGAGTGCAAGTACACAAGGGAGCTTGACTGTGAGACTGACAAGTCGAGCAGGGACGAAAGTCGGGACTAGTGATCCGGCACTTGCGAGTGGAAGCGGTGTCGCTCAACGGATAAAAGGTACCCCGGGGATAACAGGCTGATCTTCCCCAAGAGTCCATATCGACGGGATGGTTTGGCACCTCGATGTCGGCTCGTCGCATCCTGGGGCTGTAGCAGGTCCCAAGGGTTGGGCTGTTCGCCCATTAAAGCGGTACGCGAGCTGGGTTTAGAACGTCGTGAGACAGTTCGGTCCCTATCCGCCGTGCGCGTAGGATACTTGAGAAGGGCTGTCCCTAGTACGAGAGGACCGGGACGGACGAACCTCTGGTGTGCCAGTTGTCCTGCCAAGGGCACGGCTGGTTAGCTACGTTCGGAAGGGATAACCGCTGAAAGCATCTAAGCGGGAAGCCTGCTTCAAGATGAGGTATCCCACCCCACTTTGTGGGGGTAAGGCCCCCAGCTAGACGACTGGGTTGATAGGCCGGAAATGTAAGCCCGGTAACGGGTTCAGTTGACCGGTACTAATAGGCCGAGGACTTGACTACTAAGCTGCTACGCGTCCACTGTGCAACTCTGAACGAGCGAACACCCGCGTGTGTGTGCCCGGGGTTGTTTGATATGTTCATAGAGTTACGGCGGTCATGGCGGAGGGGAAACGCCCGGTTACATTCCGAACCCGGAAGCTAAGCCCTCCAGCGCCGATGGTACTGCACTCGTGAGGGTGTGGGAGAGTAGGACGCCGCCGGACAATCTT
>NZ_JBEZCZ010000088.1:0-3873 GCF_040647875.1 Micromonospora sp. NPDC049230
TGCTCGACGAACGCGACGTGCCGCCACGAGTTCGCGGTCAACGCGCCGGTGTTGTCGTACGACATGCCGAGCAGGTCCAGGCCGCTCTCCGGGACCCCGTTCCACTCCTTGCAGGCGACCTCACAGGCCTTACAGCCGATGCACACGCTGGTGTCGGTGAAGAACCCCATCCGCGGCGGCGCGTCCTCGTAACCGGCCTCGGGTGCCGGGTCCAGCGGGCCGTACAGGCTGTGCGGGTCAGGAAGCACAGTGCTCCTTCCCCTCGTCGTCGGTGGTCACGGCCGGCGCGTGCTGGCCCGGGGTGATCCCGGCGCGTCGCTGGTAGTCGGCCACCAGGTCGAGCAGTGCCGGCCCGGTCGGCCGCCGCCCCGGCTTGATGTCGCAGGTGCCGACCTTGCTCTCCTGGATCAGCACGTTCGGGTCCAGGCTGATGCCGAACAGGTCGTTGGCCGAGTCGCCGGTCACCAGACCCTCGAACCCGAAGTGGTACGGCAACCACACCTGGTGGATGATCCGACCGTCCACCCGCAGCGGGGTCAGCCGGTCGGTCACCAACACCCTCGCCTCGATCACCGCCCGCCCGCTGACCAGGTGCGCCCAGCCCAGATGCGTCAGCCCGACCTCGCCGGCCAGGGCCGGGGACACCTCGACGAACATCTCCGGTTGCAACTCGGCCAGCGGCGACACGGTCCGGCTCATCGCGCCGGCGGTGTGGTGCTCGGTGAGCCGGCTGACCGTGAACACGTACGGGAACACCTGACCGTGCTCCTGCGGCGGGCTCGGGTTCACCGAGTTCACCGGGTGCGCGTACATCTTGCGGGTCGGGTTGGCCTGCTGCCGGTAGAGCGGGTTACGCACCGGCGACTCCACCGGCTCGTAGTGCGTGGGCAGCGGCCCGTCCAGGACACCGCTGGGCGCGTACAGCCAGCCCTTGCCGTCGCCCTGCATCACGAACGGGTCGTCACCGGCGATGCCCTCCGTCCCGGACGCGCCGGGTGGCGGCCGGTACGACGGCGGTTTGGTCTTCTCGAAGTCCGGCACGTCGTAGCCGGTCCACTCGGCCTTCTCCGCGTCCCACCACACGTAGCGCTTGCGCTCGGACCACGGGTTGCCGTCCGGGTCGGCCGAGGCACGGTTGTAGAGGATCCGCCGGTTCGCCGGCCACGCCCACCCCCACTCGGCGGCCACCCAGTCCTGCTCGTGTCGGGACCTGCGCCGGGCCGCCTGGTTGACGCCGTCGGCGTACACCCCGCTGTAGATCCAACAGCCGATCGCTGTGGAACCGTCCGCGCGAGCCTCGGCGAAGCCGGACAGCGGGCGGCCGGTCGCCACGTCGTACCCGTTGATCTCGCGCAGCACCGCCTCGGCGCTCGGCTCCGCGTGCGGACCGTGGGTGGGGTAGTCCCAGGTGAGATCGAGCAGCGCCCTGTCGCGCGGCAGCTTCGAGTCGGCCAGTTTCTCTCGCAGTTTGCGGCCCAGGTGGTAGAAGAACCACAGCTCGGAGCGGGCGTCGCCCGGCGGCTCGACGGCCTTCTCCCGCCACTGCAACAACCGCTGCGTCTGGGTGAACGTCCCCTCCTTCTCCACATGGGACGCGGCGGGCAGGAAGAACACCTCCGTGCGGCACTCCTCCGGGACGATCTCGCCGGTGGCGACCTCGGGGCCGTTCTGCCAGAACGTGGCACTCTCGATCATGAACAGGTCGCGGACCACCAACCAGTCCAGGTTCGCCATGCCCAGGCGCTGCGCGCGGCCGTGCGCGGAGCCGACCGCCGGGTTCTGACCCAACAGGAAGTACCCCTTGATCTTCCCGTCGATCATGTTGAGCACCTGCTGGTACGTGCCGTGATCGCCGGTCAGCCGGGGCAGGTAGCCGTAACAGAAGTCGTTCTCCGGCGTCGCCGCGTCACCCCAGTACGCCTTGAGCAGGCTGGCCGCGAACGACCGCGCATTGCCCCAGAACCCCTTCTGCCCCGGGTGCCGGATGCTGTCCACCCACTCGTCGAAACTCGGGTGCTCCGCGTGGTGCGGCATCGGCAGGTAGCCCGGCAGCAGGTTGAACAACGTCGGGATGTCGGTGGAGCCCTGGATGCTGGCGTGCCCGCGCAGGGCCATCACCCCGCCACCCGGGCGACCCATGTTGCCCAGCAGCAGTTGGATGATCGCGCCGGTGCGGATGTACTGCACACCCACGCTGTGCTGCGTCCACCCCACCGAGTAGATCAGCATGCCGGTGCGCTCGCGCCCGGAGTTGCGGGTCCACGCCTGCGCCAACTCCAGGAACTGCTCGCGCGGAATCCCGCAGACCTGCTCCACCATCTCCGGGGTGTAGCGGGAGAAGTGTCGCTTGAGGATCTGGTAGACGCAGCGCGGGTGCCGCAACGTCTCGTCCCGCTCGGTCTGCCCGCCCACCTGTGCGCCGTGCGACTCGTGCGTCAGCCCCGCGGCGCTGTCGCGCTCCTGCGCGGTGTGCCCACTGCCGGACGAACCCTCGTGCCCCGCGTACTGCCAGCTGTCCTGCACGTAGCTGTTGGTCTCCGCATCGAACCCGGAGAAGAACCCGTCGCCGTCCTCGGTGTCGACGAAGTCCTCGCTGACGATCGTCGCCGCGTTCGTGTACGACAGCACGTACTCCCTGAAGTCCAACTCGTTGTCCAGGATGTAGCGCACCACGCCGCCGAGCAGCGCGATGTCGGTGCCCGCGCGGATCGGCAGGTACGCGTCGGCCACCGCGCTGGTGCGGGTGAACCGTGGGTCGACGTGGAACACCTTCGCGCCACGACGCTTCGCCTCCATCACCCACTGGAAGCCCACCGGGTGCGCCTCAGCCATGTTGGAACCCTGGATGACGATCACGTCAGCGTTGGCGATGTCCTGCTGGAAATCCGTCGCACCGCCACGACCGAAGCTGGCCCCCAGACCGGGGACGGTGGCGGAGTGTCAAATACGGGCCTGGTTCTCGATCTGGAGCGCCCCCATCGCGGTGAACAACTTCTTGATGAGGTAGTTCTCCTCGTTGTCCAGCGTCGCCCCACCCAGACTGGAGAAACCCAGCGTCCGGTTGAGCGGCCGACCTTCCGTGTCGACGTCCTCCCAGGTCTGCTCACGCGCCGCGAGCATCCGGTCGGCGATCATGTCGAGCGCGGTGTCGAGTTCCAGATCCTCCCACTGCGTCGAGTACGGACGCCGGTAGCGGACAGTCGTCTGCCGCAGCGGACTGGTCACGAGACTCTTGCTCGCCGAGCCCTTCGGGCAGAGCCGACCCCGCGAGATCGGGCTGTCCGGATCGCCCTCGATCTGGCTGACCTGGCCGTCCTTCACGAACACCCGCTGGCCGCAGCCGACCGCACAGTACGGGCAGACCGATCGGGCGACGCTGTCGGCGTCCTCGGTACGGGCGGTGAGCTGCGCCGACCGGGCGGACTGCGCCGCCGCACCCCGACCCAGCGGGTCCGTGCCGGTGAGCTGGCGGTAGACCGGCCAACCCTCGATAAAGGTCCGTAGACCCATGCCCCGACACCCCCTCCCACCCGAGCGACCCCCTGAACATAGGTCAACCGAGGCATCTTCGCGAACCGGTGACAGCAGACAGCGCCGCCCCCGGCCGGGTGGGCCGGGGGCGACGCCGGTGTCGGTGTGCAGGTCGCCTCTCGGCGAGTGGCACGACGCGGCTCCAGCCGAACGGTATTCCGCGAAGGCGATATTAGGTGAGGCCCGGGGACACTGAGTCACACCGACACCGTCCACAACCAGCCAGACCCCGCCCCGTGTTCCCACCCCGCCCGCCCAATCCGGCCCGCACCGACCGCGAGGCGCGGGACGTGCGAGGTGCGGGACGTGCCGCTGGCCGGCACCCCGGGTTGCGGGTGCCGG
>NZ_JBEZCZ010000089.1:0-3733 GCF_040647875.1 Micromonospora sp. NPDC049230
ACCGGCACATCGAACCGGCGCGCCCGGCTGATCAGCGGATCCCGGTACGCCCAGCGGGTGTTCGTCGCGTCGACCACCGTGAGCAGCCGCCGACTCATCCGGTACTCGACGGCCAGGTGGAGCATGTCCACGGCCGGGGCGTCGGCGTCCTGGTCCTCGACGTCGCCGGTGAGCATCCGCCGGAACGCGTCGAGGGAGAAGACGTCCTCGGTGCGGAACCGGCTGCCAACCCAGGTGCTCTTACCCGACCCGGGTGGGCCGACCATCACGATCAGCGCGGCTGCCGGGTCACTCATGGCTGCCGGGTCACTCATGGGCCCGGTCACGGGGCCGGCTCGATTCCGGGTCGGGCCGGGTCGCCGGTGGTGGTGCCGGTCGGGTCGACGCTCTCGGGCGGGTAACAGAAGCCGCAGCCGGCGCAGCCGATCACTGGGGGGTCGGTGTCCTGTTGGGTGCCGATGCGCCAGTCGCAGAGCACGTTGTGCAGGAGACGGGGGATGATTCGCATCCGGTGGCCCTCGGAGTCGTCCACGCGCATCAGGGGCAGGGGAGCGCGGCCGCTGGTGACGGCGACGGCGAGGGTGCGTAGTGAGAGCGTCGCGTCGGTCCGGTCGATGTGTTCCATCAGGCGTCGTCTCCGGTCAGCTTGGCGCACAACTCAGCCGCGGTGGGCGACGGCGACATCGGCATCCATACTCGCCAGGCGTGGACCTCCCGGGGGAAGCCTCGCTCGAGTGCGGCCATGTTCGTCGGCGTCCACTGGCCCTTAGCGATCAGGTCGAGTAGCCGACCGGTGAAGCTGTCCCCGCTGCCTCCGAGGAAGAGGGCGAGGTCGCCGTGCCCGTAGAGCCGGTGGTCGGGTGCGCAGGTCCGCTTGTATCTCGCCCAGTCGTAGGCGACGTCCTGCCCGGGGCCCGGGGTGCTCGGCTCGGTCAGCTTCGCGTAGGCGACCGGGCGGGCGACGCCGGCCGGGTCAGGGTCCACCGCTACCAGTCGGATCTCTTCGGTGGGCTGGCGTGGTGTCGCGTGGCCGACGGGTGGGCGGCGTAGCTCCTCGGGCGGTGTGACCAGCAGCGGGGAGGTGGCCCGACGCTTCCACGATCCGTAGCGGCTGTCGCGCCAGGCGCCCGGGGCGCTCGGCTCGGTCAGCTCCACGTACCGGATGACGCCGTCCATGAAGTCGACCTGGACGCCGTCGAGGACCCGCGACGGGTCGAGGTTGTTCTCCTGTGCCCAGTGCAGCAGCACATCGAGCAGCTCGGCCGGGGCGTCCGGGGGCGGGGTGGACAGCCACACCTGCGGGGGCGTGGCGGGCTCGCCGGCGGCGCGGACGATCCTGCCCAGCTCACCGAGTAGCCAGTCGCCGTTGACCGGCGGCCCGTCGGCCAGGCTGGCGTACAGGGCGCGCAGCTCGGCCAGGGTGTTCCCGCCCTGCTGCCCGGCGTTCACAGGGCAGCCTCGTTCAAGGCGGCCTTAGCCTGACCGATCAGGTCCACGGCGCGGCGGACGGCGGCGCGCTGGTCCGCCGAGGGCGCCGGGGACCAGTCCCCCATCCGGACCTCGTCCGCGGCGTCATCCAGGAGGGCGTACGCGCGCCGGCGGGACTCATCGAACGGGGGGAGCGGGGACCGGGGCGCGGGAGCGCCTTGCATCTCGGCGTGGAGGGCGTGCAGCTCGGCGAGCTTCGTTCTGGGCGTCAGGGTGTAGAACTCGTCGGCTTCGGTGGCGATCGCCACCGCTTCCACGACGCGGCGGGCGTGCGCGTGGCCGAGACCGGGCAGGGCTTCGCGCAGGTCGACCGGGCGGCCGGCGGCCATGCTGACGGCCAAGTCGAGCAGCCGCTGCCCGGCGCCGCCGATGCGCCAGGACCGGGCCGCGTCGAGCAGCCCGGCCCAGCGGACGATCGCCACGTCGTACGTCTCTTTGTGGATCCGGTCGTACAGACCCAACTCCACCTCGACCAGGGCACGGAACCCCAGCCGATCGGGCACGTCGGTGAAGATCAGCAAATGCGTGGCGCCTTGGATGCTCAGTGACCCGGTGTACTTCGCACCGGCGGTCAGCAGGGTCCGCAGCTCGTCGCCGGTGTACTGCCGGTCGGGTGTCTCGGTGCTCTCGGTCATGCCTCGGTCCTCCAGTGATCATTCTCCGGCGTGTCGGGCCGGGTCGGGTGTGCTCAGGTCTCGGCGTGTGGGGCTACGCTGTCGGGGCAGCGCTCCAACGGGTCAGGTTCTCTTGGGAGAGACCCCCGCGTACGTCCTCTATCGCTCGGCCGCCCGTCGTGGTGGTGGCCCGTCGGCGTTGCCTTGTCCCTCGGGGAGGTGCGCCGCTTGTCATCACGACCCGCTACCGCCCCGCGTTGCGCGTCGGCGCCGCACGATGGCCGCCCGGCGGACCTGGACAAGCGGGTTGTGATCGCCCCACCGCAGACCCGACCGCACGTAGCGGAAGATCACCGGCGAGTTGGGGGAGTGCCCGGTGACCATCCGGATGCGCTCGACGGGCACGCCGGCGTCGGATGCGTTCGTGACGAAGGCGGCCCTCTCCGAGTGCGTGGTGACGTGCCGCGGGTTGCCCTTCTCGTCGACATCAACGCCGGCCTGGCTGGTTGCCCGGTGGTGCATCTTGTCGTACGCCGCGGTGGTCATCCGCTTCCCGGGCACGATCACCCCCGAGTGGCCCTTGCCCGGGTTCCGCTTCCCGCCGACCTTGCATTCCAGGAACAGCGGTCCGCCCGGCTTGATGCCGCGGGCGCGCTTGAGGTCCTGCCACTCGGACACCAGCACCAGCGGGTCCACATCGGGCGCCCAGCTCTCGCCGGTCTCCTCGTCGGGCTCGTCGGCCTCGACCGGGATCCGACGCGCCGCGCCACCCTTCCCAACGCGGATCGTGACCAACAGCCGGGTGCGCGACTCCCACTCCAGGTCGCCGTCGTCGAGGCCCATCAACTCGGCCGCCCGGCAACCGGTCGCCATGTGCAGCGCCAGGGCTGCGGCGTCACGGACGCCGGCGACCTGCCCCATGTCCCGGGTCCGGACCACCCTGGCCTGCTCGTCCGGGGTCAACGCGTACGCCTCGGCCGGCATGATGCCCATCTGGCGGAGCTTCTTGTCGTACGCCTTGAGCTGCGCCTGGACGCCGGGGTGTTTCCACGGGCTCGGGTAGCCCTGCCACTGCAGCACCTTGCAGACCACACCGAGGGCAGTCTCGACGGTGGCGTACGCGTAGGGGCGGCCGCCGCGGCCGGCGAGGGTGACGCCGTCTTTCCGGGTCCAGGTCAGGTGCGCCCAGATGTACGTCCGGACCGTGCCGATCGTCGGCGGGTCATGCTTGCGGTTCGTGGTACCGCACCAGCGGATGAACCGGCCCCAGCCCCAGTCGATCGTGCGCCAGGTGGTGTCGGGGATCGCGTCGCGCAGGGCCTCGTCCACGTCCAGGGGGACGCGCTCGTCGGGGTCGGAGAGGTCGGCGTACGCGGGCAGCAGACCGCGCGGGCCCTTGACGTCGTACCGGGCGACCGGGTCCGGTCGCCCGGCACGAGGCGCCACGACACCACGCGCCGGCGCGGCGTCGACCAACTCGCCCTCGAGCGCCGGCCCGGTCACTGGGGTGCCGCCGTCCGGGTCTGCAAGAACAGCTCCGCCTCGCAGATGCCGTATCCCTGCCGGTGGGTGCCGGGGAACGTGGTCACGTATTCCACGAACCACATCCCCCGCTCCATGAAGCGCCGGGT
>NZ_JBEZCZ010000090.1:0-3490 GCF_040647875.1 Micromonospora sp. NPDC049230
TCCCGGTTGACCCCCGTTGAATTCGAGACCATCATGCACTCACCGGCCAGTCAGGCCGCGTGACTACACCTGTCACCTGCCGGTGCAGCAGACCCCACCGAGCAGGAGGCGCCGTTGAGGGTGAACGAGGTCGGCTTGCCGGTGTTTCCGGTGTGCGTGGCCTGGAAGCCCACCGTCACTGATCCGTTGCTGGGGATGCCGCCGTTGTACGCGACGTTCCTGGCCGTCACCTGCCCGGAGTTCGGGGAGTATGAGGCGTTCCAGCCCGACGTGATGGTCTGCCCGCCGGGCAGGGTGAACACCAGGGACCAGCCGTTGACGGCGCTGGTGCCGGTGTTGGTGACTGTGATGTTCTCGGTCAGCCCGTTGTTCCAGGCGTTGACGGCGACCGTCACCCGGCAGGCACCGGAGTCCGGCGGCGGGGTGGTCGGGTTGGGCGGCGGGGTCGTCGGGTTGGGCGGTGGCGTGGTCGGGTTCGGGGGTGGCGTCGTCGGGTTGGGCGGTGGTGTGGTCGGGTTGGGCGGGCTGGTGAGGCCGAAGAACCCGATGGCGGGCGCGGCCATGCCGCTGGCGGGCAGGCTGTGCCCGGCGCCCTGGATGCTGTACGCCTCGACCTGAACCGTGCCGCTGCTGTCGGCGTACCTGCGCCGGTTCCAGTTCGGCTGCGGCGTGTCGGTGGAGGTGGGTGTCTGGCTCAGTCCGAACACGTTGGTCCACTGCTCGATCGTCTCCTGCAACAGCGAGTACGGCACGAGGGTGTCGTTGGTGCCGTGCCACAACTGCACGCGCGGGCGGGGCCCGGAGTAGCCGGGATACGCCTGGCGGACCGCGTCGCCCCACTGTTGCGGCGTGCGGTTCATGTTTCCGCCGGTGCACTGGCTGCTGGTGGGTGGGAAGTCGGCCGCGTTGGCGAAGCAGTTGTACGGCACCCCCATGAACGCGGCGCCGGCCTTGAACACGTCGGGGTAGAGGGCCAGCATGTGGTTGGTCATCATGCCGCCGGAGGAGCTGCCGGTGGCGTAGACCCGGTCCGGGTCGGCGGCGTACTGCTGTTGCACGTGTCGGACCATCGAGATGATCGACACCGGGTCGCTGCCGCCGCCACGCCGCTTGGCCGCGTCCGACCAGACGTCGAAGCAGTTGCCGAACCCGGCCTGCTGGGTCGCGGACGGGTAGATGACGATGAATCCGTACCGGTCGGCCAGGCTGGCGAACTCGCTGCCGGAGTAGAAGCCGGGGCCGGACCCGCCGCAGCCGTGCATGGCCACGATCGTCGCCGGCCTGGCCGGGCGGTTGTCCGGCACGTAGACGTGCATGCGCATCCGGCCGGGGTTGTCACCGAAGCTTGTCACCTCGGTCAGCGCTGCCGCGTACGCGGGTTGGATCGCGGGGATGGCCAGGCCGGCCGCGACCAGCGACATGGCCAGGGTGAGCAGCAGTTTCCTTCTGATTCTCAACGGACGACTCCTTCGATTGCCTGTGCAGGCTGTGGTTGGCCGCGCGATCCGGTCGCGGGTGTGCCCGATGCCCGCGGTGACCGCGCGATGCCCGCTACCGGTGGCTCGCCCTGCCCGGCTGGAGGACCTCATCGCGTGACGATTAGTGTTCTCCTCGGACCAACAAGTGTCAATCGACGCTCTTCTATCGAGGATTGGCTGTGCCGGCCGGATCGACAGCGGTCGGTCTACAGTCGTCGTACCGTCCCTGAAGAGCACGGAGCGCCTGTGGCAAGCCCCTTCGACATCGACGAGATCTATCCCGACGACGCAGACCACCCGCTCCGGCTGCCGCGACGTCAGGTCGGCAACTCGCCGCAGGGTGTCGCGGTGACCCTGCTGGCTGACTACACCCTGCGGACCCGTGCCGCGCTCCCGTCCGCGGCCATCGTCGCGCTGCTGGCGGAGACCGGGGTGACCACGGCGGGCGCGCGTACCGCGATCAGTCGGCTGGCCCGCCGTGGCGTCCTGGAGGGCAGCCGGCTGGGACGGCGCAGCTCCTACCGGCTCAGCCGCGCGGCCGCCGCCAACCTCTCCGCTGGTGGCCACTGGATCCTCGCCTCCACCAGCTCGACGGTGCCGTGGGACGGGTGTTGGACGGTCGTCGCCTTCTCGCTGCCGCAGCAGCTGAGCACGCAGCGGCGGGCCCTGCGTGCGCAGCTGCGGTGGCTGGGCTACGCGCCGTTGTACGACGGGCTGTGGATCTCGCCGGACGACCTGACCCCGGCGGCCCGGGCGCAGCTCGACCAGCTCACCCTCGGCGCCGTCACGGTGTTCCGCGGCCGGCAGACCGCACTGGAGTCGGCCATCCACCGCGCCCCGATCGAGGCCTGGGACATCGAGGGGATCACCCGCAGCTATCGGGCGTTCCTCCAGCGCTGGACGCCGGTGTTGCCCCGGGTGGTGGCCGGGGAGATCGACGGTGCGGCCGCGGTGCGGGCACGGACGGAGGTCATGGACACCTTCCGGCGTTTCCCCGTCCTCGATCCGCAGCTACCGGTGGAACTCCTGCCGAAGAAGTGGCTCAGGAGGCCGGCGCGGGAGTTGTTCGAGGCCGTCTACGACGGCCTCGCGGCACCCGCCGAGCGACACGTCCGGGCCGTCGTCACGCGGTTCACCGACGGCGAGCAGCCCGGCATCGAGGCGCACACCACCGCCGACATCCTCGCCGGAGTACGCCTCGACGACGGCCCGGCTGCTCCGGCGCACGGCGGAGTCGTCTGCTGACGGTGGGTCACGCCGCGCTGTTCTGTGAGCGATAACAGTTTCACCGGAGAACGCGCGTCCGCGAGGTGCCGGTGCCGCGGATCAGCCCCTGGCCAGGGCTGCCCACCGAGGGGCGATGACGAGGAAGACGGCGCCGGAATCCGGGCCCCATAGCATTGATCCGGGCGTATGTTACGTCTTGACGAACGGCATGTTATCGCTCACCCTCGATGTTGAGGACGCCAGCGATGGCTCACCGGGCGGGCCGCTGTCGCACCTCACGATCACGACGTCCCCCAGGGCATGCGGACGTCGATCACGCACCCTCGGCAGCGGCGTCAGCCCGCCGGACGACAGGTGTCAGCGCGCCCGTCGACGCGGTAGACACCGCCAGCACCGCCGCCGACCGCTCTGGGCGCGTCGTGATCGGGGCCAGCCTTCCCGGACCGACTCTGGCAAGAAAGTGGAACGTCACCACCACCGTTGCGACCACCACTGAGAAGGAACCACATGAAACCCAAGAGAACTCTGCTGGCGGCGGCGTCCCTCGCCGTCGCACTCACCGCGGGCATGACGGCGGTGCTCGCCCCCACGGCCAGCGGTGCCGGCACGACCCTGAAGGCGGCGGCGGCCGAGAAGGGCCGCTACTTCGGCGCGGCCGTCGCGGGGCAAAAGCTCTCCGACAACCAGTACGTGACGATCCTGAACCGCGAGTTCAACAGTGTCGTGGCCGAGAACGACATGAAGTGGGACGCGACCGAGCCGCAGCAGGGTCGGTTCAACTACAC
>NZ_JBEZCZ010000091.1:0-2693 GCF_040647875.1 Micromonospora sp. NPDC049230
AGTCGGCGGCTGCTCACGGTGGTCGACGCGACGAACACCCGCTGGGCGTACCGGGATCCGCTGATCAGCCGGGCGCGCCGGTTCGATGTGCCGGTGCTCGCGGTGGTGATGGCCACCCCGCTGGAGGTGTGCCAGGAACGCAACGCGGACCGCGACGGGGTGTTCGCCCCATACCCGGGGGCGAACGCCGCCCCGATCCCGCCGACCCGGGTATCGGTGCTCCACTACGAGACCCGGAAGGAACCGCCGCACCTGCGTGAGGTCGACGCGGTGCTCACCATCGACGCCGCCGGCGCGGCCGCCGAGTGGCACGGCGCTGACCGGTTGCCGGTTGAGGTGCTGGCCGCGCCGTGGCTGGCTGACACCCTGGACGCGCCGGCGCGGCCGCGCTTCGTACCGGACCGGATCGGATACGCCCTGTGAGTCGCGTCTACTTCCACAGCCCCTCCGGTGACGCCGAGCTGCGGGGCAGCGAATACGCGTGGCTCGGCAGCGTCGCCGTGGGCCCGGCTGAGGCAGCTTGGGATCTCGACCAGCGTCATGGTCTCGACCGGGCGCGCGACATCCTCGCCCTGGTGCCGGATGCGCCGGACGACCCGACCAGCGCCGCGTTGCACACCTACCTACGCAAGGCCGAAGAGCAAGAGCGGGCCACCATGAGGCCAATCAGCTACGAGCCGCAGCGGCACCTGATCGCGTGGCTACGCACCTGCCTGCGTAGCGGCCTGCGGTTGGTCGTCGCGGGGGTGGAGCTGCGTTCCACGAACGTCGCCCTAAACACGGCCCTTGTCGCTGGGTCCGATCCGGTGCGGCTTGCCGCGAAGATCAGCGGCTGGTGTGAGGCGCACTGCTGGGTGGAAGGCCCGGAGCGTGCATGGCTGGCCGACATCATCGACACAGCGCTGACGGCCGGGCTGTACCGGTGGGGTCTGTGGTACTCGGACATGCCGGCCGGGCCGCGGGATCAATGGTCGGATCAGGGGTGGGAACAGGTGCTTGACCTGTTGCGGGCCCGCGATGACGAACCGGTGGTGATGTCGTACTCAGCGGCTGTCCGGTTCCCGAACGCGGCGGCCGCCGGACAGGAATCGCTGGGCGACCGGTGGTACGACCTGCCGAAGAGTGAGCAATGGCAGGCCGCCATGGACGGGTTGCGTCGAGGGCGGCCATGGGCGCGCCTCGCGCCGGACACGCTCTCCGACGTGACGTTCGGCCTGCCGGTGACCGTGTACGACCTACTCGCCCCCGACCGGGATGACCGGGTGCGTGCCGCTGCGGATCAGGAGGAGGCTGCCCCGTTATGAGCGCCGGTGAGGTGCCGCGCATCGACTCGCCGTACCGGGTCGAGGAGACCGACCGTCCGGGCGTCTACGCCGTGCTCGGCGACGTCGGCGGGATGCCCCTGAAACTCGCCGAGGTGCAGTCCACCGATGGGCGACTGGTCGCGGTCAAGGACGTGGCCACTGCGCTCGCCCAGCCGGGTCCGGCCGCCGCGATCGATCTCGCCCGGGTGGAGGCCGCCGCGGCGGCCGCGCTCGACGCCGCCGTGGCCCCGGGGTGCGTGGTGAGTAGCCACGCCGCGACGAGCGACCGGCTCCTGCCGCAGCCGGGTACGCGTCGCGCTCAGGTGTTGGCCGAGATCGAGAGGCAGGCGGGGCAGACCACGTACGGCCTTCGAGCCAGGCTCAAGATCGGTTCGAGGCAAGTCGACCGCGCCTTGCGGCAGCTCGTCGCGGCTGGTCTGGTCGGCATCGTGCCTGACGAGCGACGGCGAGCCCGGTACGTCTCGATGGAGCAGTGGCTGCGTGGCGGTGAGCCCCGATGACCGCTCCCCTGCATTGGGCGTCCGGAGAACGGCCGGTCGACCTGCCGCGGTATACACAGCCGCCCCCTCCGCCCCCTCCACCTGCGGGGCGGAGGCGCTGCCCCCTCCCTCACTTGCACGAGCTGGACGCGGTTCCTATGTCCCCCGACCAGAAAGAAACGCTGGGGCTAAGCCTGATGGTCACCATCATGGAACGGATGACGCCGGCTGAACGCCGCCGCACCCTCGCGTTCCTCACCGACAGGTTCGAGCAAGGGGCCGAAGATGACCACCGGTGAGGGCCCCGACAACAACTGGGCGGAGCATGACTGCGGGTACGTGCCGCTGCTGACCGGCGGCCGCCTGGTGAAGAAGCACGACCCGGCGTGGCAGCTTCCCGAGCTGGGCAACGGCCGCACCAACGAGGCCCTGCAGCGGCACGTCACCCACCGGGCGTTCCATGACCGGGCGCACCGGCAGCCTGGCTACGGGCTGGGCTACCACCACAGCATCCACCCGCGCGGTGAGCTGCCCGGGTACCCCGACGTCCACGCCTGGGCGCCCAAGCCGGGCGGGCAGATGTTCCGGGAGCTGAAAGGCATGGGCGACTTCCCGCGGCCCGAGCAGGTCGCGGTACTCACCGCACTGGCCGCGACCGGCGCCGACGTCGGGGTGTGGTGGCCGTGCTGCTGGTACTCCGGGCGCATCGACCGGGAGCTGGCCGCGCTCGCCGACGCCGAACCGATCGGCCAGCACTGGGCGCCCGGGTTACCGCCGCAGATCGGGCAGACCGGGTACGTGCCCTGGACCGCCGACCAACCCGCGCCGGCGCCGGGACGGGTGCCGGCGCAGCGGCGGCCACCTGGTCGCCCTGGACGCCGTGACCGCG
>NZ_JBEZCZ010000092.1:0-1685 GCF_040647875.1 Micromonospora sp. NPDC049230
CTACCCACTTCCAGGCCACCCTCGACCTGGTCGAAACCCTTGACTGGCTACGCGCCGTCCCCGACCACCAAGATCTACGAGACAGAACCTAGGGCCTGTGTCAAAGTCCTCGGTCGAGCCGAGGCGGAGGCCGGTCGTCGTCTGGGCCCGCCGCAGGCCGGCCAGGGGCTTTGACACAGGCCCTGGGCCCGCTCGGGTCGCCTCCGGGCCCTGACCCGAGCGCCCGCCCCGCGGCGGGCATAGGGGGAGGAACCCCTCCGTATACTTGCCGGGTGAGTGATGTCGCGGTGGCGCCCGGACGCCCGTTGACCCTCGGTGGCTACCAGGTGTGGCCGCCGGTGGTGCTCGCGCCGATGGCCGGGATCACCAACGTCGGTTTCCGCCGGCTCTGCCGGGAGCAGGGCGGCGGCATCTACGTCTGCGAGATGATCACCACTCGGGCGCTTGTCGAGCGGAACCCGAAGACGCTGCGCATGATCGCGTTCGGCGACGACGAGAAGCCGCGCAGCCTCCAGCTCTACGGCACCGATCCGGAGATCACCGCCGCCGCCGTGCGGATCGTTGTGGAACGCGACCTGGCCGACCACATCGACCTCAACTTCGGCTGCCCCGTACCCAAGGTCACCCGGCGTGGTGGCGGCGCGGCGCTGCCGTGGCGACGCCGGCTCTTCGCGCGGCTGGTGCGGGCCGCGGTGGACGCCGCGTCGCCGGCCGGGGTGCCGGTCACGGTCAAGATGCGCAAGGGCATCGACGACGACCACCTGACGTACGTCGAAGCCGGGCTCGCCGCCCAGGAGGCCGGCGTGGCCGCGGTGGCCCTGCACGGGCGGACGGCCGCGCAACGCTACTCGGGCACCGCCGACTGGGACGCGATCGCCACCCTGAAGCAGTCCCTCGACGTGCCGGTGCTCGGCAACGGCGACATCTGGGAGGCCGACGACGCGCTGCGGATGGTCGCGCACACCGGTGTCGACGGCGTGGTCGTGGGGCGTGGCTGCCTGGGGCGCCCGTGGCTCTTCGCCGACCTGGAAGCCGCCTTCGACGGTCGTCCGCAGCGGCGGCTGCCCACCCTCGGCGAGGTGGCGGTGACCATGCGCCGGCACGCCGAGCTGCTTGTGGACCAGTTCGTGGCCGGTGCCCGCAGCCCGGCCCGGGGCGAGCGGGACGGGTGCACCGACTTCCGCAAGCACGTCGCCTGGTACCTCAAGGGCTTCCCGGTCGGCGGCGAGCTGCGCCGCTCGCTGGCGATGATCGAAAGCCTGGCCCAGCTCGACGACCTGCTCGGCAAGCTCGATCCGGCGGAGCCGTTCCCGGTGACCGCCCTGGGCCAGCCGCGGGGGCGCACCAACTCCCCGGGCAAGGTGTTCCTGCCGGAGGGTTGGTTGGCCAGCCGGGACGACGACGCCGTCCCCGAGGGCGCCGAGATGGACGACTCCGGCGGCTGAGCCCCTGGTCGGCTGACCCCCTGGGCCGCTGACTTCTTGGGCGCTGACGCGGCATCGGCTCCAACGGACCTGTGTACCAGTCCGTGGTGCCCTGCTGTGCTCGGTGCGGCCTGGGGCGGATGTGCCCGAAGGGCTGGACCCTCGTGGGGTCCGGCCCTTCGCTGGTGCGGTGGTGTGGGTCAGCTGGTGGCGTAGCCGCGGGTGGCGATCCAGTCGGCGAGGTGTTCGGTGCTGATCCAG
>NZ_JBEZCZ010000093.1:0-1394 GCF_040647875.1 Micromonospora sp. NPDC049230
GGGGCTGTCTCGCTAACGGTGTTTCCGGCGATCTTGGTTAGTAGGTTTCAGCGGCTGGGAAGCGGTCGCTGAAGGTGATGGCGAAGGCGTTCAACGCGGGTTTCCAGCGCATCGTCCATCGGGTTCTGCCTGCTCCGGTGGGGTCCAGGGACCGGGTCACCAGATACAGACACTTCAACGCGGCCAGCTCGTTGGGGAAGTGGCCGCGGGCCTTGACCGCCCGCCGGTAGCGGGCGTTCAACGACTCGATCGCGTTCGTGGAGCAGATGACGGTGCGGATCTCCAGGTCGTAGTCGAGGAACGGGATGAACTCCGCCCAGGCGTTGTCCCACAAGCGGATCACCGCCGGATACCGCCCGCCCCACTTCTCCGCCAGGTCCTCGAACGCGGCTCGGGCCGCCGCCGCGTTGACGGCGGTGTAGATCGGCTTGATGTCGCGTTTCAACTCGTCCCAGTAGCGGCGGGAGGTCAGCCGGAACGTGTTGCGGATCAGATGAATGATGCACGTCTGCACCACCGTGCGGGGCCACACGTTCGTGACGACCTCGGGCAGGCCCTTGAGGCCGTCACAGACGAGGAAGAACACGTCCTTCACGCCCCGGTTACGCAGGTCGGTCAACACGCTCATCCAGAACTTCGCGCCCTCACCACCGGTGCCAGCCCACAGGCCGAGGATGTCCTTGTCCCCGTCGAGGGTGACCCCGATCGCGGCATAGAACGGCCGGTTCGCGACCTGCCCATCCCGCACCTTGACCACGATGGCGTCGATGAACACCGCCGCGTAAATCTCATCCAACGGCCGGTGCGACCAGTCAGTCATCTCCTCGATCACCTTGTCGGTGATCCGCGAGATCGTCTCCTTGCTGACCGAGGCGCCATAGATCTCGGCGAAGTGCGCGCTGATCTCCCCGGTCGTGAGGCCTTTGGCGTACAGCGACAACACGACCTCGTCGACCCCCGACAACCGGCGCTGCCGCTTACGGACGATCTGCGGCTCGAACGTGCCAGCCCGGTCCCGCGGCACATCTATTGGCACCGGACCGGTGCTGTCGGTCAGCACCGTCTTCGACCTGGTGCCGTTGCGGATGTTGCCCGCCCCGGCACCGGCAGGATCGTGTTTCTCGTAGCCGAGGTGCTCGGTCATCTCCTCGTTCAACGCGGTCTCCAGGACCGTCTTGGTCAACTGCTTTAGCAACCCGTCCGGGCCCGTCAGTGACAGCCCTTGTTCCTTGGCCGCCCGGACCAACTCGGCCGCGGCTTTCGCCTCGGCCGACGGCTCGGGCCGCTTCTTACGTCCGGTCTGGTCGTTCAGCGTCGCGGTCATCACGGCACCCTCCTCACCAGGCACAACGCCCGGCAGGTCAGGCCGGAAACACCCTTAGATCCACAGACCC
>NZ_JBEZCZ010000094.1:0-1389 GCF_040647875.1 Micromonospora sp. NPDC049230
AGACGATGCGAGAGGACACGATGACGATCACTGTGGAGCGCACTCTTTTCAGGCCCATCTCCGATACGGACGACATGGCGCTGACGTGCGAGCACCGGGGCTGCAGGTCCGGTGAACCCAGCAACCCCACCGAGCTGGTCCCCGGCGGACCGCTGCGCCCGCCGAGCTGGGGCGGCGCCGGCGCCGGCCCGGCGAAGCTGACCGGAACGTGCCCGCAGGGGCTGGAGTTCTGCTGCGGCGAATGCTGCGGGGAGTGAGCTGCGGTGACTAATCACGACGAGAGAATCGCCGCGCTGCAGGCTCGCGTAGCGGAGCTGGAGGCAGCACTCGCCCAGGCGCGGCACGCCGCCACCCGCGACCCGCTCACCGGCCTACTCAACCGAGCCGGCCTTATCGAGGCGTGGGCCAACTGGCGGCACCGCCCGGGCCAGATGCTCGCCCTAATCGACCTGGACGGTTTCAAGGGCATCAACGACCGGTACGGCCACGCCGCCGGCGACGCGGTGCTCTGCGCGATGAACTACTGGATGCGCGACGTGCCGCTGGCCGCGCGCCTCGGTGGTGACGAGTTCGTCGCCGTGATCGACAACGTCGGATGGCTACCAGCGCGCGTGGGCGCACAGCTCCCCGACGGGCCGATGGTGTCCACCACCATGTCGATCGGCCTGGCCCCCGCCGCTGGGAGTCTCACCGACGTACTGCGCCAGGCGGACGCTGCGATGTACCACGCGAAAGCGTCCGGCGGGCACTACGAGGTCTACAACCGGCACCGGCATGACCGTCCGGTCGAGGCGCGTCCGCTGGTCCGGCTGCGCGATGACTCTGCGATCGTCGCCCGAGACACGGCGCGAAGCGTCGCGTGAGCGCTGGTGGGCAGCCGGAGATGGAGCACTCGGTGGGAGGCCCGATGAGCAGCGACGTGGATCTGTCCGGCAACCGGTGGGACGACTTGTATTTCACGCCCGACCATCCGGATGCCGACCGGTGGCATGCCGAGATCGTCGCCGAGATGGCCGCCGGGTATCCGGACGACCCGCTGACCATCGCGCCGGCCGAGGGCGAGGCCGACGACGGGCGCGGCGAGTAGCCGAGCAACCGAAGACCCCCGGCGCCGGGCATGGACGACCCGGCGCCGGACCAATCCGAGACGAAGAGAGCACGAGATGCGAAAACTGCGATGGGCACTGGGTGCCGTGTTGCTGATCCTGCTGGGGGGCTACGCGGCGGGTGGCGCAAGCGGCGACGCCGCGGGGACGGTGCCGAAGGACAACCCCGCCGGTGACGCGTGGAAGTACCTCCTGGTCGCGTTGGCGGTGCTGCTGGTGGCCAAGTTGGCGTGGCGTCGGCTCCGGTCGCCGCACACGGGGACGGACGAGGCTCATGACGACG
>NZ_JBEZCZ010000095.1:0-1261 GCF_040647875.1 Micromonospora sp. NPDC049230
GCTACCCACTTCCAGGCCACCCTCGACCTGGTCGAAACCCTTGACTGGCTACGCGCCGTCCCCGACCACCAAGATCTACGAGACAGAACCTAGGGTGCGGCAAAGTCCTCGGTCGAGCCGAGGCGCAGTCCAGACGGCGGTCCGGCAAGGCGGAGATTGACCTGGATACAACACCGGTATCCAGGTCAATCTCCAACGCGGCCGGTCGTCGTCTGGGCCCGCCGCAGGCCGACCAGGGGCTTTGACACACGCCCCTAGTACTCCAGCCGCAGTTGCCTGGTCTGGGGTTTCGGCAGGTAACTGGCATGATCGACGTCGTGGATGAGTCTGCCGTCTAGCTGCGAATGTCGATGTTATTCGGTGGGTAGGTGGTGTGGTCGCACCGTCTGTCTGTTGTGGCTAGTCGCGGGGCGGGCAGGCTCCCGTGCTTGTGTTGATCGATGAGATTGTGGGCTGGCGGGCGGGTCTGGATGATCTGTTGGCGCGATTCGCGCACCGGTTCGGGCGTGCCGAGCCGCGCCGGCAGGCGCTGAGTTACCTGGTCGGGTTGCTGTCGCCGCTGGCGAGCAAGAACGGCTGGACCCTGGCCGAGGCCGCCGGCGACACCACGCCGGACCGGATGCAACGGCTGCTCAACAAGTCAGCGTGGGACCCGGACGCTGTCCGCGACGATCTGTTTGCCTACGTGTCCGAGCACCTCGGTGACGACGACGGGGTGCTGATCGTCGACGAGACCGGATTCCTGAAGAAGGGCATCAAATCGGCCGGGGTGCAGCGTCAGTACTCGGGCACGGCCGGGCGGACGGAGAACTGCCAGCTCGGCGTGTTCCTGGCCTACGCCAGCCCACACGGGCGCACGCTGATCGACCGGGAGCTGTATCTGCCCCGCGGCTGGTGCGACAACCCTGCCCGCCGCAAGGAGGCCGGCATCGCCGCTGGCGTCGGGTTCGCCACGAAACCCGCGCTGGGCCTGCGGATGCTCGAACGCGCCATCACCGCCGGACTGCCGGCAAGGTGGGTCACCGCGGACGAGGCATACGGGCAGGACTCGAAGTTCCGGACCTGGCTGCAGCAACACAGGATCGGTTACGTCCTGGCCGTGCCCCGCAACCAGCGGGTCCCGACCACGGTGGGCAACTCCCGCCCGGACGTCCTCGCCGCCAACGCACCGGCCCTGGCCTGGAAGCGTCGCAGCTGCGGCGCCGGTGCCAAAGGACCGCGACTCTACGACTGGGCGGTGGCCTCCCTGCCCGGCACCGCC
>NZ_JBEZCZ010000096.1:0-1210 GCF_040647875.1 Micromonospora sp. NPDC049230
GTGCATGATGGTCTCGAATTCAACGGGGGTCAACCGGGACAGCGACCGCTGGCGTCGGCGGCGGTGGTAGGTCCGTTCGATCCAGGTCACGATCGCGGTCCTGAGTTGCTGGCGGGTGGCCCATGGTCGCCGGTTGAGGACGTTGTTCTGCAGGAGGCCGAAGAAGGATTCCATGGCGGCGTTGTCGCCGGCGGCGCCGACGCGACCCATCGATCCGGTCATGTGGTGGCGGTTGAGGGCTCGGACGAATTTCCTGGACCGGAATTGGGATCCGCGGTCGGTGTGCAGGATGCAGCCGGCCAGGCCGGTGCGTCTGGCGGCGGCGTTGTTCAGTGCGGCGACGGCGAGGCGGGACTTCATCCGGGAGTCGATGGAGTAGCCGACGATGCGGTGGGACCAGACGTCCTTGATCGCGCACAGGTAGAGCTTGCCCTCAGCGGTGTGGTGTTCGGTGATGTCGGCCAGCCACAGCCGGTTCGGGCCGTCGGCGGTGAAGTCCCGCTGGACCAGGTCGTCGTGCACGGGTGGGCCGACCTTGCCGCCCTTGCCGCGACGCTTGCGCTTGCCGAACGCGCTCCACCAGCCGTTACCGGAGCAGATCCGCCACGCGGTCCGGTCGGCCATCGGCTGCCCGGCGTCGCGGGCCTCGTCGACCAGGAACCGGTAGCCGAACTCCGGGTCGTCGCGGTGGGCGTCGAACAGCGCGTTGGCCCGATACGCCGCCACCTGCTCGGCGCTGGTGACGGGTCGGGCCAGCCACCGGTAGTAGGGCTGACGAGCGATGTTCAATACCCGGCACGTCACCGCCACGGGGATCCCGTCGGCGGCCAGCTCGCTCACGAGCGGGTAGAGCCTTTTCCCGGTAGATGCGCCTGCGACAAGTAGGCAGCGGCCCGGCGTAGGACCTCGTTCTCCTGCTCCAACAACCTGATCCGCTTGCGCGCCTCCCGCAGCTCGGCCGACTCGGTGCCGGTCGTCCCCGCCGCGCCGGCGTCGACGTCGGCCTGGCGCAGCCACTTGAACAAGGTCATCGGGTGGACCCCGAAGTCCTTGGCGATCTGCTCGACCGTCACGCCTGGCTCGCGGTCACGAGCGACACGCACGACGTCATCGCGGAACTCTCGGGGGTAGGGCTTGGGCACAGCGACATCCTTCCAGCCCGCCCACAGGGCAAGCCATCTCAGGTGTCACCTATCGGTGCAGCAGACCC
>NZ_JBEZCZ010000097.1:0-1185 GCF_040647875.1 Micromonospora sp. NPDC049230
TCGCTACAGAGGTTGAAAGGCCAGGGTTCGGGCTATCTCGGTGGTTCGGGTTCGAGGGTCATGCCGGTGCTGGCGAGGAAGCCGGCGAGGAGGTCGGTCTGTTGCTGACAGGCGCGTAGCCGGCGTTTGACCAGTTGCGCGAGGTGGTCGACGCTGCGGGCGGCGGTGTTGGTCAGGCCGCGTTTCATCCAGCGCCAGACGCCTTCGGTGGGGTTGAGGTCCGGAGCGTAGGCGGGTAACCGGATCACGGTCAGCCACGGCCGGGCGGCGATCAGGGCGTGCATGCGGTGGCTGACGTGGGTGTTCAGGTTGTCCCAGATCAGCACTATCGGTGCCTGCAGGCGCTGGTGGGTCTGGTCGAGGAAGGCGATGTAGTCGTCCTCGCTGAAGCTGCCACGCTCCCCGGCGCGACCGCGGTGCAGCCGGGTGCGCCACATCAGCCGGCCTCGCTGTCCGGGCTTGAGGCAGACCAGGCCGGCGATCGAGACCCGACCGGAGCCCTTACCGCAGACCTCGACGACGGGCGTGTGTCCGCGCCGGGCCCACGTCTTGGCCACCGGCGGTCGCATGACCTGGCCTGCCTCGTCCTGGAAGCAGATCCAGGCGCCACGCGTCGCGGCTAACCTCTTACCGACGGCCACCGCCCGCGATGCCAGCCAGCGATCGCTTCCGGATCACGTTCGATCGCCCGACGAGTGGGAACCTGCTGGCTGTACCCGATGCGATGCAGCAGATAGGACACCCCACGCAGCGTGTAGGAGACGCCGAAACGGCGCTCGATCACCTCCGCCACCCGCGCCAGAGTCCAGCGGGCATCGTCCCAGCCGTGCACGATCGGACCTTCATCGAGCATCTCAGCCAGCTGTTTGCGCTGCTCAACGGAGAGTTTGCAGTCCGAGCCACCCGGCCCGGCCGACGCCAGCGCCTCCGTTCCGCCAGCAGTCCACTGCCGCCGCCACAGACGCACCGACTTCTCGGAAACCCGCAGCTCAGAAGCGATCTGCGCGGTCGGTACGGACTCCTCGAACATGCTCGCGGCCTGGATCCGAACCTTCTCACGCCGGACCCGGGCTGCCGCGTTCATGCCACCACCAGCCGGATACCTCATACCTCCGGCCTACCGAACCCATCGCCCCAGATCACGCCGACACGCCGACGGACGTCAGCCTTTCAACCTCTGTAGCG
>NZ_JBEZCZ010000098.1:0-1085 GCF_040647875.1 Micromonospora sp. NPDC049230
GAACGCCTTCGCCATCACCTTCAGCGACCGCTTCCCAGCCGCTGAAACCTACTAACCAAGATCGCCGGAAACACCGTTAGCGAGACAGCCCCGCCGCAGTTGCCTGGTCTGGAGTTTTGGCTGGTAACCGGCGTGATCGAAGTCGTAGGTGAGTCTGCCGTCTAGCTGCGAATGTCGATGTTATTCGGTGGTTAGGTTGTGTGGTCGCACCGTCTGTCCATTGGGGCTAGTCGTGTAGCGGGCAGGCTTCCGTGTTTGTGTTGATCGATGAGATTGTGGGCTGGCGGGCGGGTCTGGATGATCTGCTGGCGCGATTCGCGCACCGGTTCGGGCGTGCCGAGCCGCGCCGGCAGGCGCTGAGTTATCTGGTCGGGTTGCTGTCGCCGCTGGCGAGTAAGAACGGCTGGACCCTGGCCGAGGCCGCCGGCGACACCATGCCGGACCGGATGCAACGGCTGCTCAACAAGTCAGCGTGGAACCCGGACGCTGTTCGCGACGATCTGTTTGCCTACGTGTCCGAGCATCTCGGTGACGACGACGGGGTGCTGATCGTCGACGAGACAGGATTCCTGAAGAAGGGCATCAAGTCGGCCGGGGTGCAGCGTCAGTACTCGGGCACGGCCGGGCGGACGGAGAACTGCCAGCTCGGGGTGTTCCTGGCCTATGCCAGCCCAGCCGGGCGCACGCTGATCGACCGGGAGCTGTATCTGCCCCGCGGCTGGTGCGACAACCTCGCCCGCCGTGAGGAGGCCGGCATCGCGGCCGGCGTTGGGTTCGCCACGAAACCCGCACTGGGCCTGCGGATGCTCGAACGCCCCATCACCGCCGGACTGCCAGCAAGGTGGGTCACCGCGGACGAGGCATACGGGCAGGACTCGAAGTTCCGGACCTGGCTGCAGCAGCGCTTCGGTTACGTCCTGGCCGTGCCCCGCAACCAGCGGGTCCCGACCACGGTGGGCAACTCCCGCCCGGACGTCCTCGCCGCCAACACACCGGCCCTGGCCTGGAAGCGTCGCAGCTGCGGCGCCGGTGCCAAAGGACCGCGACTCTACGACTGGGCGGTGGCCTCCCTGCCCGGCACCGCC